>CAYRTP010000031.1:0-18583 GCA_964427175.1 uncultured Clostridium sp. | reverse complement strand
CCCGCGCCGCCCGACACGCCCTGCTCCAGGACCTGGGCCAGCTTTTTGGAGGTGGATTCCGAGATGATCTGACGCTTCACGTCGGTGGAATAGGTCTCGATGACGTTCCCCTCGCTGTCCTGCACCTCGCGGACCATGCGGGGGGTCAGGAGATAGCCGCCGTTGGCCACGGCGGTGACCGCCATGAGCTGCTGGATAGGGCTGATCTTGAAGTTCTGACCGAAGGAGGCGGTGGCCAGGTCCAGCTCGGAGAAGCCGCTCTCGGGGTAGAAGATGCTGGTTCCCTCACCGGGCAGGTCGATGCCGGTCTTTTCCAGGTAGCCGAAGGAGCGGAAGTAGTTGTAGAACTTATCCCGCCCGATCCGCGCGCCCATCATCATGAGGACGGGGTTGCAGGAGTTTTGCAGACCCACGGCGAAGGTCTGGGAGCCGTGGCCCTCGGTCTTGTGGCACCGCATCTTGATGCCCAGGACCACGTGGTAGCCGGGGCAGTAGAAGGTCTCCCTCTCCACCACCAGGTTCTCCTCGTAGGCCATGGAGGCGGTGACGATCTTGAAGGTGGAGCCGGGCATATAGACCTCGGTGACCGCCTTGTTGGACCAGGTGGTGAGCTGAAGCTCCTGCTTGAGCTTGTTATAGTCCTCGCTGTCCACCTCCAGCCCCGAGGCATCCAGGGTCGCCTGATCGTACTCGTTGAGCTTGCGGGGATCGTTGAGGTCAAAGGGCGGATAGACCGCCATGGCCAGCATCTCGCCCGTTTCCACGTCCACCACCATACCCGTGGCGCGGTTCTGACCGCCCGACTCGATGTAGGTGGTGCGGAGCTGTTCCTCCAGGGCCGCCTGGATATTGATGTCCAGGGTGGTCACGATGGAGTAGCCGTCGCGGGCCTCGATGTAGCTTTGGTATTCGTAGGGCATCTCGTTGCCGTGGGAATCGCGGGCGGTGATGTACTTGCCGTTGGTGCCCGAGAGAACGCTATCGTATTTCAGCTCCAGGCCGTACTGGCCCGCGCCGTCACTGCCCGTAAAGCCCAGGGCGTGGCAGGCCAGGGTCCCGCCGGGGTAGTAACGCTTGGTGCCCGCCTGCAGGAACACCATATCCTCCAGATCGTTGTCTCGGATGACCTTACGGACCTGGGCGGCCACGTCCTCGTCCACGTTGCGGGCCAGGGTGCGATCCATGTACTTGGTATAGGTGGTCTGATCCAGGATGTACTCGTAATCCACGTCCAGGATGGGAGCCAGCTCGGTGGCGATGAGCACATCGTATTTCAGCTCCTGCTCCTCCGACACCTGGGCCACGATGCGGGGGGCTATGAACACCCGATAGGTGGTGATGCTGGTGGCCAGGAGCACGCCGTTGCGGTCATAGATCTTACCCCGCTCGGCCACCACCTCGGCCTCGGTGGTGATCTGATTCAGGACCTTATCGCGGTATTTATCGTAATCCAAAGTCTGATATTTCAGGATGCGGGCCAGCAGCATAATAAAAACAGCCGCGATCAGAATACCGATCACGTTGGCCCGTTTGATGGTACCCGTATCGGGCGGACGGATGGGGGTCTGCAAAGGAGATCCCTCCTTTCGTTATAAGGGAATAGGCGGTGGCAAAAGGTATTGATGCATAAAGAATTCAATATGCTGATAAGGTTACGGTCTTCTCCGATTGTTCGGCGTAGGGCGGGGGCTTGCTCCCGCCGAAATATCCACGAAATTGATGGTAGGGCATAGCTCTTTTGGTAATAACGGCGGGAGCAAGCCCCCGCCCTACAGGCTTCCCTACGACAATAGCTCATATTTGCTCAGTTTGCAACCGCCCATTATAAGGAAAAAATGCAGGTGGCGAGTATCCCATACACGCCACCTGAATCGCATCTGATATTGCAGTCATACGCCGACGGGGTCAGGAGCGTCCCTTCTAAAGGTATGACACCCCACCGCACGTTATGCCTGTTCTGAAAAGAGATCAATCCCCGATTCCGAAGGCCGAGAGCAACCAAACCAGGCCCTTCTGCTGCTCACCGTCGCGATCCTCATCGTAGACCTCCAGGTGGTCCTCCACCGAATCGTTCAGATATTCTCCGTTCAGATATTTCTCGTGAACCATACCCAGCTCGTTCGTTGCCTTGTCCTCGATGGCCAGCATATCGTTCTTGAGGTCGAGCTGGTCGGCCAGCTCGCTATGTACGTCCCGCATCTCCGCAACGCTCTCCTTGAGCTCGCTTACGTCTCTCGTGGCCTGGCTTACCGACACAGTGCTGGTAATGACCATGGACATGGATACCACCACCGTGACAAGTGCCGCAGCGAGTCCCGCAGGAATGGGGCGGTACCGACGGGTACCGCTCTCGCGGGCCTCCCGAGTCACGCAACGCATTTCACTCTCACGGGGGAAGGTCTCGCCTGCCCACTCATTGAGCCGCACGAAGAAGGGCTTGGCCATGAGCTTTTGCAGGGGTGCGGGGAGCTTGTCCGTATCAGCAAGCCATACGGCTTTTTTTGGCTGTTCGAGCCTCGTTTCACGGGGATTGGCCGCCACGACTGCCTGTACGGCTGCGATGCGCTCGGCATCGGTCACAGTACGGTACTGGGGATACTTGTAGCCTCTCTGATCGTGATAGTAACGGGTGAAATCCTCGGCGGACATATACCGCTTGCCATCGCTGACACCGGTGCGGTACGCGTCCAGCTTTTCCTTGCCGGCCAGCTTCTCGGCACCTACGTAGGAACCGGGGGTAATGGCTCTGGACAGAGCCTCCTTCTTTTCCTGCTTGGCAGCATCTGTGTGGATCCGTCCCGCAATACCACGGTCCCGATACCGATTACAGAACATATCTATGTATTGATTCTCGGCTCCGCCACACTCAGCCTGCTTCCTACGCAACTCAGCGGGGTCGATCTCATTTTCATTCACAAGGCGGGCGCTGCTTCCGGTGGTGTTCAACGTAAGCCGATCGTATGCCTGCCGCTCATCCCGTCTATACTCATGCTCCATGGATCTTCTTCCTTTCTTTAGACTTCTTTGCCTCCGAGGTTGACCCGCGGGGGACGGTATATGGTCTCGGCAAAAACGCCGAATGATGCACAATCAAAAATGGTGCTGTCAATCCAACTTTTCAGCCACCCGTAGCTTGGCGCTGCGGGAGCGGGGATTGTTTTCCAGTTCCTCCTCATCGGGAAGAATGGGTTTGCGGGAGATCACCTTGACCGTGGGCTTTTTCCCGCATACGCATACGGGAAGTCCCTTGGGACAGGTGCAACCGCTTGCCATATCGGCAACGGTCTTTTTCACGATGCGGTCCTCCAGGGAATGGAAGGTAATGACCGCCATGCGGCCGCCCTTGCGGAGCCGCTGTGCCGCCGCCTCCAGAGCGGGACGGATCACGTCGAGCTCGGAGTTGACTTCAATGCGGATGGCCTGGAAGGAACGCTTTGCGGGATGATGCCCGCCGTCCCTGGCCGCCGCGGGAATGGCTGATTTGATGAGCGCGGTCAGCTCGCCCGTGGTCTCAATGGGGCGTACACTCCTCGCCTCCACGATCCGTGAGGCGATGCGCCCCGCGAACCGTTCCTCGCCGTAATCAAAGAGGATGCGGCGGAGGTCATGCTCGCTGTAGGTATTGACCACCTGATAGGCGTTTTTCTCGGAGCGCATATCCATGCGCATATCCAAGGGGGCATCCGCCATATAGGAAAAGCCACGCTCGGGGGTGTCTAACTGGTAGGAAGAAACGCCCAGGTCCAAGAGGATTCCGTCGATGCGATCAATGCCGAGAGTGTCGAGTACGTCGGCCACGTGGCAGAAATTGTTCCGAACCACGGTGGCGCGGTCGCCCAAGGAAGACAACTTGGCCGAGGCAGCCTTGATAGCGGCCTCGTCCTGGTCTATGGCGATGAGACGGCCTGTGGTCAGGCGTCTGGCGATCTCGAAGGAATGTCCGCCGCCGCCCGCAGTCCCGTCTACGTAGATGCCGTCGGGCTTGATGGCCAGGGCATCCATACAGGGCTCCAGCATGACCGAACGGTGGGCAAAGATCTGTCCGCCGATATCTACGGGCGTTCCGTTCTGGGACAGATCGGGTGTCTCGTAATCGCTCATGCTCTCACCCCCTTGGCTTCACGTCTCAATCTGCGGAGGGTTGCGGCGATCTCGTCCACATCCTCCTCATCCATCTTGGCAGCAAAGTTCTCGGCTGACCAGATCTCGGCGTAACGGCCGCAACCCACGATGACGGCATCCTTGGAGATGCCGGCGCGCTTGATCAGCGTATCGTTGAGGGTGACACGTCCCTGGGCATCCGCGTCGCCGTTGACCGATTCACGGTAAAAGTAACGCAGGATAGGGGCGGCTTCCTCAGGATCCATTGCCTCAATGGGAGCAATAAAAGCTTGCCATTCTTCAGCGGAGTAGACCTTCAGGCAGGGCTCGTACAGATCGCGGACGATGATGAAAGAGGTCCCCAAAACCTCTCGATGCTTGGCAGGAATAAAGAGACGCTTTTTGGGATCGATCGCGTGTCTGTATTCGCCGGTCAGCATACCGAGGCCCTCCCTTCCAGAAAATTTTTGGCATTTTTGGCAAGTTTTTATGATCGTTCGGCGTTATTTCGGAAGAAGTTTTGCACCACTCATCCACCACTTCGCCCCACTTCTCACCACTGTGCTCCAATTATAATATAATATGGAATTTTTTGCAATAGGATTTTCTTGTAATTTACAATTCATTCGAAAATTGTTTACCTCAAATTCATGATTTTGCGTCATAAAACTGACGCGTGTCAAATCAGTAATGCGTTTTTTGTACAATGCTGACAAAAAATGTCGCACCCCGTCGCGCCGCTCCACAGAGCGACGCGACGACAAAAATTTTCGCCTCCAAAATTCGCTCCATTTCGCCCCACAAAATGGCCATGTCGTCGCTTTTTACGCCGCTTTTCGACGCCCGCTTTGAGTTTTTCGGGGTTGAAAACCGCCCCACACCGCGCCACGGACCGTCGGTCTCGGGTTGCTCCACTCCCCACCACCGACAAGTTCCCGCGGGGTCCTTCCCCCACCGCGCTCCACCGACGTGTTTTTGTGGGTGATTCCCTCCACTTCGCACCACGAGGGATTGCGGCGGGAGCAAGCCCCCGCCCTACGAGAGCGATGCTTAAACCCAAAATCGGCAGAAACAACCGTCTCTGCCGATTCCAATCATATAATACTATTTTACGGCTCCATACACCAATGGGGCAGGGGCCCCATGGTGACCCCCTCTATAGCTCTTGGTATCCTCTCGTAACCCTCTTAAATCCCTTATTAAAGTTTTTTGGAGTTCTTAGCACCTTTTTGCAAAAAGGTGCTAAGCCGCCGGAGGCAAGGCACGCTCTCCTATTCACTCAATCCCCATCCTTCCGCACCCGAAAGAACAGCGACTTCAGGGCCTTGCCGTCGAAGGGGATGAGGGGGTAGAGGTATCGGCGGGTCCCCGTTACCGTGACGTTGGTGAGCAGGAGGATGACGATCCCCACAAGCCCCGCTCCGTAACCCCATACGCCTCCCAGGGCGGTGAGGATCAACAGCCCCATCCGCATGAATTTGAAGGCGTAGCCCAGCTCGTAGCTCCGCTGGGTGAAGTTGGCGATGGCCACGAAGGCCATATACAGGATGACCTCGGGGATCAGCCAGCCGATGTCCACCGCGAAGTCCCCGAGAATCAGTCCCCCTACCACCGACAGGGAGTTGGACAGCATACTGGGGGTGTTCAGCGAGGCCATCCGCAGGCCGTCGATCATGAACTCCACCAAAAGAAGCTGGGCGATGATGGGGATCCGCCCCGTCTCGGTGGGGATGATGAAGGACAGCCAATTCGGCAGGAAATCGGGATGCATGATGAGCAGATACCAGGTGGGGGTCAGAAACAGGGTCAGCCAGAAGACCAGGTGGCGGACCAGGCGGATATAGGTCCCCGTCAGGGGCGGGAAATAGAAATCGTTGGTCTCCTGCATGAAGTCAAAAATGGAGGTGGGCAGGATCATGACCTGGGGGGAGGTGTCGCAGAGGACCAGCACGCTCCCCTCCATGAGTTGGGCCGCCGCGGTGTCGGGCCGCTCGGTGTAGCGGATCTTAGGGAAAGGATTGTACCACCGCCGCTTGATGAGCACCTCGGCCAGGGACTCGTGGCCCATGACCAGGGCATCGGTCCGCACCGCGCCCAGCTTGTCCTTCACCTTCCCCACCAGCTTGGGGTCGGCGCGATCGGCCATGTAGCAGATGACCACGTCGGTTTGGGAGCTGGAACCCACCGACAGGTAGGTCATGGTCAGCTCGGGGTTGCGGATGCGGCGGCGGATGAGGGCTGTGTTGAAGATGAGGGTCTCTACGAAGCCATCCCGCGCCCCCCGCATGACCTTGTCGCCCTCGGGCTCGGTGGTCTCGCGGGCGGGATAGGAGCGGGCATCGATGACAATGGCCGCCGCCCCGAAGGGAGATCCCAGCATGACCGCCGCTCCCGACAAAATCATCTGCACCGCCGTCTCCGCCGAGTCCACCACGTCGGTCTCCACATAGGGCAGGGCGCGGGCGCAGAACCGCTGTGCGGCGGCGGTGTGGGGGGCCTCGGTCGGGTTGCCCTGGCTCCCCTTCCCTTCCTCGGTGGGAAGGGTCATGCTGTCCAAGGTGAGGAAGGACATCATGAGCTTCATCATGATGGTGTCCTTGATGAAGCCGTCGATATAGTACAGGGTCATGGCATCCCGACCGATCTTGAGGGGCTTTTTGATGAGATCGAAGTTGGTCTCGGGCCGCAGGATGCCGTCCAGCAAGGCGACGTTGGCGGCGTAATCAGGGGTAAAGGGGGTTTTGGCGGAAGAATTTTGATCCATGGCGGTTCTCCGGGAAATGTATTTTCCTTTGTAGTATGTCCCTCTGTTGGCAAAAACATACGGAGCAACCGAATTTCGGTCGCTCCGCAGGCGCATTTTATACGATTCTGCATTTTAACAAATATCCATCTTGAGCCGCCTCCATACACCAATGGGGCAGGGGCCCCATGGTGATGCCCTCTATAGCACTTGGTGTCCTCTCGCTCCCCTCATAATTCCCTTTTTTAGTTTTTTGGAGTTCTTAGCACCTTTTTGCAAAAAGGTGCTAAGCCGCCGGAGGCACGCTCCCCTATTCACTGGCAAACAGGCTCAGCCATACCCGTCCATCCCCGCAGGGCTCGGACAGTTTCCCTGCCCTAAAGGCGGCGGCCAGGGCGCAGGGGATGAAATAGTTGATGAAATTGGTCAGGAAGTTCCCCATTTGCCCGTGCAGATGGGTCGGCACCTGACGGCGGTAGGCCTCCAGCACCATGTCGTAGGCGGCGCGGTAGTAGGGCTTCACCAGAGGGTACAGCTCGTCCACCATGGCCTCCAGCTCCTCGCGGGCGGGGGCGGGGACGAAATAGTAGTTGCAGATATACCCGCCGTTGGGGGCGCGGTCGAACAGGTGCTTCTCCAACGCCACGCTGAACAGGTACTTTTGCCGTTCGTCCAGCTCCGAGACCGCCAGCTCGCCCTTGATGATGGCGCGGCCCAGGACAAAGACATCGTGGGGGGTCTCAAAGAAGATCGAGCTGTCCACCCGCCCGTTCAGGGCTCCCCACTCGAGGAAGTGGGCCATCTCGTAGGCCCCCGCACCAACCGCCTGTTGGAGGCACAGGTCAGAGGGGTGAGCCCGCTTCAGCAGAGGGGAGTTGCGGTCGATACGGCTGTTGTCAAAGCCCAGGGCGATCCACCGCCCGCCGTCGGGACGGTAGGGCATATCCGCCCAGGAAAGCGTGAGTCCCTCCTCCTGCTTGAAGCGGCTCCCCGTCTCATGAATGAAATAGGGCAGGTAGGCCCACAGCAGCCGCTCCCAGGTAAAGCCCGACAGGTTGAAGCGGGGGCTCTCCAGCTCCTCCCGCCGTGTGGTCAGCCAGTCCAACAGGAGATGGGTATAGGCCGTCTGCCCCTCGGGGCGGCGGAAAAAGACCTCCTCGATGCGGTCGTTCATCTCCAACGCCATATCGTGGGCCAGGATGACGAAATCCGTCTGATACTTCCCCGAGGACACCTCCCGCAGAAGCTGTTCCTTGGCGAGGGCGTAGACCTCGTCCTCCATGTAGACCGCGGGGATGCCCGTCTCCCGACACAGCTCCTCAATGGTCATAGGGCTCCGGTAAGCGGCCAGCAGGATATTCTGCGCCGACTTGCGGGCGGCACAGGATATGGGCTGATCGGCGGTTCCCGGCGTGCCCTTGCAGGACATACGCAGACTTCCCGGGCGGTAGCTTCTCTCTCCGAAATGTTGATTCGTACTCATGGTTTCCATTCCCTCCTTGATGATCCTCCGCGCGTCGTGGAGCCACCATTTGACCGTCCCCGCGCTCCGCCCCAGCCGACGGCCGATCTCCTCGCAGGAGAGGCCGTCGAAGTAATGCATGATGACGGTTTGGCGGTAGTTCCCCGTCATCATGGCCAACTCACGGCGCAGGAGAGCCAGCTGCTCCCGCAGGACGTAGTCGGCTTGCAGATCAACGTGGGGGTCCGCTATCTGCATTCCCTCCTCCAAGGGAGCGAAACAGCGTTCGCCGCTTCGCTTTTTGCGGCGGACCAGATTGCAGAACACGTGGTTGGAGACGCTCCACACGAAGGCACCCAGATCGCGGATCTCCTTGCCCGCGTGGATGGTCCTCAGCACCTCGTAGGCGATATCCTGGGCCAGGTCCTCAGCTTCGGCGGCATCGTCCACCGCCCCCAGCTTCATGCGGCAAAAGCCGTAGATTTTGGGGAGATATTCGGTTTCAAAGGCTTCGTACAGAGCGTTCTTCTCGGATTCGGTCATGGCGGGTTCCTTTCACGGATGGATTTGAATACGGATTTTCGTTTCCGTTCATATATAGAGTAACCGCAGGTGGGAAACGGTTGGGATTTTTTTCGGAATATTCGGTAACCGTCTGACCGATGTAGGGGCGAGCATCGCTCGTCCGCAACACGCGTCGGGGAGGAAAATATGCGGACGGCCAATGGCCGCCCCTACGGGAGGACGGTGGGGCATCTCCCGCGAGTCGGGTAGGGGCGAGCATCGCTCGTCCGCTACACGCATTGGGGCAATACGCGGACGGCCGATGGCCGCCCCTACAAATCGGGTAGGGGAGGAGCTTGCTCCTCCCGCGACACGCGGTGGGTCAATACGCGGACGGCCGATGGCCGCCCCAACGGAGGTTATCGAACACATCCATTATACCATATTTTTCTCCAAAAAACAAGACCTCGTCCCCCAAACCCGAATCCCCCGTCTTTTCACCGAAATATTCCTCCCTCCTCTTGACCTTTTCTCCCATTTGTTGTATAATAAAACCATTACCCCACCCAAAGGAGTCATCATGAAAACCATCCGCCTGTTCGATCAAGACAGTCATCTCTATACCTTCACCGCCACCGTCCTGGAATCCCGCGCGGGAAAATCCCCCGAGACCCTGGACGTGGTCCTGGACGCGACCGCTTTCTTCCCCGAGGGGGGCGGCCAGTACGCCGACCGAGGGACCCTGGCGGGCCTCCCCGTCCTGGACGTGCAGGAGTCCGCGGGGATCATCACCCACACCGTCAGCCTTGCCCCGCTGAACGGGGAAACCCATCCCTTCCCCCAAGGGACAACCGTCACGGGCAACCTGGACACCGCCGTCCGCCTGGCCCGTATGCAGAACCACACGGGCGAGCACATTGTCTCGGGCATTGTCCACCGCCTGTACGGCTACAAGAACGTAGGCTTCCACCTGGGGGATCGGGAGGGCAACCCCGACGTGACCCTGGATTTCGACGGAGTGCTGACCCGTGACCAGCTGGATGCCATTGAGGACGAGGCCAACGCCATTGTCGCCGCCTGCCTCCCCGTCCGCGCCTGGTACCCCGCCCCCGAGGAGCTGTCCGCCATGGCCTACCGCGCCAAGCTGGACCTGACCGAAGGGGTCCGTATGGTACAGATCGGCACCGACGAGGATGTCAAGGACCGTTGCGCCTGCTGCGCCCCCCACGTGAACACCACGGGGGAGATCGGGGTCATCAAGCTGTTGGACTTCATTCATTACAAGGGCGGTGTCCGCATCCATATGCTCTGCGGTCCCTGGGCGCTCCGTGACTACCGCCGCCGCTATACCGCCGTGGCCGCCATGGCCGCCGCCATGTCGGTCAAGCAGGAGGACGTGGTCATAGGCTTTGAACGCCGCGAGGCCGAGATGGAGGAGAAAAAGCGCGCCATCGCCACCCTCCGCGCCAAGCTGGAGGAGCTGACCGTGGCCGCCATTATCCCCACCGAGGGGAGCCTCTGCCTCTTTGACGAGGGCCTGGAGGCCATCGAGATGCGCCGTCTCCTCAACCGCGCCGTAGAAAAGTGCGGGCGGTTCTGCGGGGTATTCACGGGCAACGATGAGACGGGCTACCGCTACGTCATCGGGCGGGGGAACACCGACCTGGACCTCAAGAAGCACGTCAAGGAGATCAACGCCGCCCTCTCCGCCCGCGGAGGCGGATCGTCGGAAATGCTCCAGGGCTCCTGCACCGCCAAGCGGGCGGAGATCGAGGCGTATTTTGCGGGGGCGTAAGCGAAATTCGTTTGAGTTAACGATCAGCGATCAGCGGCCCACGGTCATCCTGAGCGGAGCCGCAACGCGGCGTAGTCGAAGGATCTCTTGTCGGAGAGGAGATTCTTCGACTCCACTTCGTTCCGCTCAGGATGACTGTCCCCCTAAAAAGCTAAGGAGAATCATTTTGACAAGTTACAAACTGCACAAAAGCCCTTGACAAAACTCCCAATTTCCTGTATAATTATAAAGATAACACCCATTTTTTTGCCCCCAATCAGGAGATATATATGTTAAAAGTTCAAAAAATCTACAATCAGGAGAAATACGAATGAATAAAAGCAATAATTCTTTTCAATGGTTTGAAACGTGGAAATCGCTATGGTTAACCTATTTGGGGGTTTCATTTTTCTTCTTTGTGCTTCATACAATCGGTGTATTAACCTGTGATAGCATTACCGAGGGCGGAGGGAAATCATTCTCAGCTATTTTAATGTGCCACATTGCTTATATTCCCATCACGGTTTTGTATGTTCAAAATTACAATTATTTAGTAAAACGAAAAATCATAACCAAAAAAGCAACACGTTTTTTGGCTGGATTATGCCCGATTGTTATATTCGAAATAATCAACCTCGTATTTTTACTGTGTACGTTCTTTTAAAACGCTCCCCAAACAAAAGCCTCCCAACTCGCACGAGAAGGGAGGCTAAACTTTTACCCACCTCCCCTCCCGACCGCAGGTTGTTGTTTATAACGGCCGAAACATCTCAAATCGCGGGAATCCAAAGATAAATTGCACAAAAGCCCTTGACAAAGCTCCCGATTTCCTGTATAATTATAAAGATAACACCCATTTTTGCCCCCAATCAGGAGATATATATGTTAAAAGTAGAAAACTCATCCGTCATGAACCTGGACAACGCCATTCGCGGGGCCCGCAATCCCATGAACAGCTGGGCCAGGTCCGACAGCTATTACGACGAGAACGGAAAATTCGTCCTCGGTCCCGTGGACATCGACTTCGGCCGCCGCCTGGCCGTGTCGGGGAGCGACCACCGCAAATTCCTGCGCCAAGTCTTCGTATCGGTGGACATCACCGCCCCTCTCTATTGGTGGAAGGAATTCGACACCTACAAGGTGGGCACCGTGGCCAACTCCACCTCCACCATGCACAAGATCCACGCCAAGGCCTTCGAGCGGGACGATTTCTCCCACGACCGCCTGGACGAGGGAGGCCTGGCCCTCCTGGATGCCACCATCGCTTACCTGGAGGCCGAGCGTCAGAAGTTCCTCGCCGACAAGGAGGACCGCCAGCCCTGGCACAACATGATCCAGATGCTTCCCTCCTCTTACAATCAGATGCGGACCGTGACCATGAATTACGAGAACCTCATCAATATCTACTACGCCCGCCGCAACCACAAGCTGGCCGAGTGGCACACCCTCTGTGACTGGATCCTCACCCTCCCCTGCGCGAAGGAGTGGATCTGCGTCAAGGATTGACCGTCAAAGGATTGACGTCAGTTTATAACCGACCGATCAGAACCGACATGGAGGAAAACATATGCTGACAATACAAGGAAAAAGCCTCACCCTCTCAGCCACCCCCGAAAAAGCGACCTTCACAGTCACCCTCAAATGCGGAGACGTCTGGACCATGTCGGGACGCCCCTACGTGGAGTTGACCGACGGCTCCGTGTACTACCTTGACGAAGCCCCGGTAGCCGTTACCGAACGGCATACCTCCACCTGGCGGGGTATGGGCGCGGATTACGCGCTCGGATGCGGTCTGACCCTCCACACCCTCGTGTATATCGAGAACACCCGAGACGATCTCTATTTCGTCAGCCGTTTGGAGGGCGACACCCCCGGGCAGGTACGGCGTGTGTCCTTCCCCGCCGCTGTGGATTTCGACGGTACCGAGGAGGGGCATGGATACACGATCCTCCCTCGTATGCAGGGCACTTTGATCCCCTCCGCCCATCCCATCCCTCCCATCGACGGCCTGGTTTTTGAGCGAAACGCCTACATGCCCATGTTCGGCCAGGTACGGGACGGCTCGGGCTACCTCGCTGTCTACGACACCCCCTACGATGCCGAATATTTCCTCCGCGGAGAGAATGTCTCCCCCCTGTTCCGTACCTCTCTGGGCAGAATGTCCTACCCCCGTCGGATGCTCTACCGCTTCATGGAGGACTGCGACTACAACGACCTGGCGCACAGTTACCGCGCCTACCTGGAGGAGCGGGGTGAGATCGTGACCCTCGCCCAAAAATGCGTGCAGAATCCCGCCGTGGAACGACTCATCGGCGCGCCCGTCTGCTGTCCGCCCATGGTCGCCGTCCACATTCATCCGCAATCCTACTACTACAAGCCCGACGCCCCCACAAACAACGATTTCCATACCACCTTCGACGAGATCGGACGCAGTCTGACGGCTCTCCGCAAGCGAGGCCTCACCCGTTGTTACGTTCACCAGGATGGCTGGGGATTCCACGGCTACGACACGCGCCATCCCTCCCCCCTCCCACCCAACGAGGAAGCAGGCGGTGCGGAGGGCATGAAGCGGCTGTCGGATACCGCCCGCGCCCTGGGCTATATGTTCGGCATCCACGATCAGTACAGGGATTACTACTACGATTCCCCTGATTTCGATTTTAACAACGCCATCCAAAATCTCGACGGCTCCCATCCCTACGAAACCACCTGGTACGGAGGCCCCCAAACCATCCTGTGCGCCTCCCTGGCCGAGGACTACGTCCGACGCAACTACGACGAGTTTGAGCGGCTGGGCATCACCATCGAGGGTGCCTATCTGGACGTATTCTCGGTGATCTACGGGGACGAATGCTTCAACCCCGAGCATCCCATGACCCGCGAGCAATGCATGAGAGCCCGCAGCCGATGCCTCGCCCATCTGACCTCCCGAGGGATCATCCCTAGCTCGGAGGAGACGCTGGGTTGTATGATGGATACCCAGGTGCTCTGCCACCACGCCCCCTTCTACACCTCAAGCCTGGGTGCTTCGGACGCGCTCCCGGTGGGTGTACCCATCCCCCTATTTAACCTGGTCTACCACGACTGCGTAGTAATCCCCTGGGGCGGTCTCAAAGGCACCTACGGCGGTTGGGGTATCCCCGGCAACGATTCTGCCTACCTGTACGCCTGGCTCAACGGCAACCCGCCCTACTGCCCCATCGACGCCACCGAGGAGCAGATTCAAGATATCCAAGCGGCCTGCGCCTCCGCTGAAAAGCTGGCCAAGCAGCGCATGGTCAAGCACAAATTCCTGGACGGCGGCTACCGTAAGCAGTGCACAGTCTGGGAGGACGGCACCGTCGTGGAGATCGATCCCGATCAAGGCACATACAAAATCACGAAATAACCCATCGTACCGAAAGGAGACCAATGCTATGTCTATTACCATTACCCATCCTAAGGAATCCAAAATCACAACCCAGGCTATTATCCGCACCAAGAACACCATGTACGCCCTTGGTATTTTTGCCGACCGCTTCCCCGTTCACCTCTACTACGGTAAGAAGTCCAGATCCGTGGACCTGACCTACGAATCCCACGGCAGTGCCTTCTCCCCCTACTACCCCCAGTACGGCGACGGCTATATGCCCACCACCGTGTCCTCGGAGCTCCCCACCTTCGGCATGGGCGATTTCCGCGCCGCCGCCATTCGTGTCCGCGACCTCTCCACGGGCAGTGACGTGACCGAGTTCTCCTTCCGCAAGATGAAGAAGTTCAAGGGCCGCGTAGCCATCAACGCGCCCATCTTCGGTGAGCTCCCCTACGCCGATGCCGACGAGAACACCGAGACCCTGGAGATCATCCTGGATGACAAGGTCACGGGCTGTGAGCTTCATCTCTACTACACCGTCTTCCCCGAGAGCGACGTGATCGCCCGCCACATGACCCTCATCAACAAGGGCAAGAACACCGTCTCCCTGGAGAAGTGCATGAGCCTGTGCCTGGATATTCCTGCCTCCAAGTACGGTCTGGACCTCATCAGCACCTACGGTGCCCACGGCCGCGAGCGTCACGTGGACCGCTATAAGCTGTCCTACGGCGTACACCGCATCACCAGCCGCCGCGGTGCCTCCTCCCACATGGAGAACCCCTGCATCATCCTCTGCGATCCCAAGGCAAGCGAGGAGCGGGGCGAGGCCTACGGCTTCAACCTGGTCTACAGCGGCGACTTCCTGGACGAGATGGAAGTGGATCCCGGCAAGAAGACCCGCGTGCTGGTGGGTCTGGGCGACGAGACCTTCTCCTGGCGTTTGGAGGCAGGCGAGTCCTTCTCCTCCCCCGAGGCGGTCATGACCTACGCCGCGAGCGGCATCGGTCAGGTCTCCCGCAACTTCCACCGCTTCACCCGCGACCACATTCTCCCCGCCGAGCCCTTCGAGCGCCGTCCCGTGGTGCTGAACTCCTGGGAGGCCTTCTACTTCAACATTGACGGCAAGCTCATGGAGGACTTCTCCGCGGGTGCCGCCGAGGTAGGCATGGATATGCCCGTCATGGACGACGGCTGGTTCGGTGCCCGCCGCCATGACCGCGCGGGTCTGGGCGACTGGGATCCCACTCCCGAGCTCTTCCCCGACGGTCTGGCCGCCTTCGTGGAGCGTGTCAAGGCCAAGGGCGACAAGTTTGGTATCTGGATCGAGCCCGAGATGGTCAACCCCGACAGCAACCTCTACCGCGCCCATCCCGAGTGGGCTCTGTCCGCTCCCGGCCGTACCCCCCTGGAGTCTCGTCAGCAGCTGGTGCTGGACATGGGCAACCCCGCCGTGGTGGACTACCTCTCCGAGAGCCTGTACAAGAGCTTCAACGGCATTCCCTTTGACTACTTCAAGTGGGACATGAACCGCCATCTGTCCCCCGTTTACTCCAATATCCTGCCTCCCGAGCGTCAGAAGGAGGCCTCCTTCCGCCATATGTGCGGCGTGTACGAGCTGTTCCGCCGTCTGCGGGCCATGTTCCCCCACGCCATGATCGAGAACTGCAGCGGCGGCGGCGGACGCTACGATCTGGGTATGATGAAGTATTCGGTGCAGATCTGGACCAGTGATCAGACCGACCCCGTGGCCCGTACCTACATCCAGTACGGAAGCACCCTGGGCTACCCCACCGCCACCATGAGCTGTCACGTGGCCAACCACGGAAGCTCCATCGAGAACCCCCGCAAGCTGAATTACGGCTATCGCGTGGCCATGAACGGCCCTCTGGGCTACGAGCTGAACATCCTGGCCGCCAGCGACACCGCCAAGGCCACCATGCGCGCCCAGATCAAGGAGTACCGCGAGTACGAGCACCTCATCCTCCGCGGCGACTTCTACCGTCTGCTCAGTCCCTTTGACTGCGGTTGCTACGCCTACTACTTCGCCTCCGAGGACAGCCGCGAGCTGCTGGTCACCTTCCTGCAGAACTTCGACGATCCCAAGGAGACGGTCCACAAGCTCAAGATCAGCCGCGCCCAGCTCGGCCTGACCTACCGCGACACCATCTCGGGCAAGACCTACACCGCCGAGGAGCTCCGCCGCGGCATTGAGGTCAAGTGCGATACCAAGGGTGAGTACGCCGTGATGTGGCATCTGATTGCGGAGTAATGAGAACGTTCCAAAGAACTTAAAAAAATTTCTCCCGTCATTGCACAGCCTTGTGTAACGGCGGGAGATTTTTGATTCAACTTTTGCAACATTTTCGGTTCGGGCTTGCCAAATTTTGAATTCATTTCGTATATTTCGGTTTTTTTAAAAGAAATTTTGCAAAAACCCTTGACATCGTCTTGCAAATGATGTATAATGGGTCCATCGTTTTTTTTACGATACCAAGTCCCAGGCATCATGCTCGGGCAAATAATATTTATACCTATTCGGAGGTAACAGTTATGAACAGAGTGTTTAACTTTTCGGCAGGCCCCTCTATGCTTCCCGTCCCCGTTCTCGAGCGAGCTGCAGCAGAGCTGGTCTGTTACGGCGAGTCCGGTATGTCGGTCATGGAGATGTCCCACCGATCTCCGGATTACGAGGCCATCATCCAGAAGACCGAGGCTGATCTTCGCAAGCTGATGAACATCCCCGAAAACTACAAGGTGCTCTTTTTGCAGGGCGGTGCTTCCACCCAGTTCGCGTCGGTTCCGATCAACCTGATCGGCCGCACCGGCAAGGCTGACTACATCGTCTCCGGCCAGTTCTCGGGCAAGGCTTACAAGGAAGCCCAGAAGATGGGCTATGACGTGAAGTGCGTCGCCACCACCAAGGACGATAACTTCGACCACATTCCCGAGGTGACCCGTGACATGATCCGTCCCGATGCCTCTTACGTTCACATTTGCTTCAACAACACCATTTACGGCACCAAGTACAGCTACATCCCCGACACCGGTGACGTGCCCCTGGTTGCCGATATGTCCTCCTGCATCCTCTCCGAGCCCGTAGACGTGTCCAAGTTCGGCGTGATCTACGCAGGCGCACAGAAGAACATGGCTCCCGCAGGTGTCACCGTGGTCATCGTCCGCGACGATCTGCTGGACTACTGCGACCCCAAGGCTCCCACCATGCTGGAGTGGAAGACCATGGCCGAGAACGACTCCATGTACAACACCCCTCCCTGCTACACCATCTATATGCTGGGTCTGGTCTGCGAGTACCTGCTTGAGCAGGGCGGTCTTGAGGCCATGAAGGAGAAGAACGTCAAGAAGGCGGCTCTCCTGTACGATTACCTGGACAACCAGGACTACTACCTGGCTCCCGTCAAGGCAGGCTCCCGCTCCATGATGAACGTCACCTTCGTGACCGGCAACGCCGATCTGGATAAGAAGTTCGCCTCCGAGGCCGCCAAGGCAGGCATGAAGAACCTGAAGGGCCACCGTTCCGTGGGCGGTATGCGCGCTTCCATCTACAACGCTATGCCCTACGAGGGTGTTGCCGCTCTGGTCGACTTCATGAAGAAGTTCGCCGAGGAGAATCCCAAGGGTTAATGGAGAGCGAGGGGCTCTGCCCTGCACCCGCTTAAGGGCCTTTTGCCAAAAGGCCCTTAAGAATCCCCAAAAACCTTGAAAAGAATGGCTGATAGGGCCGTGTACCTGCTGACGGGCGTGCATCCCACGTCAGCGGGGCCCCATCCCCGCAGGTGAGTCGGGGAGCGGGGTTATATAACCTACAGGCGCATCTCCGCGTGTGCGCGGGATGCGCCGCACTAATTTTATAGGAGATATTCCATCATGAAAAATATTCAACTGCTGAACAAGATCGCCAAGATCGGCACCGACAAGCTGAATCCCGCCGTTTACAACATCGGTGATGCCGTAGAGGCTCCCGAGGGCATCATGGTCCGTTCCGCCAATATGCTGGATATGGACTTCAACCCCGAGCTCCTGGCCATCGCCCGCGCGGGTGCCGGTGTCAACAACATTCCCCTCGACAAGTGCACCAAGGAGGGTATCGTGGTGTTCAACACCCCCGGTGCCAACGCCAACGGTGTTAAGGAGCTGGCTGTTTGCGCTCTGCTTCTCGCTTCCCGTGATATCGTCGCCGGTATCCAGTGGGTCGACACTCTGAAGGACGATGCCGACGCGGCCAAGACCGTGGAGAAGAACAAGTCCAAGTTCGCGGGCTGTGAGCTTCAGGGCAAGACCCTGGGTGTCATCGGCCTGGGTGCCATCGGCGGTCTGGTGGCCAACATCGCCGTCCGTCTGGGCATGAAGGTTGTGGGTTGCGACCCCTTCCTGTCGGTTGATGCCGCTTGGAATCTGAACCACAACATCACCCACGCCGCTACCTACGAGGAAGTCTACAAGGTAGCCGACTACATCACCATCCACGTTCCCGCCACCGCCGTGTATTCTACGCAGCGGGAGAGGTCAATAGAAGTGCGCACCGTATCCATCAGACGGGTAAGCTGCTCCTCCGACAACGTGGTGGGCGTACCGCCTCCGATGTAGATGGTCTTGACGTATTTCCCCACGGAGCGCAGCATGTCACCC
>CAYRTP010000030.1:0-18610 GCA_964427175.1 uncultured Clostridium sp. | reverse complement strand
AAGGGGGACCATCCGAAGGATGGTGGATGAGGAGATCGAATAAAGGTCAGTCTGTCGGAAGTAAAGTTTTAGAATTAACAGGGTACTACGTAGAGTAACGGTTATCGAACACGTTGATTTAAGGGGATTCCCCAAATTCATCACACAGGAAGGTACAACATGGACATTTTCGACATTCTGACTCTGGTCTGCGGCCTCGCCCTGTTCCTGTACGGTATGGACGTGATGGGAGACGCGCTGAAAAAGAGCGCGGGGCGTAAGCTCAAGACCATCCTGGCCAATCTGACCTCCAACCGCTTTAAGGGCCTGCTGTTGGGCCTCGGCGTGACCGCCGTGATCCAGTCCTCCTCGGCCACCACGGTCATGGTGGTGGGCTTCGTCAACTCGGGTACCATGCTCCTGAAGCAGGCCGTTGGTGTCATCATGGGTGCCAACATCGGCACCGCCGTCACCGCCTGGCTCACCGCCCTCAACGGCATTGAGGGGGGCGCGGATGCCCTGGCCTGGACGGCGTGGCTCAAGCCCGATGCCTGGATGCCTGTCCTGGCCCTTATCGGTATCTGCCTCATCATGTTTTCCAAAAAGAGCCGCGGCAAGGACCTCGGTACCATCCTCATGGGCTTTGCGGTGCTCATGGTGGGTATGGACCTCATGTCGGGGGCGGTCAGCGGCCTCAAGGGGGATCCCAACTTCACGCGGATCCTCACCATGTTCCGAAACCCCCTCCTGGGCGTGCTGGCAGGAACGGTCCTGACCGCCATCGTCCAGTCCTCCTCGGCCTCGGTGGGTATCCTCCAGGCCCTGTCCTCCACGGGAGCCATCTCCTTCGGCATGGCCATTCCCATCATCATGGGACAGAACATCGGTACCTGCGTCACCGCCATGATCTCGGCGGCGGGGGCCAACAAGAACGGTAAGCGGGCCGCCCTGGTCCACCTCTACTTCAACGTCATCGGCGTGGCGGTCTGGCTGGCCCTGTACTATCTGCTGGGCTGGATCCTGAAGTCCGCGGGTACCCTGGATCTGTTCAGCCTGGCCGAGGGAACCGCCATCAATATGTGGGGCATCGCCGCGGTCCACACCATCTTCAAGCTGTTGTCGGTGGCCCTCCTGTTCCCCGCGGCGGGGCTGTTGGAGAAGCTGGCTCTTTCCACCATCCGCGGCGACGACAAGAAGGGTGACGAGTACACCGACCTGCTGGACGACCGCCTGCTGGAGACTCCCTCGGTAGCCATTGAGCGGAGCCGTACCGTGGCGGGGCAGATGGCCGCCATCTCGGGCCGCTACCTCCGCCGATCCATCGACCTGTTGGATACCTATGACGGCAAGACCGCCGAGAAGATCCGCCTGGCCGAGGGGCGGGTGGACACCTACGAGGATGCCTTGGGCTCCTACCTGGTCAAGCTCTCCTCCCAAAGCATGGACGCGCGGGACAGCCACGAGGTCACCAAGCTCCTCCACCTCATCGGAGACCTGGAGCGCATTTCGGACCACTCGGTCAACCTCCTGGAATCCGCCGAGGAGATGCGGGACAAGGAGCTGACCTTCTCAGCGGAGGCCAAAGCCGAGCTGAACGTGCTGTACAGAGCGGTCTCCGAGATCGTCACCATAACCGAGCAGGCATTGATGAACACCGACCTGGAGCTGGCCGCCCGGGTGGAGCCCCTGGAGCAGGTCATTGACGGCCTGCGGGATGCCATCAAGACCAACCACATCCGCCGTCTGACCCAGAGCGAGTGTACCGTGGAGCACGGCTTCGTGCTCTCGGATATCCTCACCAACCTGGAGCGTGTGGCGGACCACTGCTCCAACGTGGCGGGCTGTCTTCTGGAGATGGCCAAAAACGATACCCTGGAGCTTCACGACTACCTCCACCGCGTCAAGGCTGGGGGCATGGATTTCGACCGCCTCTACGGGGAGTATCGGGAGAAATACGTGTTGCCGGGCGGTGAGGAATGTTGACGGTGGGATAATAATGGAGCGTGCCTCCTGGCGTCCGACAGGCAAGCCTGTCAGAGCCTTTTGGAAACCTCCTCGCTACGCTCAGTGCAAATTCGCCTACGGCGAAGTTTGCGCGGCCCTTAAGAATCCCAAAAACTTAAAAAGGGATTTATGGGGGATACAAGAGAATACCAAGAACCATAGAGGATATCACCATGGGGCCCCTCCCCCATTGGTGTATATAAGCGCGCACTCATTTCCGGATGCAATGTTTCCGTTAGAGAATAGTATGAACCGAAAAAAATCGTTCTCCCCCCCTTGACAAATTCCCTTGGTTGTGCTATACTGTTTTCATCAAATGATAGAGGCGCACTGCACGAAGAGTACCGTACAGCCAAGGTTGCCAAAACCGTACGGGGAAGGCGTGGGTGCCGAAGCGGATGCCGTGGCGGGTATTCCGACTGGCTCGGCGGAGAACATCCGTCCGGCTGTCGCAGCAATGCGGAGAGCTATCCACAACCGAACTTTTCCCATTTTGGGGGAAGTATCGACGGATACCCGTTGTGATGGCTCCCGATCCGGGGGCTTTTTCTGTGGGTATGGGCCTGCTTGAATGAGAAATAATCGAAATATCCCCGTGCTTTTTCAAAGGTTTTTGGAGTTTTTTAAGAACCTTTTTGCAAAAAGGTTCTTAAGTGGGGTTTGGGGCAAAGCCCCAAGGAAAGGAATCCGAACATGAGTAACCGTACTGTTTTCACCGGCGCCGCTACCGCCATCATCACCCCTCTGACCCCTGACGGCATTGACTACGAGCGTTTCGGTGCCATGATCGACTGGCAGGTCGAGCAGGGCATTGATGCCATCGTGGCCGTAGGCACCACAGGAGAGGGCTCCACCCTGACCGACGAGGAGCACCGTGCCGCCATCAAGTTCTGCGTAGAGCGTGTCAACCACCGCGTTCCCGTCATCGCGGGCACCGGCTCCAATGACACCGCCTACGCCGTGGATCTTTCCCGCTACGCCGCCGAGGTGGGCGCGGATGCCATGCTGCTGGTGACTCCCTACTACAACAAGGCCACCCAGAAGGGCATGGCCGCTTCCTTCGTGGCCGTAGCCGATGCCATCGACAAGCCCTGCATTCTGTACAACGTCCCCGGCCGTACCGGTTGCAACCTCCTGCCCAAGACAGCCGCCGCCCTGGCTGACCATCCCAACATCGTGGCCATCAAGGAGGCCTCGGGTAATATTTCCCAGATTGCCGAGCTGGCCGCGCTGGTGGGTGACAAGATGGACATTTACTCGGGCAACGATGATCAGATCATCCCCGTTCTTTCCCTGGGCGGTAAGGGCGTGATCTCGGTGCTGTCCAACATTCTTCCCGCCGAGACCTCGGCCATGTGCAAGAAGTTCTTCGCGGGCGACGTGGCAGGCGCGCGCAAGATGCAGCTGGACTACCTGGAGTTGGTCAACGCCCTGTTCTGCGAGGTCAACCCCATTCCCGTCAAGGCCGCCTGCGCCGCTATGGGCTGGTGTGAGGACTACCTCCGTCTCCCCCTGACCTCCATGGAGGATGCCAACAAGCAGAACCTCCTCCGCCTCATGCGTCAGGCAGGGCTTAAAGTTTAAGAGAACGCCAGGGCACTGCCCTGGACCCGCCAAGAACCTTTTGCGAAAAGGTTCTTGGAACTCCAAAAACTTTTAATAAGAATGGATGACTATAAAAAACTCAATTTGGGTATCGCGTTCTTATGCCTTCCCCAGCGGGGAAGGGGGACCATCCGAAGGATGGTGGATGAGGAGAGCGAAAGGGCACCAGGGCTCTGCACGCCGAGCAAGCTCGGCAAGACCCGCCAGGGCGCTGCCCTGGACCCGCTCAAACCCTTTTTGGAAAAAAGGGTTTGAGAATCCCAAAAACTTTTCATAAGGGTTTGGGTTCAAACTTAACGAAAAAAATAAGGATAAAAACTATCATGAAACTCTTGATTTCCGGCCTTTGCGGCCATATGGGTACCGAGGTGGCCAAGATGGCTCTGGCGGGCTGTCGGGGTGCTGATCCCGCGGGGATCGTGGGCGTGGATATGAACGCCTGCGGTGCCGAGGGTATGCCCTGCGCCAACAGCTTTGCCGATGCCGCCAATAATCCCGTTTTTACTTCGGTGGATTGTATCGTGGATTTCTCTCACCACAGTGCTACCGTCTCCCTCCTGGATTTCGCCGTGGCCCACAACATCGCCGTGGTCCTGGCCACCACGGGCCACACCGACGAGGAAAAGGCCGCCATCCGTAAGGCCGCCGAGTCCATCCCCGTCTTCTTCGCCGCCAACTTCTCCCTGGGCGTGGCTCTGCTGATCGACACCGCCAAGCAGGTGGCCGCCGCCATGCCCGATGCCGAGATCGAGATCATCGAGAAGCACCACAACCGCAAGCTGGACGCGCCCAGCGGCACCGCCCTGGCCATTGCCAACGCCCTCTGTGAGGTGCGCCCCGAGGCCACCGTGGCCACGGGACGGAGCGGTTACGGCAAGCGTACCCCCGAGGAGATCGGCATCCACGCCATCCGCATGGGCAACATCGTGGGTGAGCACGAGGTCATCATCGGCACCCCCAATCAGACCATCACCCTCAAGCACGAAGCCCACGACCGCGCCCTCTTTGCCGAGGGAGCCCTGGCCGCCGCCGAGTTCCTCTGCAAGGGACTCCCCGCAGGGCTGTACGATATGACCGACCTGGTCTCCAAGACCTGAAAATTTTAACCACCCGATTTTCCTCCCCTTATTTCAAGTTTTTGAAGATTGTCAAGAAACTTTTTTCAAAAAGTTTCTTGACCGGGTGCAGGGCAGAGCCCTGCTTCAAGAAAGGCTACCTATATGAAAATTGCAATTTTTGGTTATGGCAATCTGGGCCGCGGTGTTGAGGCGGCCATGAGACAGAATCCCGACGTGGATCTGATCGGGGCGTTCACCCGTCGCGATCCCGCCACGGTCAAGACCCGCACCGGCCTGCCCGTGTACCCCGCCGCCGATATTCTGAAGTTCAAGGATCAGATCGACGTGCTCATCCTCTGCGGAGGCAGTGCTACCGATCTGCCCGAGTGGACTCCCGAGCTGGCCAAGGACTTCTGCGTGGTGGACAGCTTTGACACCCACGCTAAGATCCCCACCCATTTCGCCAAGGTGGATGCCGCCGCCAAGGAGGCGGGCACCCTCTGCCTCATTTCGGGCGGCTGGGATCCCGGTCTGTTCTCCCTGGCCCGTGTTTACGGCCAGGCCATCCTCCCCGAGGGTCAGGACTATACCTTCTGGGGCCGCGGTGTCAGCCAGGGCCATTCGGATGCCATCCGCCGCATCCCCGGGGTGCTGGATGCCCGTCAGTACACGGTTCCCGTTCCCGAGGCCATGGAGGCGGTGGAGCGGGGCGAGAATCCCGAGCTTTCCACCCGCGACAAGCACACCCGTGAGTGCTACGTGGTGGCCGCTCCCGATGCCGACAAGGCCGCCATCGAGCAGGCCATCGTCACCATGCCCAACTATTTCGCCGACTACAACACCACGGTCACCTTCATCACCGCCGAGGAAATGGCCCGCGACCATGCAGGCCTCCCCCATGGCGGCCGCGTGATCCGCAACGGCCGTACCGGCATCCACGGCCTCAGCCGCAACACCATCAGCTACAGCCTGCGCCTGGACTCCAACCCCGAGTTCACCGCCTCGGTGCTGGTGGCCTACGCCCGCGCCGTCCTGCGCATGAAGCAGAGAGGCCGCACCGGCTGTATCACCGTCCTGGACGTGGCCCCCGCCGACCTGTCCCAGCTCTCCCCCGAGGAGCTGCGGGCAACTATGCTTTGATTTTGAGATAAAAGAAGAACCCGCCGCGAGAATCATCTCGCGGCGGGTTTTTCGGGTAGGAGAGAACAGAGTCATCCTGAGCGGAGCCGCAACGCGGCGTAGTCGAAGGATCTCTATCACGGCAAGAGATCCTTCGACTCCACTCCGCGTTGCTCCGTTTCGCTCAGGATGACTTTGCTCGGGTGCAATTCGATATTTGAGGATTCGTATCACTTCTCCTCATAAGGATAGAAGCAATGCTCCGCCTCCATCCGACCGTCGGAGTCGATGGTCAGGACCGTACCGCCGTTGATGCGGACGTCGTGGTAACTGCCTCGGCCGGTCTTGAGGGCGTACAGGAGACGCACGCCTTGGTAGGGAACGCCAAAGGTGTTGGTGTGATCGTGGCCGCTGATGACGGTCTTGGTGGTGCCGCCCGCCAGGATCTCGCCAAAGAATCCATTGTCGGCGGGGTAGGAGCAGATGCCCTCGCGGTAGACACCGAAGGAATCCTCATAGCCGGGATTCCAGCAGTCGCCCTGCTCGCCGTTATAGAAGGAGATGGCCTTGGGGTCCACGTCTGCCTTGAGAGCGGCCTTGATGGCATCGCGGTAGGCGTAGATGGGAATGTGCATGATGAGGGAGGTCTCGCCCACACCCCGGGCCTTCAGCTCGTCGATCTGTCGGCGGTACCAGGGGAACTGCTCGGGGATGAGCTCGGCCCACTCGTTGTGCTCCTCGCCCTTCTCGTCGATCCAGGGCTTGCGATCGTGGGAGTCCATGAGGATGATACCGTGGACCAAACGGCCCTCCTCCTCAATGCCGATGACGTAGTTACCGCAACCCAGGGTGCGGTCGCCCTTCTCCAACAGGCAATTAGGACGCTCGAGCAGAATGTCGGCGGCGCGGGAGACCGCCTCGTAGCCCTCCTGGTCATCGTGGTTGCCGAACACGGGTGCCCACGGGATGCCGTAGCCGGCCATCCACTCGGCAAAATCCTCGTAGGATTGGTACTGTCCCGCCCAGGCAATGTCGCCGCTGATGGTGATGAGGTCGGGCTTGGTCTGCTCTACCAGGTAGTCCACCGTGGCCTTCAAATGCTCGCCCTTCTCACCGATCCACTCATCGTGATACAGGTGGGTGTCGGTGAGGTGGAGAACCGTGAATTTTTTGTCTTTCTGTTTCTGTAATACTTTCATAGTCTATCCTTTCCCCCGTCCTCCGGGACGGGATGCTTGCTGTTTATGGTTTACGGCTGATCGGGACGGTAGAATACCTGTTCCACGTCCATATGTCCCTCCGAGTCGATGGTCATGACGGTGCCGCCGTTGATGCGGGGATCCCAGTAACAGCCCGAGCCGATCTTCATGGAGAAGGCCAGCAGGACACCTTCGTAGCGCACGCCAAAGTTGTTGACATGATCGTGACCCACCAGGACGGTCTTGGTGGAGCCGCCCGCCAGGATCTCGTCGAAGAAGCCGTTGTCCTTGGGGAAGGAGGAAATGCCCTCGTACATGACTCCGAAGGAATCCTCGTAGCCCGGGTTCCAGCACCCCGCCTGCTCGCCGTTGTAGGGGGAGACCGAATTGGGGTCCACGCCCTCTTTCAGGGCGGCCTTGAAGGCCTCGCGGTAGGTGTAGAGGGGAATGTGCATGATGATGGAGGTCTCACCGACTCCCTTTTCCTTGAGCATTTGGAGCTGTTCTCTGTACCAGACGAACTGCTCGGGCTCCAATTCGGCCCAGCTGTTGCGCTCCTGACCCATTTCGTCCACCCAACGCTTGCAATCGTGGGAGTCCATCATGAGGATACCGTGGATGAGACGGCCCTCCTCCTCGATGCCGATGACGTAGTTGCCGCAGCCCAGGGCGGGGTCGCCGTTCTCCATGAGGCAGGTCCCGCGGGCCTGCATGATCTCGGCCTGCTTCAGAACCATCTCGGGACCGCCCTGGTTGTCGTGGTTGCCGAATACGGGAGCCCAGGGAATGCCGTAGCTGTCCAGCAGGTCGGAGAAGTTGGCGTAGGACTCCAGTGCCCCCGCCCAGGCAATGTCGCCGCTGACCGTGATGAGGTCGGGCTCGCACGTTTCGATAAGGTAGGCCAAGGTGTCCTTCAAGAGCTTGCCCTCCGTGCGCCCCTCCTGCCACTCCTCATTGGAGAGCTGAGGGTCGGAGAGATTCAGTATGGTGAATTTCTTGTCTTTTTGCTTCTGCAATATTTTCATGTTCGTATCCTTCCTGCCAAGGGCGATTTATGTGGGAAATGTACCAAAATAAATATACCACAAAACCTCCGAATTGTCAATATTTTCCATTCATATTTTTCGGGGAAAAAACTTTTTTCATTCCCCTTGACAAATGCAGGAAAAAACGCTATAATAGTTAACGTGTTAATCATTAACTGGTTGAAAGTTAATCTGTTAAACGAAAATGAACGGAAAGGAGACATTTCAAAATGGCAGAAAAAAAGACCTGCACCTGCCATATTCCCGATTCGCCCCAGATATGGGCGGTGTGGCGCTTCATGCGTGTCATGCGCCGCCATCATGCCCACGTGGAGCGGAGACTGGGTGCCATTGGTCTGCATCACGGACAGCATCGGATGCTTATGCATTTAGCCAGACGGCAGGGGGAGATCCCCGCCCAAAAGGAGCTGGCCGATGCCCTCGGGGTCAGCCCCGCCGCCGTGACCACCACCCTCAAGCGGTTGGAAAAGGAGGAATACATCTCCCGCACCATCACCGACGAGGACAACCGCCGCAACGAGATCCGCATCACCGAGAAGGGCGTGGCCAAGATCGAGGAGGGCCGCGAGATCCTGGAATCGGTGGATTACTCCATGTTTGACGGCTTTACCGAGGCCGAAATGGCCACCCTGCTCTCCTTTATGGAGCGCATTGATCACAATCTGGACGCTGTAGGCGCCCCCGCAGATCCCCCCCGCAAATGAAAGGAAGTGTGAACGTGACTGCATCCAATCCCGCAACCCAAGCAAATACCTCGCAGCCCCCCGAGCAACTGCGCTGGTTCAAGTACGTAAAACCCTATCTGCCCTGGTTCATCATCGGCCCCCTGCTCATGATCGTGGAGGTCATCGGTGAGGTGGTCATGCCCAAGCTACTCGCCTACATCATCGACTTCGGTGTGAAGCACGATATGGAGGAGGCCCCCGCCTGGCTGACCTGGCTCTACGACGTGTTGAAGACCGACTCCGCCCTGGTGGTCGCCCTGGCCGTGGGCATGGTGTTCACCGCCCTCCTCATGATGATCGGCGGCGTGGGCGGTGCCTACTTCGGTGCCAAGGCCTCGGTGAACTTCGCTGCCGACCTCCGCGCCGACATCTACCGCAAGGTACAGAAGTTCTCCTTCTCCAACATCGACAAGTTCAACACCGGCTCCCTGGTCACCCGTCTGACCAATGACGTGACCCAGATGCAGAACTTCGTCAATACCCTGCTCCGTATGGCCCTGCGCTCCCCCGGTATGCTCATCGGCGCGCTGATCATGGCCATTGCCCTCAACCGTAAGCTGGCCCTCATCCTGGCGGTGGCCATCCCCGTCATGCTGGTGGGTATCTTCGTGTTCATTCGCTTCGGCTTCCCCCGCTTCTCGGCCATGCAGGAGAAGGTGGACGGCCTGAACGCCAACGTCCAGGAGAGCATCACCAACGTCCGCGTGGTCAAGTCCTTCGTCCGCGAGGAGCATGAGAATACCCGCTTCGCCGCCACCAACGCCGACCTCAAGATGGCGGGCCGTCGGGCTATGATGGTGATGATCTGTATGTCCCCCCTCATGACCCTGACCATGAACGCCGCCGTCTTGGTGGTGCTGTGGTTCGGCGGTAACATGGTGCTGGACGGCACCATGCTGGTGGGCGACCTGACCTCCTTCGTCACCTACATCACCCAGATCCTGTCCTCCCTCATGATGGTCACCATGCTGTTCATGCAGGCCTCCCGTGCCATGGCCTCGGGCCGACGCATCAAGGCGGTCATGAACGAGGAGATCGACATTTCCGACCTGAACGCCGCCTGCCCCGACAAGCAGGTGGAGCGGGGTGATATCGAATTCCGCAACGTCACCTTCCGCTACTACAAGGGAAGCGAGGGTAAGGTGCTGGACAACGTCAGCCTCAAGATCCACGCAGGCTCCACCGTGGGCATCATCGGCTCCACGGGCTCGGGTAAGACCACCCTGGTCTCCATGATCCCCCGCCTCTACGACACCGACGAGGGCGAGGTGCTGGTGGACGGCATCAACGTCAAGGACTATTCCCTCTACCACCTCCGCGAGGGCGTGGGTATGGTGCTCCAGAAGAACGTCCTGTTCTCGGGTACCATCGAAGACAACCTCCGCTGGGGCGACGGCGAGGCCGATATGGATACCATCCGTGCCGCCGCTGACTCCGCCCAGGCAGACGGCTTTATCATGGGCTTCAAGAACGGCTACGAGTCCGACCTGGGCCAGGGCGGTACCAACGTGTCGGGCGGTCAGAAGCAGAGACTGTGTATCGCCCGCACCCTGCTGAAAAAGCCGAAAATTCTCATCCTCGACGACTCCACCAGCGCGGTGGACACCGCCACCGAGGCACGCATCCGCGAGACCTTCCGCGGTGCGCTGAAGGACACCACCAAGATCATCATCGCCCAGCGCATCACCTCGGTGATGGAGGCGGATCAGATCGTCGTGGTCAACGAAGGCCGCATCACGGGTGTGGGTACCCACGCCCAGCTTCTGTCCTCCAACGTGGAGTATAAGGAGATCTATGACTCCCAGATGGAAGCCACCAAGCAACAGGCTGAAGTCCAGCAGGTCATCAAGAACGGGGAGGTGAAGGCGTAATGGCAGCAAGAAGTCTGGAAGAACTCCAAAAGCGATACGCATCCCTGGGTAAGACCCAAAACGGCCGAGGCACCGGCGGTTCCGGAGGCGGCCCCGGCGGCCCCCGCGGACGCGGCGGTGTCCGTCCCAAGGGTAAGCCCAAGGACAGCCGCGCCACCATCCGTCGCCTGCTGGGCTACATCGCGGCCTACCGCTTCCGCCTCGCCATCGTTCTGCTCTGTATGCTGTGCAGTACCCTGACCTCCCTGGCGGGCTCCTACTTCCTCCGCGACGTCATCAACGCCTTGGATAAGGCCGCCGATCTGGATAAGAGCATCCTGCTCAAGATCATCATGCCCGATGCCGTCAAGGCAGGGGTGCTGACCGATGCCGAACGGCTGTCCTGCCTGGGCATCATACTGATCATTCTGGCCTGTATCTACGCCGTGGGCGTGGTCTCCACCTACTTCCAGGGACGGCTCATGATCACCGTCTCCCAGAACGCGGTGGAGAAGCTCCGCAACGACCTGTTCAAGAAGCTCCAGCGGCTCCCCGTCCGCTATTTCGACTCCCATCCCACGGGTGAGCTCATGTCCCGCTTCACCAACGACGTGGATGCCATCGACACCATGATCAACAACACCGTGACCAGCCTCATCTCGGGTGCCATTTCCCTGATCGGTACCTTCGTCATGATGATCTATACCAGCTGGGTGCTCACCATCATCACGGTGGTCTTCGTTCCCCTGATCGCCTTTGGTGGCGGCTTTATCGGCAAAAAGTCGAGTAAGTATTACACCGCCCAGCAGGCCGCTTTGGGTGCGGTGAACGGCTACATCGAGGAGACGGTCACCGGCTCCAAGGTGGTCAAGGTGTTCAACCACGAGGAGGTCTGCGTGGAGGAGTTCGAGTCCCTCAACGACGATATGCGCCATAAGCAGTTCAAGGCCCAGTTCTACGGCGGCGTGATGGGTCCCGTCATGCACAACATCTCCAACCTGTCCTTTGCCATCACGGCGGGCGTGGGCGGTCTGCTCTGCCTGTTCGCGGGCTTTGACGTGGGCGGCTTGACCGTGTTCTGCAACTATTCCCGTCAGTTCTCCATGCCCATCAATAACATTTCCATGCAAATGTCCACCATCTTCTCGGCCCTGGCGGGCGCCGAGCGGGTATTCGCCGTCATGGACGAGGAGCCCGAGACTGCCGACCGTCCCGATGCCGTTCGCATGACCGACGTAAAGGGCGAGGTGATCATGGACGACGTGTCCTTCGGCTACCTGCCCGGACAGACCATCCTCAAGCATGTCAGCCTCTACGCCCACGCGGGTCAGAAGATCGCCTTCGTGGGCTCCACGGGCGCGGGTAAGACCACGGTCACCAATCTGCTCAACCGCTTCTATGACATCGACGAGGGCATCATCACCATCGACGGCGTGGACATTCGCTCCTACAAGCGTGACGAGCTCCGCTCCAACATCGCCATGGTGCTCCAGGATACCCACCTGTTCACGGGCACCATCATGGAGAACATCCGCTACGGCCGTCCCGATGCCACCGATGACGAGGTGATCCAGGCCGCCAAGACGGCCTCGGCCCACAGCTTCATCATGCGTCTGGAGCACGGCTACCAGACCCGCCTGGAGGGCGACGGAGCCAACCTGTCCCAGGGACAGCGTCAGCTGCTCAACATCGCCCGCGCCGCGGTGTCCAAGGCCCCCATCCTGGTGCTGGACGAGGCGACCTCCTCGGTGGATACCCGTACCGAGCGCCACATTGAGCACGGTATGGACCGACTCATGAAGAACCGAACCACCTTCGTCATTGCCCACCGTCTGTCCACCGTCCGCAACGCCAACGCCATCATGGTGCTGGAGCGGGGTGAGATCATCGAGCGAGGCAACCATGACCAGCTGTTAGCCCTGGGCGGACGTTATCACGAGCTCTACACCGGTAAGAAGGAACTGGATTGACCCGATAGCTTCAACGGAACGTCTCACAGAAATCAAAAAAGCGAAGGGAAAAAAGTCTATGGAAAATATGATGAAGTATTACCCCCGCCTCCGCGAGCTGCGGATCGGTGCGGGCATGAATCAGACCGATATCGCCGACGTGTTGGATATGCAGCAGAACCAGTACAGCCGCTACGAGCGCGGCGAGCGCGAGCTCCCCATGCACCTGTTCGTCCGCCTGGCTGAGCATTACAACGTCAGCATCGACTACATGGTCGGCATCAGCGACATCCGCGAGCGAGCCTAAAATTCAAAAGACGGCATCCTGCCTTGGGCGGGATGCCGTTTTTTTCAGGGGTTTAGGACCAGCTCAATGACCTCCCCCCCGTCGGTGACCCTCACCCGCAGGGGAAGGGAAGAATCCGAGGAGAACAGGAAGATCCCCTCCCGTGAACCGTCGGCGGTGCGGCGGGTGACGGTATGGGTCCCGTCCTCGGCTACGGGGGAGATCTCGGCCACGTCCCCCAGGGGCAGGAGGGCGTAGGCGAAGCGGAGAAAGCCTTCCAGCTCCCCCGTTTGGGAGGTGGTTTTGACCTCTCCGTAAGCCGAGGGGGCGGTGAAGGTCACGGTGCGGACGGGTTCCCCCGAGGGAGCGGTCTCCCAGACCGCCGCCACCGTGACCCCCGCCAGGACGGAAGGCTCGGTGAAGGTGATGGATACGGTTCGATTGGTAGGGTCCCCTCCGCTGGAAGGCTCCCCAAAGCTGACCGCGGCGGCGATGGGGCGGGGAGCTCCGTCGGCGGGGGTGTAGGTCCCCCGAATGGTAGCGGTAAAGGGCGCGTGAGCGTAGGCGAAGTCGTCGTCGGGAGGCACGGGGGTGCAGGCGGTCAGTATGAGGGCGGTTACCGCAAGGGCAACCGTCAAAGCGGCGGAGAATCGGAGCAGGAAAGAGCGGATTTTCAGCATAGGGTACCTCTTACATACCGACGGCATGGTCGGCGGTTGACAATTTGGGGAATTTGTGGTATGATGGAATGGAATCAAAAAAACTTTCCCCAAGGAGGATATGCAGGTATGACCTACGTTATGAGTGATCTGCACGGTCGGTACGATCTGTACCGCCAAATGCTGGAGAAAATTGGCTTTTCGGAGGAGGACGAGCTCTATGTGCTGGGCGACGTGGTGGATCGGGGCCCCGAGCCCATCAAGATCCTGATGGATATGAGTATGCGCCCCAACGTCTATCCCATTCTGGGCAACCATGAGTACATGGCGGAGTACCTGCTGAGCAAGCTGTCGGTGGAGATCACCGATGACAACGCCGAGGGACATCTGACCGCCGAGGACCTGTCGGCCCTGGCGGGCTGGCTCACCGACGGCGGGCAGACCACCCTGGAGGGCTTCCGCCGCCTCGCCCCCGACGAGCGGGAGGGGATTTTGGAGTACCTGGCCGAGTTTGCCCCCTACGAGGAGCTGACGGTGGGCGGGAACCGCTTCGTGCTGGTCCACGGCGGCCTGGCGGATTTCGACCCTGCCCGTCCCCTGTGGGACTACGACGAGTACACCCTGGTCACCGAGCACACCGACTACACCCGCCGCTACTATCCCGACCGCTACCTGGTCACGGGCCACGTCCCCACGGGGCTCATCGAGCCGGGGTACAGCGGCCGCATCTACAACAAAAACGGCCACCTGGCCATGGACTGCGGAAGCGGCTGGGGCGGTGCCCTGGGGTGCTTGCGGTTGGAGGATCTTTGTGAGTTTTACGTGGGGGAGTGGGAAGGCGGCGAAGCATGAGGTCAAGCGTTTCCGCTCACGGACAGAAGATCCACCGTGCCGTGATTTTGGCTGTCTGTCTCCTGCTTTTGGGATGTTTTACGGGCTGGCTGATCCATTCCAATAGAGTTCCTTGGCTCACCGAGATCACGGTTTCCTCGGAGCGGCTTCCCGCCTCCTTTGAGGGCTTTCGCATTGTCCAGATCTCGGACCTGCATGACGCGGAGTACGGGGAGGGCCACGCAGGGACCCTCGCGCTGATACGGGAGGCAGAGCCCGACATCATTGTCCTGACGGGGGACCTGGTGGATGCATCCCGAACCGATGTGGAGCAGTCGATAGAACTGGTGCGTCGGGCGGTGGAGATCGCCCCCTGCTACTACGTGACGGGAAACCATGAAGGACGGCTTTCCTCCGAAGCCTACGCCGATTTGGAGGCCGCGCTGCTTTCCCTGGGGGTGATCGTCCTGCATGACGAGGCGGTGACCCTGGAGCGCGGCGGGGAGACCATCACATTGGCGGGTGTGGACTCTCCCGCCTTTGCCCAGACTCCTGCGGACCTGCCCGCGCTTTGCGGAGATGGTTTTACCATCCTGCTGGCCCACCACCCCGAATACGCTACCACCTACGCCGAGGCGGGGGCGGACCTGGTATTCAGCGGCCACGCCCACGGGGGACAGTTCCGCTTACCCTTTGTCGGCGGTATCTACGCGCCGGGGCAAGGGCTGTTTCCGACCTACGACGCGGGGCTGTACCCCCTCTCCTCCGAGGCGGGGACCACCTACCTGGTGGTCAGCCGAGGCCTGGGCAACAGTGCCTTCCCCGTGAGGGTGGGCAATCGGCCCGAGGTGATCCTGGTTGTATTGGAAAGGGATTAAGACAACTTCCAAAATTTTTTAATATTTTTTCAGAAAACGCCAACCTTTTGACCATTTCCCGCACTGTATGGGCAAACGGTATCAAGAAGGGAGAAAAGGAGTAAAATGGATAAACAGCAAGCGGACAAGTTGATCGTGGAGTATCTGCCGAAGATCTATGGCTTTGCCATGAAAAAAGCCTTCTCCTATCAAGAAGCGGAGGAATTGAGCTCCGACATTGTGACCGAGGTGTACCTGTCGCTGCGCTCCGCCCGGGAGATCGTGAATATCGACGGCTACGTATGGCGGATCTCCGAGCACGTGTACGCCAAATTCGTGTCCTCCAAGAAGAAGCGGGAGGGTATTTCGCTGGACGGTATGGATATCCCCGACCCTACGCCGATGTGGGACGAGGACGATCAATCCGAGCTGGACCTGCTCCGTCGGGAGATCGCGTTTTTGACCCAAATGCGGCGGAAAATCGTTTATTCTTTTTACTACGAAAACAAGCCCATTTCCCGCATTGCCCGAGAAACGGGCATTCCCGAGGGTACCGTAAAGTGGCATTTGAACAAGGCCAAAAATGATCTGAAGGAGGGTTTTACTATGGAAAGAAGAATTGGAAAGCTGGGCATCAAGCCCGTTGAGGCGATCGGCTTCGGTCACGGCGGAAGCGTGGGGAGCAAAGGAGGCCACGAGTATTATCTGGGCAATAAATTGAATCTCAATATTGCCTACAGCGTGTACCACGAGCCCAAAACCCTGGCGGAGATCGCCGAGGAGCTGGGTGTGACCCCCGTTTACATCGAGGATACCGTCAAGGAGCTGGAGGCCAACGGCTTTTTGGTCCCCAAGCCGGGGAACCGCTATACGACCTACGTTGAATTTAGCCCCGAAACCTATTCGCTGGAGCGGCAGGATCAGCATCTGCAAAAGCAGATGGAGGTCGCGGAAATGCTGGTCCGTGAGTACGTGCCGCAGGTCCGCGCCGCCATTGCCGATCTGCAAGACGTGTATATCCCGAGCGGAAATTGGGAGATGCTCGAAGCCGCCGCGATCTTCTACGCGGTTACGAACCGATGTCGGATCGACTTTGAGGCCGACCTGTCTCCCTACGAGATCAAGCCCCTGGACGGCGGGCGGTTTTACGCCTACGTGGATCTCCATTCCACCCAAAGCGATCCTGACTACGTCCTGTCTCGGGACTACCCGTCCTACTCGGGCTGCGGAGACATGACCCGCAGATCCCAAAAGTATCCCTGTGTGTATTCCTGGTCGATCGACACGCGCTACAGCTCTCGGGAAGGGTACTGGCAGAACAATCTGCTCTCGGACTATGAGTACCTGTACGAATTTTTGACGGGAGCCATTGAGGATACCCCCGCGAACAAGGAGAAATTTGCCCGCCTGCGTGAGCGGGGATTCCTGTCCGAGGATAACCGGGTCAGGATCATGGTTTTGCGGGGAGAGTGGAATCGGCTGTTCTCCCGCATCCCCTCCCTGAGCGAGGACCTGAAAAAGACCTTTGCCGACTTCGCGCTGGAGCGGGCCATGCTGACCGCCAAGGACTACCCGCCTCAAATGCGGGATCTGGTCATGACCCGAAACGTGGCCGGCTTCGTGGGCACCACCGTAGCCCTCATGGTCATGGACATTCTGTACGGAAACGGCACCCTCAAGCCCCTGACGGAGGAGGAGAGGATCACCTCCAACCTGTTCATGTGCTGTGATATTTTGCCCGAATAAATAAGCAGCCGCCGCTCAACCCGAGCGGCGGCTGTTCTGCATCATGGGGTTACTTGGTGAGCGGCTTATGGATGCTCTGATCCCCAAAATCCTCCACCCCCATAAAGGCGGCGATGGTCTGAGGGATCTGAATGTTCTCGATGATCTTCTCGTCGAACAGCTCACTCCCGTCGCCGTGGGCGAAGACGGGGACGTACATACTGGAGTGATCGCCGCTGTTGTAGGCGAAGCTCCCGTCCCCCGCGGGGAGGAGCCAGCCCGTCTCGTGGTCGGCGGTGATGACCACGAAGGTGTCGGGATTATAGAAGGCATATTCCATGAATCGGCCGATGGCCTGGTTGAAGCGGACCAGGGCATGGAAGGCCATGTCCGCGTCGTTGAAGTGGCAATGATCGTCGATGTAGGCCTCCTCGTACATGAGGAAGAAGCCGTTTTCATTCTCCTCCAGGGTCCGCAGGACCAGGTTGATGCGGCCCTCCAGACGGGACTTGACCAGGGTGTCGGTGTAGTGGTTGAACTTGCAGGCCACGATGGTGCCCAGCTCCCGACGCAGGGCTCTCTGATCCGCCCGGATCTCGCCTGAGTAGTCGCGGTCGTCGGCGTGAGCCGAGAAGGAGGCGGGGGTAGCCCCCGAGGAGTCCTCGGTAGACATCACGGCGGTGCTCTTGCCCAGGGAGGCGGCCAGCTCGGTCAGGGAGGTGAGGGGCGCGTGGTTTTCGTCCTGGCCGATGTACTCGTTGTAGGTCTTGTAACCCGTGGCCAGAGCGGTACCTGCGGCGGCACTGTCGGTGGTGCCCGACAGGGAATTGGTCCGCGCCATGCCCCGCGCGGGGAAGTAGTAGCCGTAGAAGCGGTCCTCCCCGTCGCTGTACTCGATGTTGTTCTCCATCACGTCGAACAGGAGGGACTGGTACAGCCCCATCCCGTCCCCGATGAGGACCATGAAATTCTTGGCTTTCTCCACAATGGGCTCGTGGATGGTGACCTCGGTGGGAATGACGGCGGCGAAATTGTCCTCGGGAATATAGGTCTCCACGAAGAAGTAGGCCGCGGCGGCGATGATGAAGTAGTTACCCTCCAGGGCGATCTGCTTGTCCTCGGCCAGAATGGCGAATTGGGTCCGCTCGGTGTCGGCATCCAGGCGTGCGGAGATCTCGCGGGAAGTCTCGCCCACCACGATCTCATAGGCGGCTGTGGACTGCTCGCTGTCCTCCACCAGGGCCAGCTCCAGCCCCGTGCGGGCCTTGATCTCGGATTGGATGTACTCGGCGGCGCGGAGACTATAATCGGCATCCTCGTCGCTGTAGACAATGGCGAATTCAGCCAGATCTACCCCGTTGAGGGAGGAGACGGCGGGGGTGGGAGCCTCGGTCTCGGCGGGCTCCTCGACAGGCTCGGTAGCCTCCGCGGAAGGAGCCTCGGTGGCGGCGTTCGTGGGGATTTCAGTAGCGGCGGTGGTGCCGTGGGTATCCGTCGGGATTTCAGGCGCGCGGGAACAGCTCACGCAGAGCAGGAGGGCCAGGCAGAGGGAGAGCAACGCGGTCAAAGATTTTTTCATGGAAATACTCCTCTTATACGGTATGCGTTGGGTTTATTATATAGGCGATTGCAAAATTCAATAACGCGGCAGGAAACGCGCCCCTGCCTTCCCCAGCGGGTAGCGTAGCGGCGACACGGTAGTGAATGACTGCCGGTGG
>CAYRTP010000029.1:0-18687 GCA_964427175.1 uncultured Clostridium sp. | reverse complement strand
TCTACCTTGTGGCGGGCGACCTGGTTGAGGAGGGCATCCCACAGGTCGGGGTTGAGGGCGGGGGTCTTGTCTCCCTTGATCCAGCCCCGCCGCTTCCAGGACTCGGCCCAGCCCTTGGTTATGCCGTCGATGACGTACTTGGAGTCGGAGGTCAGGGTCACCTCGCAGGACTCCTTGAGGGCGGACAGGGCGGTGATGACGGCGGTGAGCTCCATACGGTTGTTGGTGGTGTTGGCCTCGCCGCCCGAGAGCTCCTTCTCGATGCCGTTGTAGACCAGGATGGCCCCCCATCCGCCGGGGCCGGGATTACCGCGGCAGGCACCGTCGGTGTATATGTCAACGTGTTTCATGGTTTTGGGTTTCTCCTTGATAGAGGATGTAACGAACTTTAAAATATTATACCATAAAAAACGCATCGGGTCAAGAGGATGGGCGGATTTTGGACGGATTATTTCCCAGCGGTTACCGCCTGCTTTCCGAAAACCTATGCGAGACCGAATTTTCCCGCGTCCCCGAGAACGGCTTGGTCCCGGAGGGCCACTACCGCGGGGTTGTCCATTTGTCCAATTCAGACAAACTTTTTTTGGCGATTTGGATGAAAAAACTTCTTTGCCTTGACAGACCGCCCATATCCATGTTATAATGGTAAAAAATAGGGGCATATTCTGTAAGTGCCCTGTTCAATCAAGGAGGACCTTATGAAACCGACTTCCAAGACCCGCATACTATCGGCTCTTCTGGCTGCGCTGATGCTCTCGGGCTCCCTGGCATCCTGCGCGACCGGCGGCACCGCATCCGATATCACCGAGAATCCGTTCATTCCCCCCGAAACCGAAACCGTCTCCATTATTTCGGACGATCTCCCCGAGGATCTGTACTACGATGATGACGAGGTTTCCATCATCTGCCGTACCGAGGCAAGCTGGACCGTCAGCGAGATCGCGGTAGACGGCCTCAAGAGCGAGCCCGTCAACGATGCCATCTTTGAGCGAAACAAGGCGGTTGAGGAGCGTTTGGGGGTTAAGATCATCAGTATGCAGGAGAGCGGCGGCTCAGGCACCGCTTTGGATAAGGTGGTTGTGGCTGTCAAGGGCGGTAGTAAGGACTACGATATCCTGGCCGATTGCAGCCATCAGATCATATCCGCCTCTTTGAGCGGTTGCTTCGCGGACCTCCGCACGACCGAGTACATCGATTTTGACCAGGTTTGGTGGACCCAGGGCTTCCACGATGCAGTGGAGTACAAGGGCTCCCAGTATGCCCTGCTCGGCTCCATGCTCCTGTCCATGTACCGCTTCGGTTTCATTACGGTCTTCAATAAGAATCTGTTCGAGGATGCCGCTCAGCCCCTCCTCTACGAGTACGTAGAGAACGGCACCTGGACCCTGGACAAACAGGCCCAGCTGGTCCCCCTTTTCCATACCGACGACGGCAACGGCAAGCAGGATTGGAACGGCCTGGACACCTTCGGTCTGGTCACCAGCAGCTACACCTCTCTGGATGCCTACTGGAGTGCCTTACAGCTGGATATTCTGAAACGGGACGATGAGGGTAACTACCAGTTGGTATTGGATACCGAAAAGCTCCACGACGCGGTGGATAAGATCCAGCACCTCTACTACAATACCGAGGGCGGTACGCTGGATGCACTGCCCGATGCGGGAGATGATGCCATCTTTGCCCTGATCCGCACCTTGTTCACCGAAAACCATGCCGCCATGGCCACCATCCGTCTCATGGAAATGGAAAACTCGGTCATGCGGAACATGGAGCAGGAATACGGGATCGTCCCCATGCCCAAGTATGACGAGCAGCAGGACGGCTACTACACCATGCTCCATGACCAGTTCACCGCGGTCTCTATTCCCGTCACGGTTACGGGCGACCGCCTGGCTGAGATGAGTGCCGTGCTGGAGGCCATGAGCTCGGCCAGCTACCACATCGTCAAGCCCGCCTACTATGAGACCACCCTGCGGACCAAGCTGGCCCAGGATCCCCAGTCGGCTGATATGATCGACATCATCTCGGAAAACGTCTACATTGATGCCGGTATCCTCCTCATCCATGAGCTGGGCGCATACCACCACGGCCTCCGCGACATCGTCAAGAGCCGCACCAACTCCACTGCTTCTCTCTACAAGGCCAAGAACGCGGCCTGCAAGAAGAGCCTGGAGCGGGTCTGCAAGTCTTTGGATAAGCTGGATAAGTGATTCCACTTGAGTCGAATAGAACGATTCAGCAAAAAATCCCCTTAGAGTAGATGCTTGAAGCTTGAAAAAGCTTTCAAGACTACCCTAAGGGGATATTTTTTCAGAATATATGATTCCGATTCAAAACTCAAACCCACAATCCCGCTTAAACTCCGCCAACGCCTCCACGTAAGAATCCCGCCCGAGGGGGAAGGCCAGGCCGTGTCCCGCGCCGGGGACCGTGACCAGCTTTTTGCAGGCCGAGGAACAGGCCCCGTGGAGCCGCACACTCATGTCACAGGGAACGAAATCGTCAGCTTCTCCGTGGGCAAAGACCATGGGCACCCTTGCCCGCGCCACCGCCTCCATGGGGGAGGTCTCGTCCAGGTCAAAATGCCCGAACAGCCGAGCCCCCACCTTGGCGCAAGGGTAGAGCAGAGCGGGGGGAAGTCCCATTTCACCCATGACCTTGGAGATGATCTCCTTGGCCGAGGAGTAACCGCAATCCGCCAGGATATACTGTACCTGGGGAGGCAGAACGCCGTCCCGATTCCGCCCCTGGGAGGCCATCATGACGGTGGCCGCCCCCATGGACATACCCGTGAGGATCAGCCGCACGTCCTCACCGAACTCCTTGATTGCAAAGTCGATCCAGTCGAAGCAGTCCCGCACCTCCAGAATACCGAAGGTGATGACGCTTCCGTCCGAGAATCCGCTGGCGCGGTGGTCGATGAGCATGGCACTGTGCCCCAGCTTGAAGCAACGCTCCACACCGCCGTTCAGATCCCGCTCAGCACAGCCCTTGTAGCCGTGGAACATCAGCTCGATGGGCGCGCCCTCCTTGTATTCAAAGAGCTTGGCCCGCAAGGTCAGCCCGTCGAAGGAGCGAATGGCATACTCCTTGTAGGGGTAAGCGCGGATCATTTTGGTCCAGGCGATCATATCCTCCCGATAGGGCTCGTAGATCTCCCCCGGGGGAATGTCGAATTCATCCTCTCCCAGCACCCGGCGGGGCGGGGAGTGGAACATACGGATATGGCAGACCAGAGCGGCGATAAGGACGGTCAGTAGGAATAGACCCGCAATGCCCAGTCCGATCCACAAAAACAGCATATTACTCGCCTCCCAATTCGATGACGTGGGTGCCTTCCTGCATCAGATAGTGCCGTTTGACGCAGTGCATGGCACTGATCCAGCCGCGGGTGACCACCGTTTGGTAGATGCCCGTGTCATAGCCCCCGGGGCCTCGGTTGTCCCACAGCCAGGTGGGGGTGGCCCACAGGCAGTAGTCGGGACGGGCGGCCTCGTAGACCTCTCGGGTGACACCGTTCTGACCGTGGTGCGCCATCTGCACGTAGTCGGCCTTGATGAGGGAAGGAGCGGTGATCTCCAACAGCTGGAGCCCCGCCAGGGCCCCCAGGTCGCCCAGGATCAGAATGCTCTTGCCGTCCGCCTCCACGCGGTAGACGGTGGTGGAGTTGTTGATGGGATCGCTGGTGATGGACTCGTCGGGAACCCGCAGGACCCGTACCGTCATGCCGTCCAACCGGTAGAGATCACCCACCTGTACCGTGTCCACGGGGATATTCTGCTCGGTGAAGCAACGGCGAAGATTGGTGGCCATGCGAATGGCCTCGTCTCCGCAGTCATACTTGATCAGCCACTCGTCGCAGGGGAAGTTGTAGCAGACCTTGTCCACGGTTACGTCATTGTACTTGTCCAGGATGGTGTAGATGGCCTGTACGTGATCGTCATGGGCGTGGGTGAGGAACCAGGCATCCACGTGACCGCCCAGCCCCAGCAGGTATTCGTGGAGGTATTCGGCCTCACAGGCTTGACCGCCGTCGAATACAATGAGGGAAGAACCGTTCTCCAGGATGATGGATGTGTTGATGGTGTCGGCCACCGACTTGAGAAAATGAAGCTTTGCCATGATTTGTCTCCTTTTTTGAAAATCAATTCTCGCTCAGATCAATGACGTGGGTGCCTTCCTGCATGAGGTAATGCCGCTTGACGCAGTGCATGGCACTGATCCAGCCGCGGGTGACCACCGTTTGGTAGATGCCCGTGTCATAGCCCCCGGGGCCTCGGTTGTCCCACAGCCAGGTGGGGGTGGCCCACAGGCAGTAGTCGGGACGGGCGGCCTCGTAGACCTCACGGGTGGCACCGTTCTGACCGTGGTGGGACATTTGCACGTAGTCGCACCGCAGAAGCTCGGGCTCCACCGAAGCCAGCAGGTGACGGCTGCCCTGTGCCCCCAGGTCACCGAGGATCAGGATACTCTTGCCATCAGCCTCCATACGGAAGACCGTGGAGGTATCGTTGATGCTGTCGGACGCGGGATCAAAGGTGCGGATCACACGGACCACGGCCTTCCCGCCGTCGAACTTAAAAACATCCCCCGTGTGGGGCTCTACCACGGGAATGCCGTGGTGGGCCACCGTGTCGCGGATGATGTCGATCCAGGTTTGGGAGTTCAGAACCGTCTGTTTGGTCTCATGCCCTACGATGAATTCGTCGGAAGGGAAGGTGTAGCAGAGCTTATCCACCCGAATGTCGGGATGCTCGTTCAAAAGGGTGAACAGACAGCCGAAATGATCGTCATGGAAATGGGTGATGAACCAGGTATCCACGTGTCCGCCCAGGGCTTTGAGATATTCGTATACGTAAGGCGTTTCGGTTACGTACCCTCCGTCCACTACCGCGAGGGAATTTCCGCTCTCCAGGATGAAGGAGGTATTGATGGTGTCGGTGAACGACTTGAGAAAATGCAGCTTTGCCATAAGGATCTCCTTTGCTGTTGATATCCCCTTCATTATACTCTTGTTGGGGAATTTTGTCAACCGCTTCGGGCGAATTGGGGCGGATTTTTCTTTCGGAGACTCCCATGCATATATTCACAGGCAGGTCATGGGCAGTTCATAATATTTGTGTAAAATTATCCTGGGAAAGCCTATTTCCCAAACACAGATTGAGATAAACCTGAAATGTAAAGGAGACTGCTGTGAAACATAAAAAACAAAAATGGCTCAGCACCCTATTGGCGGTGTCACTGTTGCTTTCGGCCTGCTTGACGCTGTCCGCCTGCGGAGAAAAGACCACCACCGAAAAGCTCCTGGATATGTGGGAGCGGGACCGCGCCTTTGCCTTTTACGACGTGGTGTCCCAGCATTTGCGGGAGACCGAGGATTTCGCCGTCACCTCCTCCATGGAGTATGCGTTCACCCTGGACGGCTTGTCCCATCGGATCTCCAACTCCTCCCGCACGATTTGCATCGGGCAGGACCTGGACAATATGTCCTACCTATCCGAGCATACCCTGCGCAGCGAGCAGGGCAACGGCAATCTGACCGAAGGCGAGACGGTGAGCTCCACCTATACGGTGGGCTACACCGACGGCTACCTGTTCCGCTCCCATACGCGGGACGGTCAGACCATCGCAGGTAAGACCCCGTACACCATGGAAGCATACCGAAGCCTGTACAATCTACCCGCCGATGACGTGCTTCCGAGCCTGGGCTACTGGGATTGCGCCAACGCCACCTGCCGTCAGCTGGCGGACGGAACCTGGGAGGCCCGCTTCTCGGGGATTGGGGAGGATGCCCTGCAGGCGCTGCATTACGTGTACGGAGTGGAGCTATCCTCCATCGGCCACGTGATATACCTGGCCGATGCCGAGGTGACCGTCATCTCCGACGCTGATTTTGCGATTGATACCATCTTCCTCGGCCTGACCTACGCCGAATACGGCGAGGACGGCTCCATCCTCTCCACCCTGCCCGCCGTTTATCACACCCTGGAATTCACCTACGGCGAAGCCATCCCCGCCATGGGGCTGGATCTGTCGGAGTACGGCGACATCGGAGACCTGTCGGTGGTGGATAAGCTCTTCCACGGTCTGAACGCCCGCCAGACCGCCGCCAACGGGTATTACGCCTATCAGTTGACCCAAGAGAACACCGTGGGCGGTGTCACGAATCGGGTGGTCTGCGATCAGACCTTCCTCCTGGATTCCAAGAGCGGGAGCCTGGTCTACGAAAACAAGGGTAACTATGACGCGGGGAATCAAAGCGGGAGCTTCAGCTTTGATTATGCCTATCGGGATGGTACCCTGAGCTGGACCGAGACCGATCCCAAAACGGGACAGGTCACCTCGGGCGAGGAGCCCATGACCCAGGCAGAAGTTTACGCCACCCTGGCCCCGGAGCTTGAACTGCCCGACCTGTATGCCGAGTACGTCGTCCGCATCGAGGAGTTGAGTGCCGAGGAAGGGAAATACCGCCTCCACCTGGGCGGCGGCCTGGAACGGAATTACGCGGAGCTCTATGAATCCGAGGGCGGCAAGCTGACCGCCTTTGAGGTCTACGTGGACGTGACCCTGCGGGATATCGTCCTGGACGAGTACGCCTACTATTCCTTCCTCGACGGCTATACGGCAGACAGCCCCGAGCGCCGCTTTGAAACCACGATCACCTGTAACTTCACTGCCACCAAATAACCCCAAAAGGAGAACTCACCATGAAAAGAATCATTACCTGTATCCTGGCCATTACCCTGCTTGTCACCGCCCTCCCGCTGACCCTCGCCTCCTGCTCCCCCGCCATGCGGTTGAAGGCCATGGACGAGAGCCGCCGCGCCGCCGCATTTTATACTATGATCGGAAACCGTGCCGATCGGGCCTCCTCCAACTCCCTGAATCAGACCATGACCCTCATCATGGACATCAACGGGATGACCTACGAGCAGGTCACCGAGGGAACCATCACCTTCATCGGTGAGAAGGATGACTTCACCTACCTGGAGCAGTTCGAGACCACGGTCCGCACCGACAATATGGTGACCATTATGCAGGAGGACCGCGGCTATGCCGACGGGACCATGTTCCTCTACTACAAGACCGACGGGGGCTTCACCAAGATGAAGTCCTCCATTACCCCCGACGAGTACAACAGCTTCATGGCCGAGCAGAACGCCGATAACCCCCAAATGCAGGTGGGTGAGGGTTACTGCGAGACCATGACCTGCGTGCAGAATGAGGATAAGACCTGGACCGCCACCTACGAGGACTTTACCGAGGAGGGCATGAAGCCCTTCTATAAGATGCTGGAGGGCATCGAGTACGCCATCACCGCGGACCATAGCCTCAAGGGAGTCCGCCTGACCTGCTCCGCCGATGCGGACCTCTACCCCACCGAATTCCTGATCGACTTCCTGTTCGAGGAAAACCCCGAGGCCGAGAGCCGTGTGCCCACGGTCACCGTCAAGAACACCTATACGGGCTGGAACAACACCATCCTGGCCCACCCCTACGACCTCTCGGATTTCACCGAGGTGGAGGACGTACGCTACGTGGAGCGGTTCATGACCGCCCTGCAGGACCGTGAGACCGCCGACGCGGGCTCGGTGGATATCACCACCGATGCCACCAGCCGCTACGACGATCAGACCGAAAAGACCGTGACCACCCAAAGCCTCGCCTACCGTACGGTCGATGGCGTGGAGCTGGACATGAAGTATAACCAGTTCGGCTACGATTACCGCATGATCTATCGGAACGGCCGCATGACCACCTCGGTCTACGAGGAGGGCACCGAGAATCAACTGCAGAGCCAGGCAACCGCCATGAGCGATTTCGAAGCCCAGGCCATCATTCAGCAGATGGTCAACAGCGAATCCATCCGCGCCGCGGATATCGTGAACGCCAAGCAGACCGATGCCGAAAAGGGAACCTACCACTTCACCCTGGGGAACGCCGTAAAAAGCAAGATGAACGAGCAGTATCAGAGTGTCTACGGATCTACCATCGACGAGTTCCGCGGCCACATCGACGCAACCGTGGTGGACGGCGAGCTGAAATCCTACATCTACAGCGTATACACCACCCTGGAGGTGGACGGTACCCGTTTGGAGATCACCGTGTACATGACCGTGACCTTCGGGGAATTCAAGGCTGACAGTGAAAACATCTGATACGCCCCGATCGGAAAGGAGCCAACCATGAACAAACGCCTGTTTCTCATAGTCCTGGACAGCTTCGGCATTGGCGAGATGCCCGACTCCTGCAAGTGGGGAGACGAGGGAAGCAATACCCTCGGAGCCGTCTGCGACAACCCCGCCTTTGACTGTCCCACTCTGACCCGACTGGGCCTGTTCCACATCGACGGCGTGTCGGACCCCGCCGAGACCGCTGTCCTGCCGCCTCCCGAAGCCACCATCGCCCGCATGACCGAGGCTTCCAACGGCAAGGACACCACCATCGGCCACTGGGAGATCGCGGGGCTCATCTCCGACCGCCCTCTGCCCACCTACCCCGAGGGCTTCCCGCAGGAGGTCCTGGACGAGTTTACCCGCCGCACAGGCTACGGTGTCCTCTGCAACCGCACCTACTCGGGGACCGACGTTATCCGCGATTACGGCGAGGAACACCTGGCCACGGGGAAGCTCATTGTCTACACCTCCGCCGACAGCGTCTTTCAGATCGCCGCCCACGAGGATCTGGTCCCCGTGGAAAAGCTGTATGAGATCTGCGAGACCGCCCGTGAGATGCTGACCCATGAGTGGGACGGCAAGCACGCGGTGGGCCGTGTCATTGCCCGCCCCTTTGAGGGGACGCATCCCTTCAAGCGCACCCCACGCCGTCACGATTATTCCATCACCCCGCCCGCCCCCACCATGCTGGATGCCATCAAGCAGGCGGGCATGGACTCCATCGCCGTGGGGAAGATCACCGATATTTTCGTGGGGCAGGGCATCACCGAGACCATCCGTACCGCAAACAACGCCGAGGGTATGGCCGCCACTTCCGAAATCGCCAAGCGGGATTTCAACGGCATCTGCTTTACCAACCTGGTGGACTTCGATATGGCCTACGGCCACCGCAACAACCCCGATGGCTACGCCGCCGCCCTCACCGAGTTTGACCGCTGGTTGGGGGAGCTTCTCCCCACCCTGGGGGAGGACGATCTCCTCATCATCACCGCCGATCACGGCTGTGATCCCTCTACCCCCTCCACCGACCACTCACGCGAGTACACCCCCCTCCTGATCTGCGGAGCGGGTGTGAGACACCAAAACCTGGGCACCCGTCCTACCTTTGCCGATATTTCGGCTACCGTCCTGGATTTCCTGGGCCTGCATGCCGAGGGACTGGCGGGTGAGAGCCTGCTCCGCCTGTGAAAGGAAAATGACTATGACTACGGACTTCAAAACCCTATCCAAAACCGCTCTCCCCGCCTACACCTGGCTGTGGAACACCACCGTTACAAGGGAAGGCATCGCCGCCCGCCTGGATGATATGAAGACTGCGGGAATCCCCTGCTTCTACGTCATCGCCGAGCCCGAAAACGAATATATGATGCACCGCCGTACCCATCTCTCCCCCGACTACCTTTCGGAGGAGTACCTGGATCTCTTGCATTTCGCCTACGAATACGCCAAGGGGCTGGGCATTGATATGTGGCTCTACAACGAGGGCGGATTCCCCTCGGGCATGGTTTGCGGAAAGATCCGTGAGCTTCGCCCCGACCTGGCGCCCAAGCATATTTTCGTCCGCAGGATCACCTCCGAGGGCGGTGCTTATCATCCCGACGCCAACGTGGTTGCGGCCTATGCCGCCGATCGACGTATTCAAAACGGAGACACCGTCGAGACGGGAACCGAGATCGCCGAATACGTCTGCTTTGAGGAGGGCGGCCGCCGCTCGGATAACGCCTCCATCGAGAATACCGATCTGTTCCTGAAGCTGACCCACGAAAAGCTGGCCGCCCGCTTTGGGGATGCCATCGGGGGAGACCTGACCCTGATGTTCGACGACGAGGCCTACATGGGCACCTGGACCGTGGGGCTTGAGAAGCTATTTTTGGAGAAATACGGCTACGATCTCTGCCCCTACCTCCCCTTCATTACAGGAACCCCCATCGAGACCGACGACCAGTATCGCGCCGTCATCGACTACCGTATGCTCTGCGGAGATTTGGTGCGGGACAACTACTTCATTCCCATGCGAGAGTGGCTCAACGCCCGCGGTATGCTCTCCACAGGGCACCTGGACCGCGATAATTTTGCCGACGGCTGTGTGGACCGCCGCTACGGCAACACTCTGGCCACCATGAGGGCCTTTGACGTGCCCGGCATCGACATGATCTGGAATCAGATCGACTTCCCCAAGAATAACGGATACCCCTGCTGGGAGGGCTACGCCTTCTATCCCCTCATCGCCTCCTCCGCCGCCGCCCAACAGGGAACCAATATGGCCATGAGCGAGAGCTTTGCGGTCTGCGGTGCGCAGATCACCCCTGAGGCTATGCGCTACGGTGTCAACTTCCAGGCCGTGCGAGGGATCACCCTGTTCAATTTCATGGTCATGTCCTACGATACCGATACCGTCATGCCCCTGCAATACCGCCCCAATTACATCGCTCAAAACCCGGGCATGGACTGCCTGACCCAGATCAATACCTACACCGCCCGCCTCTGCACCCTCCTGCAAAAAGGAAAGGCCGACGTGACCACCGCCCTCTACTACCCCCTCCGCACCATCAACGCGGGCGGACCGCGGGGCGCGGCGGCCGTGGAGGCCTATATCCGCCTGGGCGACTGCCTGGAGGCCGAGGGGGGCTCCTTTGACCTCATCGACGAGGATTTCGTTCTGGAGGCCACCCGCGAGAACGGCGGTCTGACGGGGAAGCACGTCCGCTACGACCATATTTTTATCCCCGAGGAAACCTACTTTGAGCGCGAGGAGGTCCTGACCAAGTTGGAGGGCCTAAATCGGGAGATGGTCCCCGCGCTGATCCGCTCCAATCCCTTCCTCCGTGCCCGAAAAGTTCTCTTGGAGGACGGCGGCGAGCTGTGCTTCATCTGCAACCTGTCCGACGAGACGGTCAGCGAGACGGTAAAACTCACCTCCGACAAGATCCCCTACGCGGTGGACCTGGAGAGCGGCGAGGTGTACTTCACCGCCTACAGCCGTTCGGAGGCTCATGAACTGGAGATCCCGCTGACCCTTCTGCGGGGCGAGGGCATGATGCTCTACCTCACCGACGGGCTTGTTCCCGCCAAGCACCGTGAGACCTGCGGAGAGAAGCTCTGTGAGCTCACCGCTACGGAGGCTTGTATCCGCCGTGAGTACGTCCTGGAGGACCACGCCGTCGGCGCGGAGAATCGCTATTTCGCACGGGGGGAGCGTCCTATTCCTATGGGCGATTGGCCCGAGTCCTTCTCGGGCGAGGCGGAGTACCGCTTCATCCTGCCTGAACTGCCTGTGCAAGACGTGATCCTGGACCTGGGCGAGGTGCGCCATTTCGCCAAAATCTGTGTGAACGGCGAGAAGACCGCCGAGGTGACCATGCCGCCCTATACGGCACGCATCAGCGGGGCCCACGCGGGGGACGAGATACGGATCACGGTGGCCAACACCATCGCCAACGCCTGTGCGCACACTGCATATTTCAATATCCAGGACATTCGGGATGTGGGGCCCTACCACGCGAGAATGGTCCTGTGGGAACGGGAGACAGCCCCGGGCGGATTCTCGGGAAAGATTAGGCTGTACGAGGTAAAGCGCGGTCATGAATAAGCATCAGATCCTCAAAACCTACTTCGGCCACGACACCTTCCGTCCCGGCCAGGAGGCGGTCATCGACAGCCTCCTTTCGGGCCGTGACGTGATGGCAGTCATGCCCACGGGCGCGGGTAAATCGGCCTGCTACCAGATCCCCGCGCTGATGCTGGAGGGAGTCACCCTGGTGATCTCCCCCCTCATCTCTTTGATGAAGGACCAGGTCAACACCCTGACCCAGTCGGGAGTCCCCGCGGCCTACATCAACAGCTCCCTCACCCCCGCCCAATATGACCGCGTGTGTTACAATATGGCCAACGGGGTCTATAAGCTGGTCTACGTCGCACCCGAGCGGTTGGACGTGCCCGCCTTCGTGGACATCTGCCGTGGGTTGACCATCCCCCTCATCGCCGTAGACGAGGCCCACTGCGTCTCCCAATGGGGCCAGGATTTCCGTCCCGGCTACCTGCATATCGCCCGCTTCATCCGTGAGCTGGACCGCCGTCCCACCGTGGGAGCCTTTACCGCCACCGCCACCGACCACGTCCGCGAGGATATCATGCGCCTTTTGGAGCTCCGCACCCCTTATTCGCTGACCACGGGCTTTGACCGTCCCAATCTGTGGTTCGGCATCAAGCACAGCAAGCCCAAGGACAAGCCCGTAGCCCTGGCCGCCTTCCTCCACGAGCGGGAAGGGGAGAGCGGCATCATCTACTGTTCCACCCGAGCGGGGGTGGAGGAGGTCTGCGAAAATCTCTGCCGCGCGGGTATCGATGCCACCGCCTACCATGCGGGCATGAGCGACACCGACCGCCGGCAGAACCAGGAGGATTTCCTCTACGACCGCAAGACTGTCATGGTGGCCACCAACGCCTTCGGTATGGGCATCGACAAATCCAACGTCTCCTTCGTGGTCCACTACAATATGCCCAAGAGCATGGAGGCCTACTACCAGGAGGCGGGCCGTGCGGGCCGAGACGGCACCGCCGCCGATTGCCTGTTGCTCTACACCCCCGGTGACGTGCAGACCGCCCGCTATATGATCGAGAACGGCGACCCGAACCCCGACCTCACCGAGGAGGAGCTCGCCACTGTCCGCGCCCGCGACCTGGACCGCCTCCGCCGTATGTCGGATTACGCTAATACTCCCGGCTGTCTGCGGAGCTATATCCTGAACTACTTCGGGGAGGATCTCCCCGCCGCCTACACCGACGGAGAGGACACCTGCGGATGCGGGAACTGCTCCAACTGTACGGGAGGGTTAGCCACCGCCGATATCACCATCGAGGCCCAAATGGTCCTCTCTTGCATTGCACGAACCGGTCAGCGGCTGGGGATGGTTCTCATCGGACAGATCCTTCATGGCTCCCGCAGTGAGCGCATCCTGGAGATGGGGCTGGACAAGCAGACCACCTTCGGCCTCATGAAAAAGTACAGCATCCTCTACGTCAAGCAGATCATAAAGGCTCTCATCGGCCAAGGCTATATCCGCATGACCGAAGGGGAGTACCCCATCCTCACCCTCACCGAGACCTCGGGGGATATCCTCTACAAACGTATTCCCGTCACCATGCGCTACCCCGCCGACATGGAGACCGAGTCCCGCGCCGCCAAAAAGGAACGTCGGGACACCGAGCGGGCCGCCTCCCGTTCCCGCAAAGGTGCCTCCGCAGGAGCCTCCGATCCCGCACTATACAAGGTCCTGGCCGATCTCCGCTTCGAGCTGGCCCAGGCCCAGAACGTCCCCGCCTTCTACATCTTTTCCAACGCCACCCTGGAGGATATGTGCGTCAAGCTCCCCCGCACCCCCGCTGAGTTTCTGGAGGTCTCGGGCGTGGGCCAGGCCAAGCTGGACCGCTACGGTGAAGTGTTTTTGGAGCGCATTTCGTCGTACCTGGACGATCAATCTTAATACTATTAAATTTGAAAAAACTATTGACAAGCCAATAGCCGTGTGATATGATAAAAGTGCACTACCTCGGGTGGTGCACTTTTTGGCTGATACGGGAATTTTTACGCGAAAAACCGTAATCAGCCCCTAAAAAATCCGTCTATATCAGTACAGGCATATACCAATTACCACCGAAAGGAGATCAAAAACAATGAACGCGCCGCTTTTGGAGCTGAAAAGCATCGGCAAGATCTACGTATCGGAATCCAACGTGTCGGTTGGCATCCGCGGGGTCAATCTGTCCTTCGAGCGGGGGGAATTCGTGGCGGTGACGGGCAAATCGGGGTCGGGTAAATCCACCCTGCTCAACGTCATCAGCGGCATGGATACCTACGAGGAGGGAGAACTGTTGGTCGAGGGAGAACCCACCTCCCACTTCATGCAAAAGGATTGGGAGGAATACCGCAAGCAGTATATTTCCTTCATCTTCCAGGATTACAACATCATCGAGAGCTTCACCGTCCTGCAGAACGTGGAGCTGGCCCTAATGAACATTGAAAACCCACGAAAACGGCGGGAGAAGGCCCTGGAGCTCCTCCGCCGCGTGGGGCTGGAAAAGCACATCCACCATAAGGGCAGTAAGCTCTCGGGCGGACAGAAGCAGAGAACCGTCATAGCCCGCGCCCTGGCCAAGGATTCCCCCATTATCCTGGCCGACGAGCCCACGGGCAACCTGGACAGCCAGTCCTCCAAGGAGATCATTCAGCTTTTGCGGGAGGTCTCGGAGGATAAGCTGGTCATCGTGGTCACCCACAACTTTGAGCAGGTGGAGGAGTACGCCACCCGCCACATCCGCATTTTCGACGGCGCGGTGGAGCTGGATCACACCATCCGCCCCGCCGGCTCGGTCTCCGAGTCGGTCTTGATTGCCGCCACTCTCGGAAAACCCACCCAAGGCACCGCCCAAAAGACCGCCCACACTCTCCGCAACGGACTCATCCTGGGGCGGGTGCGCTTCACCGCCACCCCCAAGCTGTCGGTGTTCCTCTGCATCCTCATGACCGTCACCTCCCTGGTGCTGGCCCTGGTCACCTCCTACACCTACGAATCCCGTAATCTGTTCAAGGAAAAGACCATGTTCACCCACGTCTCGGGACGTACCGTCATCGTCCGCCGTGACGGCAAGGTCATCACCGACGAGGAGCTGGAAACGTTAGCCGCCGACCTGGGAGCTACGGACCATCTCCACTACGATTCCATGCTGGACAACACCATCTACCTCCTCATCGGAGAAGATTATGACTACTACGATTTCACCTTCGGCTACCCTGCCTCCGCCCTGAAGCTGGACGAGGGACGCTATCCCGAGGCCGACAACGAGGTGATTCTGGAGGTCCCCGTGTCCTTCAAGAACCACCTGGGACAGGACGGCTTTGAGGAGACCGAACTCCCCATCCTGTTCGGCATGGCCTCCTACAAGGTGGTGGGCGTGCGCTACTACTACGATAACACCCGCACTCCCCGTATGCTCTTTACCGAGAAGGGCTACCGGATCGCATCGGCCATCGCCTTTTTCTCGGAGCAGTACAATTTCACCTATAACGTCAGTCTCTCCACTCCGAGCGGAGAGGGACCCCACTACGGCATCAGCCTGGGCGGGGATACCTTCATCGACTTTGAGCTCCCCGCAGGCTCCTACTACGTCAACCACCACGCCCTCCCGGGCTACCTTTCCGAGTTGGGAGCAGGGAGGGGCGACGAGGTGAACCTGGACCGGGTAAAGATCGAAACCGTTCTGACAGGCTATTTCCACACCTACGAATACTACGACTACGGCGGCCTGTTCGGCGGCGGTTACTACATCGAGGACAGCATGAAGCCGGGCTACGGCGAGGAATCCGCTGTGGAGTACCCCTTCACGGACTGCACCATGGTGCGCGACGTATCCGACAGCATGAAAACCTGCCTGGAGGAGCGTTACTACGCCCAATGGGAGGAGGACCTGGGTATTCAGAATACCGCCTTCGTGGTCCTCTCCCCCGATATCCTGCTGGATTTCATGTATCAGCACTACTACACCCAAGCCTACACCCAGGCCTCCCTGTTCTTTGAGAACGACCGAGAGGCCCACGACAAGGTGGAGACCCTCCGCGAGCTGGGCTATACCGCTGTGGTCTCGGACGAGACCGTGGAGTCGGATATCTTTGAGGTCTTGGAAGAAAAGATCATGGCGGGCCTCATGGCTTTCGTGTGGCTCATGGCCATCGGATTCGTCACTCTGTTCCTCTCCCTCTGCTCCTCCCGTGCCATGAACGCCACCCGCGGTGACGTGGCCATCATGCGCTCCATGGGCATCCCCACCACGGTGGTCCGTGTCAGCATTTACGTCCAGACCCTCATCTCCCTCATCCCCGCCGCCGTGATCACCGCCATCACCTGCGCCGTGGTGTATATGCTCCCCACCACCAACTACCTGTTCCCCTTCCTCCACGCCGCCGATTACCTCTTGATCGCCGCCGTGCTGGTGCTCATCGCCCTCAACCTGTCCCGTAAGTACGTCAAGCGGATGTTCAGCGAGAGCGTCAAAAAGACCCTGAAAGGAGGCTCCAAGGCATGATAAACTCCCCCGTTAAGATTCAGAACGCCCATAAATACTACAATAAGGGCAAAAGCAACCAGCTCCACGTCATGGATGACATTACCCTGGAGCTCCCCGAGTCGGGCCTGGTGGCCATTTTCGGTCCCAGCGGTTGCGGTAAGACCACCCTGCTCAACGCCATCGGCGGTCTGGATAAGATCGCTTCGGGATCCATCGAGCTGTTCGGCAAAAGCATCCGTGAGGATACCGATACCCTGCGGAACCGCTACGTGGGCTACATTTTCCAAAACTACAATCTGAACGTCAGCGAGACCGTCTTTGAGAACGTCTCCGCCGCCCTCCGCCTCTGCGGCATGACCGACGAGACCGATATCACCGAGCGCACCATGGCCGCCCTCACCAACGTGGATATGGCCAAATACCGCGACCGTACCCCCGATACCCTGTCGGGCGGTCAGCAACAGCGGGTAGCCATCGCCCGCGCCCTGGTCAAGAATCCCGCCATCATCCTGGCCGACGAGCCCACGGGCAACCTGGACGAAGCCAATACCGTCCTGGTCATGGATATCCTCAAGGAAATTTCCCGCACCCACCTGGTCCTGCTGGTCACCCACGAGGCCAATCTGGTGGACTTCTACTGCGACCGCGTCATTGAGCTTCGGGACGGCCGCGTCCACTCCGACCGCATCAACGAGGGAGCCAACGGCTACATCCGCCGCAACAAGAACCACATCTACCTGGGTGAGTTGACCAAAACCGAGACCGCCGCCCCCGGTGTCCGCTTGGAATACTACGGCGAGCCTGCGGCCGAGATCACCTTGCAGGTGGTCAACGTGGGCGGTAGGCTCTATCTCAAAACCAATAATCCCGCCGTCAAATTCCTGGACGAGGGAAGCGAGATCAAGCTCATGGACGGTGTATTCCACGAGGCGGGCGAGGCCAAGGACGGCACCGTCAACGGCCGTCACCTGGATATGTCCAAGCTGACCTCCGTGGAGGGCAAGAATTTCGGCCGCCTGTTCCATTGGAAGAATTCCCTGGCCTACGCTTGGCGGGAGAATTTCTCGGCCGGGAATACCCGCAAGAAGGGCAAAAAGCTCTTGCGCGCCTGCCTCTTGATGCTGGCGGTCATCATGGTGTTCATGACTGCCGCCTTCGGCGCGGGGATCCGCTCCTACACCGATCTCCGACGGGATCATAATCCCAATATGTTCTATATCCCCCTGGATCCCGAGGCGGACTACTCCGCGATTTCGTCCGAGATGGGGAACCACGGCATGGAATTTGCCCGCATCATCGGAAGCAGTCCCCTCCACGATACCGAAAGCCTGACCTTCAACTCCGCCGCCTTCATGACCGCCAAGACCGTCACCCTCACCGCCTCGGGGCAGATGGTGGACGTCACCCACGCCGAGGGCCTGCCCGTGGTGGCGGGGGAGGGAACCGTGAAGAAGGGTTCCGCGGACATCCTGGTTACCACCGCCCTGGCCGATAAGCTCCTGGAGACCTCTACCGCCAGCTTTCTGAACGAATACGCCGACCTGATCGGCATGGTCTCACGTAACTACGGGGGTATGATTCTCCACAGCTACGTGGGTGCGACTACCGCCAATCTCCGCATCGTGGGCGTGGTGGAATCCGACGAGCTGTTCTACTACCTGGACGGCATGGTCATGACCCAATCCCTCTTGGATCGCTACTACTGGATGCCCCTGGTCCCCGCCTCCAGCGTGGGGATGGAGAGCACCGTGGGGGCGGGGCAGATCGCCTACCGCGAGGGCTACGGCGACATGGCCGTGGGGGATAAGATCACCATCCTAGGCAAGACCTTCGTGGTGTCGGATATCCTGGGCAAGCATACGGGCATTGAGGATTACCCCGCCTACGTCTACGAGACCCACGGTGTCAAGCTCATCACGGATCCCTACGTCTACGCCGAGCAGATGGAGATCCCCCCCGAGGACGTGCTTCCCGTATGGTTCTTTGACCACTATTTCCCCTACCTGCCCGAGTTCCTGGAGGTCAAGCTGAGCGGCCTTCAGCCCTACGAGGACGTGAACTTCGAGGAGTGGGCGGTCGCCAAAAAACAGCATATCGGTGCCGCCGCGTCCCTCGCGGGCTACGATAACTACTACCTCTGCGCCGCCTACCTCTACCATGAGGAGTACGGCGAATACCCCACTGATGCCCAACTACAGGACTTCCTGGCCATCGACGGCGCGGATGCCGCCGTGCTGGATATGTGCACCTATGACGCGCTGTACGCCGATTACGACCGCTATATGAATCAGCATTGGAACAGCGGTAACGCGGAGTTTTACTACGTGGTCAGCGACGAGGACTACCTGGCCCTGGCGGGCTCCGCGGGAGCTACCGATCCCCGTCTGAACATCAGCACCTACAGCCATTGGAGCTACGAGCACGGCTATGAATACTACAGCAACCACCT
>CAYRTP010000028.1:0-19255 GCA_964427175.1 uncultured Clostridium sp. | reverse complement strand
TTTCTCTTATTTGTGGCATTTTTAATGCCTTGCATTAGGTTATCGAACACGTCTAATATCAGCTATGCGGTATTCGAGCGGAACGATCGGATCAAGGAACAGTACGGCGTGACCATTACCGAATTTAAGACCGATGACCCTCACGGCTCTGTAACCAACGAGGTTGCGGCTCCCACGGGTGACTTTATGGCCGTCATCTCCAACGTCTCCAACGGTTCCGGCTTCGCAACCAGCGGCTACCTGTGGAATCTGAATTCGGACGACATTGAGTACATCAACCTGGAAAAGCCTTGGTGGGACACCAAGATGGCTCAGGGTATGTCCATCGACAACCGCCTGTACTTCGCCACCGGCGACCTGCTGACCCTGGACAACGACGCGACCTTCGCCATCATGTTCAACAAGAAGCTGGCCACCGATGCCCAGCTCCCCGACCTCTACTCCCTGGTGGACAACGGTGAGTGGACTATGGACAAGCTCTATGAGTTCGAGCAGAAGTCGGTCCGTGACATGGACGGTGACGGTAGCTTGGCCTACGACTCCGACGTGTGCGGCTTTGCCTACACCCAGGACGTTCCCTCCTGTATGCTCACCGCCGGCGGTATCATCCTCTGCGAAAAGGATGAGGACGATCTGCCCTTCTACAATATGGACGTGGAGCGCGCCCAGGAGATCTCCGAAAAGTGCCGTCTGATCTTCTCCAAGGACTTCACCGCAAACATGAACGAGACCGGTCTCAACGATGTGGAGGCTTCCGGTAAGAAGTGCTTCGGTGAGAACCACGCCCTGTTCTTCGGTGAGTGCCTCCAGTGCGTCACCCGCGTTCGCGGCTACGACGTAGACTTCGGTATTCTTCCCTACCCCAAGTTCAACTCCGCTCAGACCGACTACTACAGCCTGATGCACGTGACCGCCGCCGTGGTCTCCATCCCCCGCAGTGTCACCGGCGATGATTTGGTCATGGTCAATTCCATGATCGAGGCCATGGCTTACCACTCGGTGGATACCCTCACCAAGCAGTACTACGAGATCAACCTCAAGACCAAGGGTGCCAAGGACGTACAGTCCGGTCCTATGATCGACACCATCCTGGCCAACCGCGCCTGCGACCTGGCTTACTACTACGGCTGGGGCAGCGGTGCTCACGGCAACCTGGCATCCTGCCTGCTTCCCAGCAACAACACTTCCATTGCGTCGATGGGTACTCGTTACGCCAAGCAGGTCAAGAACAGCATCACCGCTCTCCTGCGGAAGATGGATAAATTTGATTGATACTCTCGATTCCACCTTGAAAAAGCCCGAGCGGGACACGCAAAACGTGTCCCGCTCGGGCTTTTTTTGAACCTTCTCCCTTGGTTTGCGGTGTTTCCGCAATGGCTATACTCCATATTCAAGGATTTTTACCGACAGGGGCTCCAGGGTCAAACGAAGAGTCTCGGGGCATTCGACCTCATATTCCTGCGGGAACAGGCGAAGCTCCGCCTCTGCCGTCTCTCGGGAGATATTCACAACGAACAGGACGGTCCGCTTTTGGCCATTGGCGGATGGCTTATCCATCTGCCAGACACCGCCCACAACCTGCCGCATGGTAACACCAGATGAAGTGATGTACGGGATATTAGATTGGATATAAGGAGGTCGAAGCAGGTGACCCTCATTGAAAATCTCGGTGTAGCTGTATCTTGTGTTCACAATCTTTTCAAGAAATTGCATACGGTCCTCATTATAGATGACGTGGGCGTTTAGCCACCCCATTTGCTGACCGAATAGCAGTTCTTCGGCAAGATGGTATCGGAAATAATCATCGTCATCCCGCTTGGCACCGTCTGTGTATCGTCCTATCATTTGAACATATCCCGCATACAAAGCAGGGAATGCGGGCACATCATCCCCCATGTTCCACACCCAGGTCAGAAAACCGTCAAAGGATTTCACGTAAGGTTCTGCGTTGGATTCGCTGAAATAGAATTTGTCGGCAGACTTACGGGCGTTGATCCTGTCCATCATCTGACGGTAGCCGTCGGACCAGTAGCTCCCACCGCCCGGCAGATGATTGTGCGCTGGATTCCGACAGGGGTACGAGGGTACCGCGGCGATCTGATCGAAGTAAATACCGTCAATGGGCAGATCTGCCTCCATTCCCCGCGCGACATCGTCCATGATCTCATGCCAGCGGACAAAGGAGGGGCAAATGGGGACCAGCCGGGTATCACGGCCGCTGGCCTTTTTCTGAGGATACGGAACAACCAGGGGCTCCCCGTTGGATTGAGTTGCGGCTCCATGGACACCGACGTTGGAGAAGTTTTCCGTAAAGCCCTCCTCCGCGTCATCCATTTCCCAGCTGACCGCATTGATGTAGGGGAACACGTACAGGCCCGCTTCCTTGAGTTTGGTCATTCCCTCCTTAGCGATCTCCCGCGCGGGCAGGAAATGAGGGTAGTTGATATTGAAGGGGATCTCATGCCAGTTGTACACGTGATAGGCCACGGGAGTTCCCAGCCGCTCCTTGAGTGCGATGGCGGCCTCCACCCAGTAGTCCTTTCCATACCGCTCGGACACCGAGCTCAGGGTCATGGGACGGGCCTCCATTTGCTTTTCGGAATTGGGGATGTAATCGCAGATCCAGTAGGGGATTTCCTTGAACTGCTTGGGGGTGTCGGGCCGTCCCTTGACGGGGAGCCAGTTGGCCGACTCGTGGACGAAGGCGGCGTACAGCATGGTCGCATCATACCAGTCGCCCGCCATAGCCTCCCAGCGGATGTAGCCCGCGGGTGTGAAGGAGTTGGCAGGCTTCCCTGCGCCGATCCCTTGGAACCATATTTCCAGGTTCCCTCGATGCTCCCCCGCTTGGATGTAGAAGTGCTTCATGCAAGCATCGGGATCGTGGACACCCAGGTAGATACCGCCGTTGTCCCCCCACCAGGCGAAATACTGCATGGACATATTGTGCCCGGGGTAATCGTAATGCCCCCCGAATCCCCGCTCTCCCGCATCCATGATCGCGCGGCCGCAACAATCGGGAACAAAGAGGTGGAGAGGCTCTCCCTGCAGGGAGGGCGTGGGATAGGAGATGGCCGTGACCGAATGAGTCTCGGAGGAATTGGCCACGTCCATGTACCAGGAGATGCCATTCTCATCGGGACGGCCTTTTACAGTCACCGTAATGCCGCCGTAAGAAATAGGATCCGACAGGGTCATTTGGATTACCGCGTCATCGCAGACACAGCGCACACTCTGCCAGCCGGACCGTGAATCCAGGGTGACGTTTTGACCGTCAAGGTCTTCCGCCTGCAGGTAAAATACGGGGGACGGAATGACCGTCAGTCCCCGAAAGCATCCGCTTTCAAAAGCAATTCCATGGTCCGATACCGAGATCCCCAAGGACCAGTTGTTTCTTTTCAAATACTCGACTCCCATTGAATATCCTCCCAAAGACCATTGTCTTTTTTTATCCGTTAGCCGATGACCGATGACAGAGGCCGCCGACTTTTTAGACTATGTTCTTATTATACCACAAATCGTAGAAATTGCAAGCAATTTATGGTTGAATTGGCGCGGTCAAACCTCTTGCATTTCCAAAAAATATATGCTATAATAAAGGGCACAACTCGAACTGTATGGAACGACTTTCAAAGGAGGACTATATTTTGAATCTGAAGCAATGCGGGAGCTTTATCCAAAAAAAACGTGAGCATATACACATGACACGAACAGAACTGGGGAGCCGTCTTTCGGTATCGGAGGACGTGGTTGCTCAATGGGAAAACGGCCTGGCCTGCCCCGCTGTCGGGCAAATGGCGCAGATGTCGCTTTTGTTTGGTTGCACCGTAACCGAGCTTTCAAACGGAACGGTCTATGATGCCAACCGTCTCGGCGGTTATTCCGCGGAGGCTCCTGATACGGTAACGCCTCCCGAGGAGTACCATAAGGACGTGACCGTTACCCTCAACGGTGACACGGGGCGTGCCATATCGCCTCTTTTGTTCGGAGACAACCTGGAACATACCCGCGGATGCGTATTCGGCGGCATTTCGGCCGAGATGCTGAAAAACCGAAAGTTCGCCAGTCTGCCCGACCGTTTTGGATGCGCGCACGAATGGTACGCCATCGGATCAGATGCGTTTTTTACTCTCAACAATGCGGCCTACTCCCCCGGAGGCTTCCCTTCCTACACCAGGCATGCCGAGGGGCATCGGATCCCCCGTCGGGATGAATGCAATTGTCAGATCATCACCAATTTTCATCCCGCCAAAAGCGGCATCGGGCAGAAGGATCTTCCTTTTCTCGGGCATACGGATTACGAATTTGTGTTGGCCGCAAAAGCTGTGTCCGAAGTGCGGATTACGGTTTCCTTGTTGGGTGCGGATCGCGCCGTGTATGATTGCAAGGAAATCACCGTACAGCCCGGTGATTATCGGGAATACGGGCTGACACTGCACGTTCCCCGTGAGGATGCGGAAGGACGGTTAGAGATCACCTTTGAGGACGAGGGGACCCTGGTCCTCGGGGCGGTGTCCCTGATGCCTGCGGGTCACTTCCGCGGGATGCGTCGGGACGTCATTGAGAAAATGAGGGATCTGGGGATCACCATCTTGCGGTGGCCCGGCGGTAATTTTGCGGGGGATTATAACTGGAAAGACGGACTGCTGCCTCGGAATATGCGTGCGCCCTATCAGTCCTCCCTCTGGCTTCACACCCAGCCCCACACTATGGGGTATGATTTCCATGAGCTGAACACAGATGATTTCGTGGCTTTATGCCGTGAGATCGGGGCTGAACCCTATATCACCATCAATCCTGCCTGGGCCACCCCCGAGGAGAGCGCCCAATGGGTGGAATACTGCAACGGAGACGAGACCACGCCCTACGGCAGACTTCGCTTGGAGCGGGGATATCGGGAGCCCTACAACGTGCGCTTCTGGAGCCTGGGCAACGAGGCGGGACACGGCCACATGGAGGGCCCCAACATCCCTACGCAATACGCCAAGGTGGTCCGCGAGCACGCCGAACAGATGCTCCGTGTCTCGCCCCACCTGACCTTTTTCTCCTCGGGAGCCTATCCCAACACGGATTGGGTGCGGGATTGTGCCGTCCCGCTTTCGGATGTATCCTCGTTGATCTCGGTACATCACTATGTTTTATTCCCCAACTTCTCGGATCCCGCCAAGCGAATGGATGCCTACTACCACCTTATCGGCAGTGGTTTTGGCGAATTTTTGTACTGCGTGCGGGAGTCCCGCAAACAGTTGGGCGACCGTCCTGTGCAGATCGCCTTTGACGAGTGGAATGCCTACCACGCCTGGTTCCGACGGGGCAGTATATCCGAGGGAATCATGACAGCCTCGATCCTGCATATGCTGTTTTGCTGTGCCGATCCTATGGGGGTGGCCATCGCCTGCCACTTTGAGTCGGTTAACGAAGGCGCACTTCAGGTCTATCCCGACCGCGTGGTTCTTTCCCCCACGGGTCAGGCCCTTGCCTTAATGAAGGGCCATGCAGGAGGCCTGGTTTGCGCGATGGAGGAGGATATTGTGGCTACGCAGAAGCAGGGCGTAGTCACCTGCACCCTGCTGAACCGATCCTACGACAAAGAAAAGCGGTTCACCCTGCAAAACTGCGGGAAGCCGATTTCGGCGGTTCTGTACACCTCGGAAGACGTGGTGCCCCATACCAACTTTGAGATACGTGATCTCGACGTGACATGGCAGAACGGCTGTGCCGAACTGGTCCTGCCGCCCCACAGCATGGCTCTGTTGCGAATGGAGCCCTAAGCCAAATGGCCCTACTCCCCGCTTTGAGGAGTAAGGCCATTTTGATTTCAAGGGGCTATGGGGTTTTATGCTAATCTCAGATTAACAAAGAGAGCGTGCCTCCGGCGGCTTAAGGGCCTTTTGAAAAAGGCCCTTAAGAATCCCTAAAACTTTTAAACAAGGATTATAGGGGGGCAAGAGAACACCAAGAGCCATAGAGGTCATCACCATGGGGCCCCTGCCCCATTGATATATATAAACACGCGTTCGTTCTCGTAATCAATATTCTTATTAGAGAATAGTATTACTCATCACTGCAGCAGCGTCACGCCCATCAACGCAAAGAGCACGTCGTTGGCGATGATCCGCATCTCGACCTCCTTCACCTTGACGTTTGAACGGAGCTTAAACCGAAGGATATGACCCTCCAGGTCGGTGTAAATGGGCTTGGTCAGGTCCAAACCCGCCGAGGAGGTTGCTCCTACGCTTCCGTCGCTGAGGTTTTCAAAGCCGTTGGCGGCGGTGTAGTGGTAGCGGTCGAACTTATTGAACCACATATCACCGATGCCGTCGGGATTGAACAGAGGGAATTCCTCCTCCGCGCCGTCTTCGTAACGGAAGATGATCCGCATATTCTCCACGTGGGATTGCATGGGCAGGGTAATGCCCGTAATCAGCAGGTAGGCCGCCCGTCCCGCATGGTTCACGGGGACGATTACACGGTCGGACAGGATGCTGTTCTCCACGGCGGCCGCCGCCATGCAGTTGCCTTCTCGTTTGGAGCGGAAGGGGATGCCCTCCCCCGTCACGGCCAGGCCGTCCTCTCCCACCAGGCTTCGCCAGCGGTTCAGGGTCAGCTTATGCCAGGGATCGCCCAGGATAAAACCGCCATTGACGTGGGACGTGTAGTAATAGAAGTTGGTGGGCGTATAAGTCTCGGGCGGTTTCGGCGCACCCGCGACCACGGCATTGGCGGCATCCAGAACCTCCGCATAATTGAAGCGGTCATCCATGTCCACGGGCTTCCAGCTGTAGGGAGCCTCGAACTCCTCTCGGAAGCTCTTGAACACCTCGGGCTGTTTCGCAGAGGGGATGCGGAGCTTTACGGGTCGGAGATACTCCGCTGTGCCTGCCCGCATTTTCAGGAAGAAAACACCGCTTCCCGATTGGTCGGTGACCGTAGCGGTCAGACCGTTCTCGGTCAGGTTGACATCCGACAGCAAACCTTGGGGATCCAGGAGCTCGGTGACGGTTTCGTTGGGATAAGACAGGGTGAGGGTAGAGCCTATGGCCAGCTCTCGGCGGGCCTCGGTGGACAGGATCTCGGCGGGGATATAGGAGACTTCCAGGGTTCCCTCACAGGCGTTGGGGATGGTGACCCGCACGCACAGGTTACCGAAGCCGCCCTCGGTTGCAAAGGGGATGGAATGACCGTCCAGGGTCACGCTCTCCACCTCGGACACGGGCAGGCAGAGCTTGGCGCGCAGGGCATTGCCTTCGTGTTTCATGCGGTATTGCAGGCTCACGCGGCGGTCGGTCCGATCGTAGGTATAGTCCAACGAGGCAGATTTCACCTCTACGTGGGGCAGTTCGGTGGGCAGGCAGGGGGTGAGCCATACTTCTCCACGCTGGAGCATGGGGCGGATGCCCAGGATCCCCTCGTAAACCTCACGGCCGAACATACCGATGGTGTCTCCGAACAGGGCGTTCAAGCGGCCTGTTCCGTTGGTGGACAAGTGACAGGGGAGGTTCAACACCACTTCTCTTTGAATATCCGGCAGACCTTCCCTGGCCGAATAGACTTTAGAATTGTAGTCCTCGATTCCGGGGTTGCGGCCTCCGTACAGGGAGTGGTAGATGGACTTGAAGATCTCGTAAGCGGGCTCTTCCTGTCCGATCTGCTGGTAGGCAAGGGCCAGGTTCATCTCCTCGCCGCCGTTCAGCTCGTAGACCGAGTGGCTGTACTTGTCGCCGCCGTTGGGGTACCAGTTGGAGCTTCGCACCAGGCGGCCGCCGTTGTCGGTGATCTCATCGCGCAGGTTATCCTCCACCCAGTCCAGCATCTGATAGGTTTGCAGGGGATCGGCCACGCCCAACTCGGTGGGATGGTAGATATCCGCCAGCTCGGGCTCGGTGTGGAGCATTTGGTAGCCCCGCAGGTCCTTGGCGTAGGCGAAAACGCCCTTGCGCTTTTGCCACAGGACACGGTTCATGTCCCGCTTGATGGCCTCGGCCTGCTCGGTATAGTAGGCCTTCTTCTCGGCGTTTCCGAGACCGCCCAAGGCATCCGCCAGCTCGGCCACCAGGAGGTGCAGATTGTAGATATAGGACGAGGACTGGGTACACTGGCCCATATTGACCCAATGGTGGTCGCTGATCCAGGTATTCAGGCAATTCTCAAAGAGCATATCCTCGGCTGGCTTGACGCGGCGTTTTTCACGCTCGATGCAATCCTCCACAATGGGGAGGAGCTTTTCCGCAAAGGCCATATCGCCCGTGTATTCCCAGTACCGCCGCGCCTGGTGGAGGGCGGTCTGGTGCATATTGTAGAAAGCGAGGGCGCTGGGATAGGCCTCCTCGATGGTACCGCAGAACACGCCTCGGTCGGGGCCCTCGGTGATGCGGGTGATGGTGAAATGGCTGTCAAAATGCTTGGCAGTCTGGTCGAACATACCGTAAGCCAGGGGGCCGTAGGCCACCCGCCAGCCCATATAGCCCTCCCTCCAGGACAGGTTTCCGTGGAGATAGACGTTATCGCCGAACACACCGTCGGTGGGGAAAGCGGCGGCAGTGACAGCACCGTCGAACAGGGTATTTCCCGTGCGGACCACCAGGCGGTCGGCAATTTGGCGGTTGGATTCCTGCAGGATGCCAAAGAGCTCCTCCAGGTTGGCGGTACGGATGGTCTCACATAGGCCGACGGCGGTGTATTGCACGCGGTCTGTGGCGAGCTTGACGCAGGCAATGCCGCCTTGGGCAGTAGAGGCGGAGCAAAGAGCATCGGGATCAAAGGAAATCAACCCCTCGGGGGGTGAAATCTGCACGGTCGCTCCCTCGGCACGCACCAAAAGGTACCGCTTGAAGTTATCCAGGATGGTCCAGATACGGTTGACAGCCATCCAATTGTCCTGGTATTTCACGGGGGTAAGCCCCTCAAAATTGACTTCGCAGGCACGCTCGTCCATCTCGATGCGGGCGTACTCGCCGTGGAGGGATACCGCGTTGCTCCAGCACATATCGGTTCGATAGGACAGGTAGAAGGGGGAGTGGGTATTCCAGCCCAACATTCCGCCGTGGAGGAAGTAGACCTCGGTTCCCGCGGGCAGGCCGCGAGCATCAATTTTCATGACCATACCCGTAGCTCCTCGCCCCGCGATAAAGGTGACGTGAATGGGGGCGGGACCGAAGCGGTCATCCTGCGCCGCGTAGCGCATCTCTCCATTATGATATTCGGTTTCAATGTGGGCAAACTCGTCCAACCAGCAGACCTCCTTACCCAAGACTACCGCGAAGCGGCCCTCGCCCGCCGTACCTGCCACGCTGTGCAGATCCAGTCGATAGCGGGGAGCGGTCATAGCGCAGACCACGGGGCGGAAGGGGTAACGCTTAATCTTTTTCAGGGTCTCGGCATCGAAGATTCGTTCCCTGCGGTTATCGGGGTACAGGATGGCGGGGATCTGACGCAACGGGTCATCCGCGCTGTGAGAGGTATAGCGGAAACCGTTCAGCGTCGGCTCATACAGATAAACGGGGTTCTCCGACATGATGTTTCTCCTTTACAGATAATTTACAGACGGTATTTCAGGCCCTGATAGAGCTCCACCACCGTCTTGTCGTACAGCTCCAGGATCTTGGCCTTTTTATCCTCGGTCATGGGACGCAATTCGTGCTGATCAAAGGGCAATCTGCGACGTTTTGCGGCAGTCTCCACCGACGAAAGGATCTCCCGCAGTTGCTCGGCGTGCTCGGAATCTTCAACGCTCCGCAAAGACTCGGCACACTCCCGATAGATAGCGGCCAGCTCCTCGGACACACCTGCGATGTCCCCTGTGAGGACGGCTTCCCGACGGATATCCGCCACGTCTACCGAAGCCGCCTTGTCCGAGTGGCTCATCGACAGGCATACTTCCCCGCCTCGGGGCAGGAGCTCCGTAGGAATATGGATGCGTCCGCGGTCATCTGCGGACAGTTCCTTGCCGTTCAGAACGGCGTTCAGAGGACCGTCTCCGCCTCGATAGGTGAGATACAGGCTACAGCCGTTGAAGTGGACGGGCTCATGCTGGGTCAGCTCGGAGATCTCATCGGGGATGTGAGGGGTTACGTACAGGCCCTCGGCATCGGCGGTGTAGTCGAACAGGCCGCGAAGCAGGCAGGTGATGGGAGCGAAATTATCCACCATGACCGCTACGGGCTGTTTACACTCGGTGTGATCGTCATTTTCCTGCTGCCAGGGGTTGTTGGTGTTGTATCCCCACTGGGAGAAGGGTGCGTCCTGGCGGTATTCCTTGGTCCAACGCATATACACGTCGGCGGCCTTGAAGGCATCGGCGCAGGCATCCAGCTTCTGATAAGCCAGGATGGCGCGGCCCTCCACGGTGGCCCAGCATCCGCCATCCACCCAGTCGCCCGAACGCTGGTAAAACGAGTGCGGGGCAGAGGACCGCTTGCGGTAGCTTTCCGGGGTGTCGTCCAAATGGGGGTAGTTATTACAGAGGATCCCCGCTCCGCGGATCTCGGGGACCGAGGCAATCTTTTGGTAGATGGAGCGGGCGACCTCGGGGGCGACCACCTCCCAGGCGATGGCATCCACATTACAGACCGACTCCAAATAGCCGTAGCGGTCCGCGCCGTAGACGCCGTGGAGGGTGCCGTCGGGATCCATGGACTTGGCGAAGTAGCCTTCTTTGGTCAAAAGCTGAGGCAGGGCGGCCAGATTGCGGGCCAGGCGTGCCCGACACTCGGCCTCCCCCACGGTGTCACCCATCATCTTGCACAGCTCGGCGCATTTTTTCAGGGCGGCGGAATAGGTGACCGACAAGCCCGTGAGGTAGCCCTTGCCCACCTCGCCCGTTTCCTTGTTGAGGCTGCCACCGTAGCCGGGAGCCAGGAGGTTGGCGGCGGCCCCCACCAAGAACAGGCCGTTTTCGGCGCGGGTGGACTCAATGTGATTGAGGGAGCGCCACATCAGGGGGAGATATTTTCGGATCTGCTCTGGACGGCGGTCAAAGAGCAGGATCTCGGCCTCCATGTGAACGCCTGCGGCGGTGGCCTCGTAGAACCAATCGTAGGAGTCCACGTCTCCGTCGCCCTGGCGGTAGATGATCCCATCGCTCAAGACACAGTCGCCCAAAGAGCCATCGGGGGCGCAAAACGAATAATTCACATGGCGGGGCTGACCGTTATCCGCGCCGATGCGCTTGCCGTCACCCATGCGTGCCCAAAAGGCATCGTAGGAATTTTGCAAGATGCGGGACCAAAAACCGTCCAGGAGGGGGATAGCCCCCATGGTGAAGCCGTAGCTATTCCGGATCCACCAGCCCGTACCCCAAATGAAGCCCTCGCTGAACATATCGGTGGCGGATCGATAGAGCATCTTCAAATTCGGCAGGGTCGGAGAGGAACGGAGGGCACCGAAGCTGTTGTCGATGAGCTCCAGGTAAGCGGGGTTGCCTCGCCCGCTGATATGTTGGCCTTGATACGTCATATATTGTACCTCGCTTTTGGATAATCGTTTAATGGTTTATACGAATTCACAAACAAAAACTTGAATGGGAGAGCGTGCCTCCGGCGGCTTAAGGGCCTTTTGAAAAAGGCCCTTAAGAATCCCAAAAACTTTTAAAAAGGATTTAGGAAAGATGCGAAGGGGCACCAAGAGCCGTAGAGGACATCACCATGGGGCCCCCGCCCCATTGGTATATGGGGGCTGTATTCAAGATTTTTATTGTAAAATGGTATCACGCCATAGTTTCCAGCATATTCAAAGTCACCTCGTAGCGGCAAGGCTTCCCCGCCGTGTAATCGGTCCACTCCCGCACCATGTACTCGGCCATACGCACCACCTCGCCGCCCAGGCTTCCAGCGATGTGGGGGGTGAGGAAGCAGTTGGGCAGGGTGTAGAAGGGGTGGCCTTCGGGGGAGGGCTCGGGATCGGTCACGTCCAGCACAGCGGTCAGATCAGGCCGCTCGGTCAGGGCGCGGACCAGGTCATCCTCCACCAGCTGGGCTCCCCGTCCCGTATTGAGGAAAGTAGAGTAGGGGGGCATGGAGGCAAAATGGGGATGGCGGATCATCCCGCGGGTCTCGGCGCTGTTCGCCAGGTGGTTGGATACCACGTTGCAGGAGGCAAACAGCTCCTCCAGGGAGCAGAGGGTCACGCCGAGCTGTTGTGCCCTTTCTTCCGACAGGAAAGGATCGAAGGCCAGGACCTTCAGGTCATAGTTCTTCAGCATTTCGGCCACCAGGGAGCCGATCATCCCGCAACCGATGATGCCCACCTTGGCGTGGAAATTACCGATGTAGGAGGACGTAAGACGGTAGGAATCATCCCGATGCCCCGAGCCAAGCAGGCGGGCGTGGGTGAAAAAGCCTTTGTTGGCCAGGATGATCTGGGAGACGGTATATTCCGCCACGGGGACGGCGTTGGCCGCCCAGGCACTGAACACCTTGACTCCGCAGTTCAAAAAGGGACGGGCAAAGGCCTGGACCGAGCCTGCGGCGTAGAAAACGCACTTGAGGTTCGGGAGGCAGGCTTTGATCTCCTCCTCCGAAAAGGCGGGCATTCCCCAGGTGGAGAAGACGAACTCAACCTCGGCAAATTTAGCGGGATCGGCCAGCACGTCGGCCTTGGTGTAGCAGGTATTCTCCACGTCGGACATTTCCTGCATACGGGCACGGACCGACGCGGCGTACACACGATCAAAATTATAGGCGCTGTCGCACAGGAATATGGTTTTCATCACAGACCTCCGATGATGGTTCTCAAGGCCTCGGCCTCGGTGGGAAGGGTGGACAGTTGGTCATCCGGCATGAACTCCAACAGCAGGGTGCGGGGGGCGGGGATGGCCTTCAGGTAGGCGAGCCACTCTTCCACGCCCTCGGACAGGGAGAAGCGTGTGGGGTTGAACTTGGGAGCCTTCCATTGGAACACGTGGACGATCTCGGTATAGGGGGCCAGGTTTTGGGCGATGGGAAGATTCTCCTCGGCCTCCAGCCATTGGAAGGGTTGCCAGTACAGGCGGAAGTGAGGAGAGTTGACCGCCTTCATCAGCATCAGGGAGTCCTCCATCCGCTCGGTCAGGGTATCGAGGTGGCTCTCCATGCAGAAGATCACACCATGCTCCTCCCCGAGGGCGGCGGCCTTACGGCAATCCTCCAGCAGGCCTTCCAGCTCTGCCTCGGTCATGTCCGCACCGCTCTTGTTTCCACACCACAAGCGGAGGATGTTGGTTCCCAAAACCTTGGCAGCGGCGATGTAGTCGGTCAGCTCCTCCATGGGGGTCACGCCCAGGCGGAAATAGGTTCCGTAGGAGGAGCAGGTGATGCCGTACTCCTTTTGCAGGGAGGCGATCTCTTGCAGGCGATCCATATCCCGACAGGGAGCGTGAACGTCGCTTCCCCACTCCACGCAGGTCAGGCCCGATTGTTTCATGGTTTCCAAAATCTCCTTGGGGCTATGGGGGCGGAAGGAGATAGACACCAAGCCTAAGCGATATTGATTTTCCATCATATTGGGTTACCTTTTCCTTTCTGAATGGGTGTTGGCATCATCGGCACACTTCCATTTGGAAGGTCTGCTTCTTCCCTGCCGCCAGGGGGGCGGTCAGGCGGATGCGATAGAGGACCTCGCAGTCCCAGTTGGAGGGGATGCGGACCGTCTCGGGCCAGGTGCAGTCGGGCATATCCACCGTGAAGGTCAGCGCGGGGTCGTAATGTACGGTCTTTCCGTGGACGGTGAATTCTCCCGCGCCCGTCGGGATGGGTTCCTCGTTACAGAGGAGGTTGAAGGTCACTTCCCCGTCCCCGATCGAGGTCAGTTCATCCCGCACCACGGCCCGTCCGTTTTCGATCCAGGCACTGCGGATGAAGGATTCCATCCCCGCCTCGGCGGGGTAGGCAGAGGTCAGATCCAGAGTCAGCTTTTGGCACTCCTCCTCAAATACGGCGTTCTTCGCCGCGAAATGCCCGCCCGGTGCCTGGTCCACTCCGTTGATCGTGGGGAGATTGTGGTAGCAGGACTGCATGGACCAAATATCGTAGCGGTCTGCGCCGAAGGTGCGGGCGGTGTAGGTTCCCACGCCCGCGTCAATGAAGATGGGGGTTCCGTCACAATAGATCACGAAATTGCCCACGTCCAGGTGGTTATGGCTTTCCATGTTGTGTCCGCCTTTGAGGGAGAGGTAGAGTCCCTTTTGGGGATCCTCGCTGTCGCGGCAAACAGACAGCCCCAGGCTGGGGTAAAATTCGGCTTTGCTTGCGCGGAGATCCCGATGGCCAAACGGCGGGATGCACAAGCCGCGGAATTCACGGTAAGGTGTATTGTAACCCACAAGGTAGGTTTCCTCTGACCTTTTATAGGCAAATTCCCAGAAATTCTGCATAAGCGAGGAATCCGACAGCTTACCCCAATCGTATCCCCAGGTATAGTCCACGGGGAGTTTGCTTCGGGCATCGGCAAAATTCAGGAAATATCCGTTGCAGATATACATTTTTGGGAAAAACTCGCCCATGTTTTTGATCAAAGGATGAGAGAAGGCGTTGATCTTGCCGCCCGTCATATCATAGAGGACCAGGCAGGCGTTATACAGCGCGCCGCCTGCCACCGACCAGTAGTTGGGACCCTCGTTACAGCCGCCGTCCTCTCCATACATAGCCGTAAAACGATCCAATCCCATCAAAGCGAAATCCACCACGCGCTCCCGCAGGGCGGGATCCGAGACGGTCAGAGCGCAGACGGTGAGGACGTTGGAAACAATCCAGGGACACCAATTATTCATCCAATACTGCGGCGGATATCCCATCCAGTACTGCTCCGTGTTATGTTCCGCAAAGGGGAGAATGACTCGGTCTCGGAGGTTCTCCAGGATGCGCTGGTTGATCAGGGGGGAGATGGCATCGAACTTGTCACGGCAGAGATACCACACCCAGGCCAGGCACGCTCCGGTGGTGCCGGCGAACAGGTCCGTATATCCCCGATCCCCCTCGTAGGGACGGGGCATACAGGGGGGATTCTTGCCGTCGGGGTTGACGTGGGCGGGGAGGACCCAGGAGCTTTCCTCCAGGATGGCCCAGGTCAGATCCATAATGGGATCCATAAACCGCCCCTGACCCTCGTAGGCCTCGGCGGTCAAAAGGGCCATCAGATCGGTTCTGCGCTCAAAGTACGGAGCCTCGAAACCGATCCGATTGCCTGTTCGGGCAAAGAGCAGATAGGTAGACAGGGGGAGCACGGAATAGGTTTTATGCAGCAGGGCCTCGCCTTGGGCGATGGCCTGCTCCCGATATTCCTCGCGGAGGACAAAACCCTCGGGGCGGTCGCAGAACAGGCGGAACTGGTCCGCGGGGAGGAGCAGACCCTCCAGATTTTCGCGGTAGGATTCAAAAATTCTTTCTTTCATGGTCTTTCTTTCTCCATAGCTTGTTTTTTTCGTGCGAGCAGGGTCTCGAACCACAGCTCGGGGGTGGGCATGGGGGATACGGGCTTCTGTTCGGAAATGCTTCCCAGGGTTACGGTGCGGGTGCTTCGGGGGACCCCGCCGCTTCGGTCGGGACGGCGGTCCACCAAAGCCGAGCCGTGGGTCCCAACGGTCTCGGCGGAGCACAGCATGGCCGACAGCACCGAACGCTGGGTCAGGAGCATATCGTAGAGCTTGAAGGCCTCGGCGGTTTGGGTGTCATTCTCGATGGTAACGCGATCGAAAAAGCCCTCGCAAAGCTCATCCACCTGCGAATACAGGCGGGTCATGCCCTCCGTGCTTCGGTCAAAGTCGGCTACGCGGCTCATTTCGGTTTGGAGAGTCCGACGGATCTCGGGAATGCGGTACTTTCCTCGTCGGATAGTTGGCATGGTATAGGCAGGATCGGGACGGGGGTGTTCTCCCCGGGCCGCGATATGCTCGGCCGCCCGCAAGCTGCCCACCTGGGTGGAGTTGAGGGCGCTTCCGCCCGGACGGTAGACACCGAAGGTGCCCGCCGCCTCGCCCGCAACGTACAAACCATTCAGCTCGGTCTGCCAGTTAAGGTCCACGGTCACACCGCCGTTGCAATGCTGGGCACAAACGGCGATCTCCAGGGGTTCGGTGTACAGGTTGATGCCGTGGGCGGCGTAGAGCTCGATGGCACCCAGGTTCATCTTGGCCAACCGCTCAATGGGGGTGCCGAACAGGGCATCGGAGCGCTCCAGGTAGGTATAGGCCTCGTCGGGGAGGACCGAGAAGCCTGCTTCCAGCCCCTTGGGGTTACGGGTGAAGTCCAAAAAGACCCGATTGCCCCGCTTGATCTCGGCGGCCACCAGCAGATCGACCTTGGAGGAACCCTCCACCTTACGAGTGTCAAAGGGCCACTGGTAGCCCTTGAGGAAGATACGGCCCAGGGACTCGGCCCCCAGGGCTTCATAGAGGAATTCCCGCTCGTTTCCTTCTTTGTCCACCGCGATGTAGCGAGGCAGGACCTGCTGATAGGTCCCCGACAGGTTCCAGCGAAACTTGGTGCTGGCGATGCCGTACTGCCATTCCTCCATATTGGACAGAGACACCCCTGCCTCGATAGCCAGGCCCGTGGCACCGTGCTGGCTTTCGGGATAGACGGTATTCACGTAGATCCCCGCGGGACCGCCTGTGCAGAGGATGATATTCTGACAGGCGATCACCGAGCATTCTCCCGTCACAGTGGAAACACAGGCCAGGCCCGTCACGGCCTCCCCGTCGCGAAGGATGCGGATCACCCGCTGATGGTCGATGATCTCGATTCCCTTCTTCAGGACGGATGCTTCCAGGGCTTCGGTCATGTACTTGGAGGTCAAGGGACCGCAAGAGGTGGCGCGGCTTCGGGGATCGTGGTCGGTCTTATAGCCGGCGTACTCGCCGTACTCATTGGTAGGAAAGGGGACTCTCAGCTCCACCAGGCGCATGAAGCATCGGGTGGAATAGGCCGCCTCGCAGAGGGCGTGCTCACCCATGACTCCGCCGCCCGCGTACAGGGTATCGGCCATCTCCCGCACGCTGTCCCCCTCGGAACCGCAGAGGGAGAGCTTATAGTAGGTCTGCTTGTCACTCCCCGTATTGCGGGAGGTGCCCATGAACCGCCCCTCGGTGATGATCGCGATATCGGTCACACCCAGGTCAAAGAGCTTGTCCGCCGCGTTGAAGCCGGCACACCCCGTGCCGATGATGAGAGTATGGTATCTGTTTTTCATAGCTTTCTGATGTGCATACCTCCGTCCAGGATGAAGGACTCGCCTGTGGTGTAGCCGAAGGTGCCGTCGCAGAGGGCGACTACGGCCTTGGCGACATCCTCAGGCGTTCCCCAACGGCCCAGGGGGACCAGACCGTCCGCAATGAGCTTATCGTACTTATCCTTAACGGCGGCGGTCATGCCCGTGGCGATGATGCCGGGGCAGATCTCGTTGACCGTGATCCCCTCACCCGCCAGTCGGTCGGCAAAGAGCTTGGTAATCATGGAGACCCCCGCCTTGGAGATGCAGTATTCTCCGCGGCTCGTAGAGCTAGTGTAGGCGGAGCAGGAGGAGATATTGACGATAGAGCCGCCCTTTCCCTGCGCCAACATGAGGTTGGCCACCGCCTGGGTCAGGAACAGGGTTCCCTTGGTATTGATGCCCATGACGAAATCATAGCTTTCCTCGGTCATCTCCAAAATATCGCGGCGCACCTTGGGGGCTACGCCCGCCACGTTGACGAGCACCGAGACCTCCCCGCGAGAAGCGGCGGCATCCACCAGCCTCGAGCGATCCGCAGAGGAGGAAATATCCCCCGCAATATAGGTGATGTTCAGACCGTCGAAATCCGACAGATCCGCATCCACCTGCCGGCCCATGCCGACAACGGTATAGCCCTTTTGGGCCAGCATCAAGGCACTTGCCTTGCCTATGCCGCCCGCAATACCCGTTACAATGGCGATATTCATTTCTTGATCTCCTTATACAGATTTCGGTAGTATTGGTGGAACACCGCACAGCCCGATACCTGTCCTGCCCGCATCAGCTCGGTGCATTTGGAGCAGGCGAGACAGCATTTTCGTGGGTCGAAGGTGCCCGTTTGGAAGTCCCGATAAAAGCGGGGATAGGCCAGCCACATCCGACCGAAGCCCACCAGGTCACAGGTGCCGTCCCGCAACAGTTGTTCGGATTGCTCCATCAGGTCCTCCCGATAGTAGGATAGTCCCGAGCCCACCACGGTCAGCGCGGGGAATCTCTCCTTGATGTGCTTCTCCACCGTCACGAAACGGGCCAGGCCAACCTCGGGGGATTCGGGAGAAATGTAGCCTCCCTTGCGGTAGGGGCGGTTGATGTGGGGATTGTAGTAGGGATTTCCGATGGTCACGTTCAGGATTTGGATGCCCTCGGCCACCAGCCGCTCCAGGAGCATATCGGGCTCGGTAAGGTCTAACCGATTGTCCTCGGTGGTACCAAAGCCGTAGGGCTTGGGTACCATATCGGACACACTCAGGCGGGTGGTCAGCAGGAAATCCGCGGGGATGGCCTCTCGGACTGCTTTCACGCAGTCAAGATACAGGCGCACCCGATTGTCAAAGGAGCCGCCGTAGCGGCCCTCGCGGGAATAGGCCGACAGGAGCTCCTGGAACAGGTACCCGTGGCAGGACTTCACGTCCACGCCGTCAAAGCCTGCTTCCAGGGCCAGCCTGGCAGAAGCCGCGTACTTTTCGGGAAGGGTGTCCAGGTATTCGTCGGTGACGATATGGCCATCGGTGGCGGGTCGCCGCTCCTCGTAGAGGGGGTGGCGGTAGGCGATCATGGGGACAATGCTCTGACGGCCCGAGTGGGTCAGTTGTAGAATCATCACGGGCGTACTTCCCCACTCGCGCAGGGCGATCTCCCGCATCTGCTTCAGCAGATCCTGAAAAGCGGGGAGATTTTCCCGCGTCAGCATCATCTGACGGGGGTTGGTCCGCCCCTCGGGGCAGACGGCGTTGGCCTCAAACCAAACCATCCCCACTCCGCTTTCGGCGGCGCGCAGATATTTCTCTATCGTCAATTCGCTGGGGCTGCCGTCAGGCTGACAGTCGCACCCCTCCATAGGCTGCAGGACAACACGGTTGGGGAACGTATGGGTACCGATCTGAAGGGATTTTTGGATCATGATGGACACATCCTTTGCTGTTTTATAGGGATATTATAGCATATTATCAAAGAAATGTACATAGTTTTTTTGCATTTTGTCTTATTTTTCTTGTGCGAGCCAAAGTCATGCATAGAAACGATCGGGTAGGGAGGATTTTTCATCCCCCCTCCCACACCACCGTGCGTGCCGTTC
>CAYRTP010000027.1:0-19538 GCA_964427175.1 uncultured Clostridium sp. | reverse complement strand
TCCCGCTTGCGGATGACCGTTTCGTAGGCCGCCTCGTAAGCCTCGCCGCCGCGGATCAGGGACAGCCGCACCTCGGTAGCCGTGAGGAAGACCCGATAATCCAGCACGTCGGTGACCTCGCGGCCATTGATGGAAACCAGGATATCCCCCGCCAGAATACCGTGCCGCTCGGCGCGGCTGTGGGGGGTAATGCTTGTGATCTTGACCATGTAGAAGGGTTCCTTTCCTCGTCTTTGCGTCGCGCTGACGGTTGCGCAACAATCCACATTATATTATACCACAAATTATTGAAATTGTCAAATGGAAAAACGGGGATTCTGAAAGAATTGTAAAAAATAAAATGGTGAAATACACAAAACTTCAAAATTTTACCTCACGTTTCACAGAACACCAAAGGCGGTCGGGTAAAATACAAAAAATATTTCAGAAATATCATCCAATCTATTGACAATATAACAAGGATATGATATAATATGATCAAGCCAAACAAAAATGAACCTCATTTGCGTTCTTTTGAACGCTAATGAGCGTATATGGCTCAAAAAATTTTTCAGGAGGTCAACCGTACCATGAAAAAGCAAGCCCTGTTCGGATCCATCGCCCTCGCTACCGTACTCCTTTTCAGTGCCTGCAACGACCAACCGCCAACCCCCGAAGACACCACCGCCCCCGTCACAGCCGAGGTCACAACCGAAGCCCCAACCGAAGCCCCCGTCGATCCCTTTAAGGCCGTCCGTATGAGCGACGAGCTGTGGCTCTCCTACGGCCTGGCCGCCTATGAAAAGCAAACCGAGCCCCAAGACCTGACCGAGTTTTTCCAAAATCAAGCTAATCAATCGTATCTGACCCTGTATGACGATATGTTCGTCTACGATTTTGAAAAAACTCTCCCCGTGGCCGAAGCCTTCTTCCGTTTCGTCTGCGACGAGTACGGCGTTGACGCGCTGCTGGATATGGATAAGCGTTGCGAATACAAGACCGCATATCTCCATTCCCTCGGCCTCGAGATGGACTACATACAGCTCCCCAATCGGGAGGCCTTCCTCGCCTCCATGGATTTTTCGGTGGACTGGTCGGCAGAAAACCAATTCCCCTACGTCTTCACCATCGGCAACGTTCACTACCATTTTGAAAACTTCGATGACGGTCCCATCTCGGCCTACCACGGCATCCTGTACTATAGCACCACGGGACTCGGGAAGCTGATCGAGTACGTGGAGGGGTTGGAGGACGCCGATCTCTTTAACACCGACCGTGAATTTCACTATTACATGACCCTCGAAGGCGGCGCGTCCCATACCCGACACGCCACGGGGAATATGTACATTAACACCCGAGAAGCGACCCTGCATGAGGCCGTCCACGCCATGGCATCCATTTGAAAAAACACCTCTGGCTGTCCGAGGGACTCTGCGAATATCTCAGCGAGGATCTGGGCTTTTACCCGCTCATTACGGATACCCGTATCCAAACCATGCGGATCATCGGGCAGGGGTACTATGACGAGCTGGCCGCGGCGGGCAACCAAACCGCCATCGCGTCCAAGGCCGTCTACGATGCCTACGTAGCCGCCGGAGGCTCCCTGGATTCCATTGAAGCCTTCGATACAGAGTTGTTCCGCAATATCAACATCCGAGTGGAGGACCAAATGGCCCCCGGGTCAAGCTCCACCCTTGGTCAAGTGTGGGAGTCCCTCAACAACGCCCCCTGCACCGCCATCGGTGCCGAGCTCACCTACGGCCAGGCGGCCGCTATGGTGCGCTACCTCGTAGACACATACGGTCTGGACGCGGTGCTGGATGCCTATCGGGCGGATGATCCCACCCCCATATTCGGCAAGGACTACGAAGCCCTGAAGGCCGAATGGTTGGAATATCTGTATCAATAAAATCAAAGACCGTTGCGGACCGTCGAGGACGCCGGTCCCTACAGACTCATACATAAAACCAACCGCCGAGAGCCCCAAAAAGCCCTCGGCGGTCCTCTATTACGTTCTGTCGATCACGTCAAACCCACTCCACCGATACACCTCAAACACCCCGGTGTATTTCCCGCTGACCTTCTCCAAGAAGGTGGCGGGCTTTTTCAGCTTCTCCAGCATCCCCGAAAGCTCTGCCTCGTCATCGGGCACCTGGTACAGCCACTCGGAGGGGGTAGCGTTGATCTTGCGGTGGTTGTCATAAGCCTCCCGATTCTTGTACCGCACGATGGCCACGATGCGGTCCTCAATGACCTCGTTGATGGCGGCCACGGCCTCATCGGGATCCAACCGCCCCGCCACCTCGGCCTGCCCGAAGTGGAGCGAGCACTCGGACACCGACCCACGGTTAGTCCGCGCCTGGAGGGACAGCGAAAAACGCCCCTCCTCGGGGTGGGGAAGGATGAATTCCAGCACCTCCACCCCCTTGTCGGTCACGTCGGTGATCGTGCGGGGACGGTTCTCGCGGGAAAAACGGGTAAAAAACGTACGGGTCAGAAACGCGGCGTATTCTTCAACAGTGTATTGCGGCATGATAGCTCCTTTATGTTCGCGTAGATACGCGGTTGGCATATTTCACAGAAAAATTTGCTCGCCCCCCTTGCAATTGGGACGAAACTATGGTATCATATAGTATAAACCATTTCTGCGCAAAATGCAAGAGAAAATTGTAAAAAATTTCGGAGGTTCCCATGGAACAGATCTATACCATACCCGTAAACGAAGCCTTTGAAGCATCCCGGGACGATGCCACCTGCGGCTGCCCCATGTGCGCCATCTACCGCAAGCTGGAGGAAAACGAGCTGGACCTCATCCTCGGTGCCTCCATGATGGAGCCCGACGTCCGCATCAAGACCAACGAGCAGGGCTTCTGCCGCCTGCACTACGACTTGATGTTCGTCCGCAAGAACCGCCTGGGTATGGCCCTGACCCTGGAAAGCCACCTCAAGGAGCTCCAGGACGAGATCAAGGAGGGAACCTTCGGTGTTCCCGGCACCAAGCCCCTCAAGCGGATCAATGAACTGGAATCCAACTGCTACGTCTGTAAGCGGGCCAAGTTCCACTTCGAGCACATGGCCGAGACGGTAGTATTCCTGTGGGACTCCGACGAGGACTTCGGCCCCAAGCTCCGCGCCCAGCCCTACTTCTGCCTGCCCCACTACAAAAAGCTCCTGGAATACGGCCAGAAGCGTCTGGGCAAGAAGAAGCTGGCCCAGTTCACCGCCGAGGTGGGCAAGGTTGTCAACGACTACATGACCACCCTCACCGAGGACATCAGCTGGTTCTGCAAGAAATTCGACTACCGCTACGATCAGGAGCCCTGGTATAACTCCAAGGACTCGGTGGAGCGGGCCATCAAATTCCTGCGCTCGGATATCCATAATAAATAAGCCGCGAGGGAAGTACCCCCCATGCAGTACGCCCTCACGCTTTGCGTCGCCCTGCTTCTGACCCTGCAAAAGGTCACCCAAAAGCGCTATAATACCACCTGCAACTCGGGAGCTCTCCTGTTTTCGGGGCTGATCTCCCTCTGCGCCATGCTGGTATTCGCGGTAGTGGTTACGTTGAACCAAGCCTGGACCTGGTCCCCCCGTCTCCTCATCCCCGCCGTGGGCTTCGGCCTGTCCTACGCCGCCGCCACGGTATTCGTGGTGCTGGCCATCAAAAACGGCTCCCTGGCGAGGACCACCCTGGTCACCTCCTACTCCCTCCTGGTCCCCGCCCTGGCGGGTCTGCTGATTTTGCGGGAGCCCTTGAAGGGAACCATGCTGGCAGGTATCCTCCTGCTGATCCTGGCCCTGTGGCTGACCAATCACCGTAAGTCCGACGGCGGCCTCACCCTCAAATGGGTGATCTTCGTAGCCCTGGGATTTGCGGGCAACGGCCTGTGCTCCACGGTCCAAAAGCTGGCCCCCCATTACATACCCGAGGCAAATCTTCATCAGAATATGTACATGATCGCCGCCCTGGGCCTTTCCTCGGCGGTGCTCATTACTGCGTCCTTTTTGATGAGGGAGACCGACCGCAAAGCCACCCTGCGCCACGGTACACCCCTGGCTCTGATCTGCGGTCTCTGCAACGGCGGAGTCAATCTTCTGGTGCTGTACCTTAACCAACGCATCCCCGCCTCGGTCATGTTTCCCGTCATCTCGGCGGGCCAGATCATCCTGGTCTGCCTCTATTCACTCGCCTTCTGTCACGAACGCTTCACCCCAAAACAATGGGCAGGCTTTGCCGTCGGGATCCTGTCGGCGGTCCTGCTCAATCTATAAATATGTAAGGAGTTTTCCCCCATGATCGACCTGCTCGAACTACACAAATACTTTATCCTCAAGCACCTCCGCCCCGGTGACGTGGCGGTGGATTTCACCATGGGCAACGGCCACGATACCGAGTTTCTCTCCAAGACCGTAGGCCCCGACGGCTTCGTCTACGCCTTCGATATCCAGGAGCAAGCCCTGTCCTCCACCCAGGAGCACCTGGTCAAGTCGGGCTGTCCCGATAACTACCAGCTCATCCTGGACTCCCACTCCAACGTCAAAAAGTACGTGGACGTGCCTTTCCGCGCGGGTATGTTCAACCTGGGCTGGCTCCCCGGCGGCGATAAGTCCATCACCACCCTGCGGGAGACCACCCTCCCCGCCATCCGCGATGCCATCAGCCTCATGGATAAGGATGCCATCCTCAACATCGCCGTCTACCCCGGCCACGCCGAGGGCGATGCCGAGGGACAGATGATCTTAGATTATCTCGCGGGCATCAGCCGCCACCGCGTCTGCGCCACCCTGGTCAAGATCGTCAATTCCCCCACCTCCCCCTTCTTCATCGTGGTGGAGACCAAGCCCTGATCCGGGAGGACAAAATCATGCTTAAGAACACCGTCAAAGTCACCGTCGCCGCCATGGCCCTCACGGCCCTCCTGGCCTCCTGCGGGCAGAAGAATGAAGAAATCACCCTGGATTACCGGTACTCGATCGATATGGAAAAATACCAGACCGCCATTTGGTCCGAGGATGAGGCCCATCTGATCCTGGCCAATAAACAGCACCCCCTGGGAAGCTCCCACGCCCCCGCCTCCCTCTCCAAAATCCCCACCGAGCTGACCCTGTACGGTAAGGAGGTTCAGTTGGAGTCCACCGCCGCCCTGGCCGCCGAGGCCATGGTCCGCGAGCTCCGTAAGCTGGGCTATACCGATATCGCCATCACCAGCGGCTACCGTTCCTATGAGTATCAGCAAGTCCTGTTCAATACCTACCTAGGCAACGAAGCCGCCGCTCACCCCGCCTGGTCCCAACAGCAGTGCGAGGCTGAGGTGCTGACCTACTCCGCCCGTCCGGGCGAGAGCGAGCACCAGACGGGACTCTGCATCGACCTCATCAGCGTCAACTACGTTTCCCTGGATGAGACCTTCGCCCAAAATCCCGCCTACGCCTGGCTGACCGAAAACGCCCATTGCTTCGGCTTTATCCTCCGCTACCCTTCGGATAAGACCGCCATTACAGGCTACGCCTACGAGCCCTGGCACTACCGCTTCGTGGGTGTGGAAGCCGCCGCAAGGATCCACGAGCAGGGAATCACCCTGGAGGAATACCTGGGCTGAATTCATCTTGATATGATATAATTCAGTTTTTTTCAAAACAGCATTTCCCAAAAATCAAAAAACCTTCACATTCGAGAGGTATAATACGGTCAGATTAGGCGAAGTATGTTCGCCCATCAAACCAAACGAAGGGGGTTATCTTTCATGAACCAGTACGACCCGATGAAAGGAAACGCTTCGAACAGCGACCGCGCAGATACGTATAACACGTCTGACAGCGGATATACCTATCAAGCAGGATCCGCCGATAACGGCCGGGGCTATACCAATCCCGACGGCAGTCACGGCTTTATTTACAATTCTTCCTCCGCCTCCGAGGACCGAAACCGCAACTACCGCGGGACGGTGATCGCCCTGTCGGCGGTGCTGGCCACCGTAGTTATCGGTGCCTGTTGCTTTTTCGGGACCTACATGGCGGCGAAATCCTGGAACAACGGGGCCCAGGGCGGTGCCGCTCCTCCCGTGGAAACGGGAGACCGAAGCCCCGAGGCTGGAACCTCCGACGGCTTGTTCATCAGCGGCGATCAAACCGACGAGGCAGAAAACGAGGGCCTGACCCTCCCCGCTCCCTCCGACGGAGACCAGAGCGGCACGGGTTCCAATCCCTCGGGAAGTGCCGATCAAATGGGCTCTGTCACCGTCCCGCCCGTTGCCTCCATCGAAAAGCTCCCCCCCGAGCGGACCGACACGGACGGTGACGGCAAGGCCGAGATCGAGACCGACGAGCAGGGCGAGGTGCTGACCTCGGCAGGCCGCGATACCGTCTCGGTGGCCACCGTAGTCAACCGCGTAGCCGCGTCTGTGGTGGAGATCACCACAGAGACCATCGTCCAGTCGGGCTTCATCGGCCAGTATATCACCAGCGGCGCGGGAAGCGGTGTCATCATCTCGGAGGAAGGCTTCGTGGTCACCAACCACCACGTCATCGACGGAGCCAATACCATCACCGTCCGCATGAGCGACGGTAAGGAATTTCCCGCCACCCTCATCGGCACCGACGAGCAGACCGATATCGCCGTCCTGTGGATCGACGCGGGGAACTATCCCCTGACCGTGGCCACCCTGGGTGCCAGCTTTGACCTGGTGGTGGGCGAGGATATCCTGGCCATCGGCAACCCCCTGGGCTCCCTGGGCGGCACCGTCACCGAGGGTATGATCTCGGCCACCGCCCGTGAGATCAACGTCAGCGGGGTGAATATGACCCTGCTCCAGGTATCCGCCCCCATCAACCCCGGCAACTCGGGCGGCGGCCTGTTCAATATGGCAGGCGAATTGATCGGCGTGGTCAACGCCAAGATCTCCTCGGAGGAAATCGAGGGTTTGGGCTTCGCCATCCCCATCGATACCGCCTACGAGGTCATCCTGGAGCTCATCGACCACGGCTACGTCCGCGGCCGTCCCGATATTGATTTCACCGTGGTGGACGTGACCTCCATTTCCACCGCCATGCGCTATTTCGACTCCTTCAACCTGGGGGTTTACGTCTATGACGATAGCCACGATGCCCTGCAGTACGGCGATCTGATCCTGGCCGCCGACGGCGTGGAGATCACCTGCGTCAGCGACCTGGAAAGATTGATCCAGACCAAGAGCATCGGAGAGACCATGGAACTGACCATCTACCGCGGCCGCGAACAGCTCACCGTGGTGGTCACCATCGTGGAATCTGTCCCCGATCTCCCCGCCATGGAGGCTCGCGATCCCTGATCCGAGGATCCATCCCCGTACCCCGACATTTTGTAAGAAAGGCAGGTTTCTACCATGTATCATATCCTCGTCGTCGATGATGAAAGCCGCATCCGCGCCATCATCCGTAAATACGCCGAATTCGAAGGCCATACCGTCACCGAAGCCGGGGACGGCATGGAAGCGGTGGTCTTGTGCCGTAAGGAGACCTTCGACCTCATCATCATGGACATCATGATGCCCGAGTTGGACGGCTTTTCGGCCTGCCGCGAGATCCGCAAGATCACCCAGACCCCCATCATCATGCTCTCCGCCCGCGGAGAGGAGTACGATAAGATCAACGGCTTCGAGTTGGGGATCGACGATTACGTGGTCAAGCCCTTCTCCCCCAAGGAGCTCATGCTCCGTGTGGACGCGGTGATGAAGCGGGTCAACCGCCCCGCCGCCCCCACGGGCAATATTGCCCCTAATCAGATCATCGAAATGGATAACGGCGGCCTCCGCGCCGACGTGACCGCCCGCATCGTCTACGTGAACAGCGAACGGGTGGATATGTCCCCCAAGGAGTACGACCTGTTCTTCTATATGCTCTCCAACCGCAACATCGCCCTCTCCCGCGAAAAGCTCATCAGCGAGGTCTGGGGCTACGATTTCTTCGGAGATGCCCGTACCCTGGATACCCATATCAAGCTTTTGCGCAAGAGCCTGGGTCCCTACGCCAAGTATATCGTCACCCTCCGCGGCGTAGGCTATCGCTTTGAAGGGAACTGATGTCCATGAAGCGCGCCTACCAACCCCAACAAGAGCATACCGATCGCTCCCCCCGCCGCCCCAAGGGTGTCGGGGGGCGCATCAGCATCTCCTGGAAGCTGTTTGCCTACCTGGCTATCTTCACCTTCTTTATTCTTCTGGTGGTGTGGATCATGCAGATCGGACTCCTGAACTATTTCTACAGCCAAAGTAAGTATGACGAATTAGAGATGACCGACCGCCAGGTAGCCGAGGCCGTGTTGAATAATCCCGGCCGCCTGGAGGAGGTAGTGGAGGATTGCGCCACCGACTACCTGCTCTGCATCCGCGTATTTCGGGTGGAGGGAACCACCGCCCGTCAGCTGGTCAGCGCCGAGGTGTCGGGCGATTGCCTCATCCACCGCATCTCCAACCGCTACCTGACCTACCTCTATAACGAGGCGGTCAACCGCGGCGGGATCTACACCAAAAAGCTATCTCCCGACGCTCTGATCATCACCGATCCCGAAGCCTTGATGGGTGGGGACCAATCCGCAGACCCCCAGGGCAAAAACCAAAGCTTCCGCGACCGCCTGTGGAACTCCCCCCTGGAGCAGAACGTCAATATGATCCACGTCCGTGTCATCACCGATACCTCGGGTGAGACCTATATCCTGATGCTCAACTCCGAGCTGGAGCCCCTGAACGCCACCGTGGAGACCCTCAAGACCCAGTTTTGGATGATCGCCTTCATCCTCCTGTGGGGAGCCCTGTTTTTGGCGATCCTGATCTCCCGTAACATCTCGGAGCCCATCAAGAAAATGAACCGCGCAGCTAAACAGCTGGCCAAAGGCTGTTACGATGCCGACTTCCGCGTGGAGGGCTACCGTGAGGTCACCGAGCTCTCGGAATCCTTGACCCACGCCGCGGAACAGCTCTCACAGAACGATACCCTCCAAAAGGAGCTTATCGCCAATATCTCCCACGATCTCCGTACCCCCCTCACCATGATCATCGGCTACAGCGAGGTCATGCGGGACCTCCCGGGTGAGAATACCCCCGAAAACGTCCAGGTCATCATCGACGAGACCGAACGCCTGGCCCAGCTGGTCAACGATCTCCTGGACCTCTCCAAGCTCCAGGCGGGCACACGACTTCCCGCGTGGGAGTCCCTGAACCTCACCGAGCTCATCGAGGCCACCATGCTCCGCTACGAAAAGCTGACCCAAAAGGACGGCTACCGCATCGAGTACAAGGCCGATACCGCGGTCAACATCCGCGCTGACCGTACCATGATCCTCCAGGTCATCTACAATCTGATCAACAACGCCATCAACTACACGGGCGAAGATAAGCTGGTCCGCGTGGTCCAGACCCTGTCCCAGGACGGATCGAGAGTCCGCGTGTCGGTCATCGACAGCGGCGCGGGCATCCCCCCCGAGCAGATCCCCCTGATCTGGGACCGCTACTACAAGATCGACAAGGTCCACCGCCGCGCCATGGTGGGCACGGGCCTTGGCCTGTCCATCGTCAAGCAGGTGCTGGAAGCCCATCATACCACCTACGGTGTGGAAAGTAAGGTAGGCGCAGGCTCCACCTTCTGGTTCGAAATGCCCGTAGAGCCAACGGGATCCACAGAATATGACGAAAAACCTTCCTGACCCCTTGCAATTCCCGCCGAAATGGTGTATAATGTTCACGAATAAAACACGAAACGGAGCCCGATATGCCCGACCTGCATCTTGAACTTCATCCAGCCCTGATCCAAGCCCTGAACTGCCCCGTCTGCGGTGCTCCCCTCGGTATTTCGGAGGACGGCCGCAGCCTGGCCTGTACCGCGCAGATCAGCAACCGCAACCCCAACGGCCGCCGCCACCTGTTCGACGGCGGAGCAGGCGGGTACGTCCCCCTCTCCCCCCGCCACAGCGGAGGCGGTGACTCCAAGGAGGCGGTCCGCGCCCGCACCTCCTTTCTGACCCACGGCTACTACGCCCCCGCCGCCAACGCTCTGACCGACCTGGTTAAGGAGTTTACCCCCATGGGCGGCCTGGTCCTGGACGCAGGCTGTGGGGAAGGGTACTACTCCAATCAGATCGCCGGGGCGGGCTACCCAACTTTGGGCGTGGACCTCTCCAAATTCGCGGTGGATGCCGCCGCCAAGGCCGCCAGAGCCCACCGCCTGGTCACAGGAACCCCTCCAACCACGCTCTACGCCGTGGGCAGCGTGTTTGAGCTCCCCGTAGGAGACCAAACCTTCGATACCGTTACCAATATCTTCGCCCCCTGCGCCCCCGCCGAATACGCGCGGGTGCTGAAGAAGGACGGCCACCTCATCGTGGCAGGCGCGGGCGAGCGTCACCTGTTCGGCCTTAAACAGCTGGTCTACGATGACCCCTACCTCAACGATCCCCGCCGCGACCTCCCAAGCGAAGGGGATGGCCTGTCCCATGTGGCAACCCGAAACATTACCTTCCGCATCACCGTGGAGGGAAGTGCTCACATCGCCGCGCTGTTCTCCATGACCCCCTACTACTGGCGCACGAGCCAGAACGGCCATGACCGCATTCAATCCGCCGACCGCCTGGAGACCGAGGTCTCCTTCGACTTCCATATTTACCAAAAGCAATAAAAAATACGCAAATACGAAAGGAACCGCCATGAGCCAAACCGAAACCGTATTCAACAAAAAGATCTCCCTCTGCATCCCCATGTACAACGAAAGCAGTATCATCGCCGATACCGCCAAGACCCTGCACGAGTATATGTCCGCTACTTTTACCGACTACGAGATCATCTTCTCCAACGACGGTTCCAAGGACGGCTGTGATCAGATCGTGGAGGAGCTGAACCTCCCCAACGTCCGCGTGGTGGGCTATCCCGATAATAAGGGCAAGGGCTGTGCCGTCCGCACTGCTCTCCTGGCCGCCGAAGGGGACATCGTCATGTTCACCGATGCCGACCTGGCCTACGGCACCCACGTTATCAAGCAGGTCTACGATACCTTCGCTGAAAATCCCAAAGCCGATATGGTCATCGGCTCCCGTAACCTCCATAAGGACGGCTACGAGGGCTATACCTTCATCCGTAAGCTGGCCTCCAAGATCTATATCAAGATCCTCTGCTTCGTGGGCGGCTTCAAGCTCTCGGATTCCCAGTGCGGCTGTAAGGCCTTCACCCGCGAAACGGTCTGGGAGATCTTCCCACGTTGCGAGGTCAACGGCTTCGCCTTCGACTTCGAAGCCATCCTCTGGGCCACCAAGCTGGGCAAGACCATCGTGGAAACCCCCGTCAAGATCATCAACCACCGCGAGTCCAAGGTCAACATCGTCAAGGACACCTTCAAAATGCTGGGCGACCTGCGCAAGATGAAGAAGCGGATCAAGAAGATCGAGATTGAGATCAAGTGAATCACCCACCGAGTCCTTGCGTATTCCGCGCGGGGACTTGTTTTTATCGCAAAATTTTGGAATTATTTACGCCGCCCCCGCAAGATTCCCCAAAATTTCCCGCCTATCAGGGTGAAGGTCCAACGCAACCCCTTCAAACCCCCCGAAAGGAGACCATGCCCATGGAAGATACCCGCATAGTCGAGCTCTTTTTCAACCGCGACGAAGCCGCCCTGCGGGAGACCGCGAGCAAATACGGCGGCCGCCTGTTTCACATCGCCCAATCCATCACCGAAAACCACCAGGATGCCGAGGAGTGCGTCAACGATACTTACCTGGAGGCCTGGCAAGCCATCCCGCCGACCCGCCCCACCCACCTGTTCGCCTACCTGGCTAAGATCATCCGCAATAACGCCCTCTCCTTCTGCGAAAAACGGAACGCCCAAAAACGAAGCGGCATCACGGTAGAACTCACCCAAGAGCTCTGCGAATGCCTCCCATCCGCCTCCGACCCCGCCCGCGAGCAGGAAAGTGCTCACATCCGTTTGACCCTGGAACGCTTTCTGCTGGCACAATCCCCCGCCGCCCGCCGTCTGTTCATGCGCCGATATTTCTACGCCATCCCCATCGCGCAGCTTGCCCAAGAAACAGGTCTGACCGAATCCGCCGTGACCGCCCGCCTGTACCGTATGAGGGAAGCACTGCGGAAGCAACTGGAAAAGGAGGGCATTGACCTATGAAGCAAACCGAGAATCAACTGCTCAACCTCATCGGCGGCCTGGACGACCTGTTCATCGAGGAAGCCGCCGCCCCCCTGACCCCCGCGGAGTTCACCCCCACTACCCGAAAAAGCCGCCTCGTCCGCAAACTCCTCCTGATCGCCGCGTCGGTAGCCCTGATGGGTTGCCTGGCTCTTGGAACAATCGGCATCTGGAAAACCACCCAAGAGTCAGCCTCGGGCAACGCGGATGCCTGCCGAGGCCCCCTGTACAGCGGCCAAAGCATGGAGGAATTCATCTCCTATTGGCAAAATAGCCATTTCCTGGTGATCCCCACATCCAAGACAGATGCCTACACGCTGGAGACGATTTGGGAGGACGAAAACGCATACCGCTTCACCTTCACCTCCACGGATACAGGCGATTCCAATGACCGCCATTCCATTCGCGTGTACGTCAGCAAACCGGGCGGCGCAACCATGGAAGGGGTCACGGGGCAATTCAACCTGACGGTCCAAAACGGGAGGGCCTACCACGCACGGACCAACTCCTGGTTCATCGACTGCAACGGCACGCTTTTGACCATTGACCTCCCGCCCCTGAAAAACGCCAATAGGTTTTCTACGGTCACCGACCTGTTTTCCTTCACGGTCCACACCACCGACGGCAAGCAAAATACCATCCTCGAATGACACCCTCCCCGCGTAAATTCGCGGGGAAATTTTACTTTTTTTCGAATCCACCCGTGAGTTCTCCCCCCATTTTGCGATATATAGGGTGAACACGTGTTCGACACCACCGCAAAATCTCACAAGAAACCCCGAAAGGAGGGCCTATGTCCTCAGTACATCAAAACTACTCGCCCGACAGTCTGCTTCGGGAGCGGCTCCTGCGGCGGGACGAGTCGGCCCTGTCCGAGGTCTCGAACCGCTGGGGCAGACTGCTCTACGGCCTGGCCCTGCGGATCACAGGCTCGGGGGCGGACGCCGAGGAATGTCTCAACGACGCTCTCCTGGACCTGTGGCACACCCCGCCCGCCGATCCCGATACCCCTCTGCTTCCGTACGTCAGCACCCTGGTCCGCCGCCGCGCCATTGATCGGGTGCGCTTCAATACGGCCGACCGCCGCGGAGGCGGAGAGTACGTCTGCGCCCTGGAGGAGCTGGACCAATGCCTGGCCGACCCCGACGGCCCGAGCAACGGAGAGTCCATGGAGATCCGTGATGCCCTCCAAACCTTTTTGGATGGGCTGGACCGCGAGAACCGAGCCATTTTTCTGCTCCGTTACTACGCCGCCTACCCGAACAGCGAGATCGCCAAGTGCCGCGGCCTGAGCGAGCGAGCCGTCGAAATGCGTCTGAACCGTATGCGCAACCGCCTGCGCCGCGTCCTGGAAAAGCGTGGCATACAGGTATGACCAAGAAAGGAGAACCGATAAGATCATGAAAACCAACCGAGATCAACTCTCCCACGCATTCAATCACCTGCGTGACGATACCCTGGAGGAGGCCCTGACCGCCATGGAGACCAATACTCCCGCCGTATCCAAAGCCACCCACACCCGCCGTTGGCTGACCGCCACCGCCGCCTGCCTCACCGCCGTCCTGGCCCTGGGCACCGTGCTGACCCTGCCCCTGCTCAAAACCGAGGACCCCGTCACCCCTCCCTCCACCGAGCTGAGTGCCCCTGAACTCGATGCTACCGAGGAAGCCCTGTTCTACTACGATACCCCCCTGGTCAAGCTGTTGAGCCTGTCCACCGAGGATGAGGACGAGGGAACCACCGAGGATGGCACCAACGTGACCCTGCAGCTTGATGAGGATATCCGTATGGAGAACAGCGAGGATTTCCGGAATATGAACATTCTGATTTTCGACTGCCTCCCCGGCGAGACCGTCACCATCCGCGCCACCACCGAATGTCTGGGCTACGTGGATGTGGTCTATAACCCGCATCCCGAACATGATGAGTGGTTGAATTTCTATTCAGCCATCTCGATGCTGAAGCACCGCGTCGACGGTGAGCATCTCGTATCCATGAACCGGAAATTCACCTACTGCGAAAGCGAGCTGACTTTCGACCCCGCCACCTCCAGCGTGGTGCTGTATATGGGCTACACCGCCCCCGAGGATCAGATTGAGGAGGATATTCTCCGCTATACCGTCACCAACGAGGAAGGGCAGATCACAGGCGCAGGGGCTCTGTACGTGGGTTCCAAGTACCTCGAGCCCATGACCCATCCCGTCAGAGTGCGCCATGCCAATACCATCACCCGCGCCGCCGTCCTGGGCTCGGTGCGCTTCACCGACCCTGCTACCGTGACCGAAGAGCAGGTGGAAACTTTGCTCCTCGAATTTGCCGAGGCAGGGAAGGATGGCCACAACATGGTGGACTTCACCCCCGTGACTCGGTCGGAGATAACAACTGTTGCATACCTCGAGATCAAACAAACCGCATTTGCCGATCAGGAAATCAGCAAAAATTGGGATTTCATCGACAGCAACAACGATTACAGTTTTGTAGGCATTAAGCCCGATGGAGCCGAGGAGTATCGAGTCTTCATCATTTTTGCCGACTGCACGTGGGCAGAGGTGGAACAGCCCGCAGAATCCAACTCCCTCAATGAACACACAGACCCCGACTGCCCTGTGGCCGCCGATATCGGCCGTCATTGCATCGGCCCCGGCTGTATTATAAAGATCACCGACGGCCGCATCTACCAACTGAAAAGCTACAATCCCGAAAACGAAATCAACACTGCTATCCTCATCCATGACCCCGCCGCCTGATCTCCCCACCCCCATCCCCCACAGGGATGGGGCATTTTTTACCCAAAAACTCCGAAAAATCTCCAAAAAGCCCTATACAAAATTCATTTTTTGTGCTATAATATACTCTGTATATCAATATCTACTTGAAAGGAAACACAGACCATGGCATACGATCAGAACGACCGCAATCATAAAAAGCCCTATAAGCCCGAAGGGAATAAGGGGGTCAAGAAATATCCTGCCGACAAGAACTTCACCCCCACGGGCGACCGCCCCTATAAGGAGGGCAAGTCCTTCGAGAAAAAGCCTTATGAGAAAAAGCCCTACGGGGATAAGCCCTATGAAAAGAAGCCCTACGGCGACCGTCCCCGCGACGAGCATAAGGCCTACGAGAAAAAGCAGTACGACCGCGATACCCGTGACGATTTTGACGAAGACGGCAACACCCCCGATCCCGAGGCCGAGGGCCTTGTAATCGGTAGAAACGCTGTCCGTGAGCTTCTGCGCTCCGACCGCACCGTGGACAAGCTCCTGGTCCGCCGCGGCGACCGCGAGGGCTCCATCGTAGCCCTGGTGGCCGAGGCCGTGGAGAAGGGCATCCCCATCGTAGAAGTCGATAAGACCAAGCTGGATAATATGGCGGGCTTCGTCCCCCACCAGGGTGTCATCGCCATGGTGGCCCAGAAGGACTACTGCTCGGTGGAGGACATCCTCGCCATCGCCGCCGAGCGGGGTGAGAAGCCCTTTATCGTCATTGCCGACGGCATCACCGACCCCTATAACCTGGGTGCCCTCATCCGTTGCGCCGAGGGCTGCGGAGCCCACGGCCTCATCATCCCCCGCCGCCGCGCCGTAGGGCTGACCGCCCTGGTGGCCAAGTCCTCCGCGGGTGCCATGGAGCACCTGGCCGTAGCCAAGGTCGCCAATATCCATACCACCATCCTGGAGCTCCAAAAGGCTGGCGTGTGGGTCTACGCCGCCGAGGCAGGCGGCTCCGCCCACTACGATACCGACTTCCGAGGCCCCTGCGCCCTGGTCATGGGCAGTGAGGGAGACGGCGTGTCCCGCGTGGTCAAGGATGCCTGCGACGGCATCGTGTCCATCCCCATGTACGGCCACGTCAATTCCTTCAACGTCTCCACCGCCGCTTCGGTGATCCTGGCCGAGATCGCCCGTCAGCATCATCAGGCGTGATTCCCCCACTCCGGTCCGCAACAGAAGGGAGGGACTGAATTGTCCGACCACAAAAAGCAACCCGCAACCGCCTCGGCAGAGGTGGATTGGGCCGAAAAGCTGAAAGCCTCCATGAACCTCTCCGACGCAGACGCTCCCCGCGAGGAGCCCTCGCGTGAAGAGCCCTCCCGAGAGGAGGATGACCTGGCCAAGCTGCTCCGCGCCCAATTGAATAAAAATCAAACAGCCGAGACCTCCATCGAAATCCCCGATACCTCCGAGTTTGAAACGCTCGATGATGAGGAGGATGAGGAGGACGCGGAGAAGGAAGAATATTCCGACGAAGATTATTTCGAAGACGAGGACTTCGAAGAAGATCCTATCGACGAGGAATACCCCGAAGCTGAAGACTTCGAAGAAGAACCCATCGACGAAGACTCCCCCGAAGACGAAGACCTCGAAGAAGATCCCATCGACGAGGACTACCCCGAAGACGAGGACCTCAAAGAAGAACCAATCGACAAGGACTACCCCGAAGATGAAGACCTCGAAGAAGAACCCATCGACGAGGAGTACCCCGAAGACGAGGATATTGAAGAAGATCCCCTCACCGAAACCGTCTTCTACGACGATTTCTTTGAGGACGGCACCGACGAAGAAACCATCCCCGAACCCATAACAGATACCGAAGAACAAGATGAAGCCCCTCTCCCCGCAGAGGATTCCGATATCCCTGTCATTCCCCCGCCCCGTCCTGTTCCGCCCGCACCGCAGACGGCTCCCGTGCAACCCTACCGCCGTCCGACCGGCGAGACCTGGACCGATGACCGCTTGAACGGTCAGATCTCCCCCGAGGGCATGGGCGGCCGCCGCCTGCATGAGCTGGCCGTAGAGAACCAACGCCTGGTTTCGGAAAGCCTGGCTTTCCCCGAAACCGAGATCTCTGCTGATCCCATTCCAACCATCCCGCCCGTGACCACCGAAACTCAGCCCGAGTCGGATCATGATGCCGAATCCTCCGACTCTGACAAGATCGAAGCGGTCAGCGAGACATCCGAAAAGAAACCCACTCCCGAACCTCCCCAGACCGCGCAGATCTACGATCCCCTTCAATTGGGACTGGACGATATTTCTTACACGGTACAAAAGCGTGCCAATCCCCCCCGCACCGCCGAGGCGGAGACAACGCCTCCCCCAACGTCCGTTGAACCCGTCCAAGACAGGAAAGAACAGCCTCCGACATCCTCCGCGCCCGAGCCGATCGAAACAGATTCCGCCCTTGGTGACACCGATCTGTATATGCGCCTGGGATATGACGAGGCCCTCCACCACGTCGATGAACAAATGCGGGTCGAACGGCTCATGGCCAAGGCCCACGAGAGTCAGAACCCCTGCGTTTCGGGGGAACAGCCCGCCGTCAAAGCCGAGCGAGAATACCACGGCCGAGAGGATACCGACCGCATTGAAGATGCCTACAGCCGTGCCAAATACAAAAACATCGGCCGCCTGGCGGTCGCGTCCATGGGCGCGCTGGTTGCCTTGGCCTACGATCTCCTGGCTGTCCTGCCCGCAAGTCCCGCCATATCCCCGCTGACGGAATCGGCCTACTACGCCCCCCTGGGGCTCCTATGGACCCTCCTCATCAGCCTGCCCTTCCTGTCCCGCTTGGGGCGAGGGCTCAAGAGCCTGCTGGATTTTGAGCCTACCCGTTACGCAGTGTCGGCCGTAGCCATCCTGATCTCGCTGATCCACGGAGTCATGAGCTGGGTCGCAGGCCCCGAGGTCGATATGACCCTGTTCGGAGGAGCCGCCCTCCTGATGTTGACCATCGCCGTCCTCTCAGAGCTCCTGGTCACCGAGGGCGAATATCGGGCCTTCACCGTGGTATCCTCGGGTAAGAAAGCCCATGTCCTGACCGACGAGACCACCCCCGCCTCCCTGGCCCTGTCGGAATCCGAGGGCAAGGTGTTCACAGCGGTGCGAACAGGCCGAATTGCCGACTATTTTACCCGCACCCAACGCTACAATCCCTACATGGGACGGCTGAACTATTTTCTCCCCGTCACATTCCTGCTGGCCATCCTCTGCGGCGGCCTGGAGGTGGTCCTGGGCGGAGCCCTGCTGACCGACGGTATGCAGGTGTTCACCGCCGCCTACATGACCTGCCTGCCCTCGGCCTACCTGCTGGCCATGACTCTCCCCCTGTGCAGTGTCAACGGCTACCTGAAGGAAAAGGGAGCCGCCGTGATCGGCACAGCCGCCCCCGTGGATTACGTAGGCAGATCCCCCCTCCGTGTGATCTTTTCGGACGGAGATGCCCTGAAAACCGTCAACCGTAAAGAGATCACCCTGCGGGGCGATGCCCGCTCCGAGGAATACCGCCGTCAGGCCGATATCGTGTTCCGTTTCCTGCAAACTCCTTTGGCTACCGAGCCGATCCTGCAGGAAGGGAAGATCGATCACTATACCATCGAGATCGCGGAGACCGAGGAGCAATATATGCGCCTCTATCTGGTGGATACCGAGGAAAACATCTCCACCGAGATCATGATGGGCTCCCATACCGCCCTGACCCAACGCGGCGTGCGCCTCCCCAAGCTCAATATGGAGCAACGCTACAAAAAGAGCGAGGGAAGCCACGTGCTTTACGTAGCCTTCAATCGGAGCTTCCACCTGGCATACGCCGTAGAGTACCGTGTGGGACGCAGATTCATGCAGATGGCCGCCGCCCTGCAGAAAATGGGCTGTGCCGTTTCGGTGTCTTCCTTCGATCCCCTGGTGGATGCGTCCTCCGAGGGCTTCCGCCCCCTGCAGGAGCTGGGCATCACCGAGGTCCTGCGCCCCGCCGCCTTTGAGCCCGTCCGCAAAGCCCGCTCGGGCGGTCTGCTTGCCACGGGCCGAAGCTCGGATCTGTGGCATACCCTGCGGGCCTGCCGCGCCATGCTCACCGTCTACCGCCGCGAGCATCTGTGCAGCTGGCTCAGCCTCCTGGCGGCCATGGGCCTGGTGATCCCCGCCGTCTGCCTGAACAGGGAAGGATGGCTGATCTCCGCCACGGCAGCCCTGTGGCAGCTCTGCCACCTGGGTGTCACCCTGTGGATCAGCCTGGCCTCCGCAGGCGGAAAAAAACTCAGCCAAGATGCCGATCAGCCCCCCAAAAACCCCGAGCCCTCGGCCGAGGTCCCTGCCCCCAAAGCGCAGGCTCCCGCCAAGAAGCCCGACCGTAAGAAAACCAAACAGAAAAGAAAGTAGAGATCATCATGAATCAAGATCAGAAACGTATGCTTCTGACCTCGGTCTCCCGTCCCGGACGCTACGCGGGCGGCGAGTACGGTCCGATCATCCCGGATAAATCCACCGTCAAGGCGCGGTTTGCCTTCGCCTTCCCCGACTCCTACGAGATCGGTATGTCCAACCTGGGTGTCCGTATCCTTTACCATTGCCTCAACCTCCACGAGGATATCTGGTGCGAGCGCACCTACGCCCCCTGGGTGG
>CAYRTP010000026.1:11465-19576 GCA_964427175.1 uncultured Clostridium sp. | reverse complement strand
GCTTACCGAGGCAAAGGGTATCCCCCTCGCCCACCACCATACCATTCTCAGAGAAATCCTTACCAAAGAAGTTCTTCATCATGGTGAAGGCCTTGGAGGAGGCGACAACCACGGTGTCGGGGTAAGCCTTGAGGAAGTTGACGATGTTGGCGGAGTGGTCGGGCTCCATGTGCTGGATGATGAGGAAGTTGGGCTTCCGTCCGCCCAGGGTGTTCTGGATGTTATCCAGCCACTCGTGGGTGAAGTTGGCATCTACGGTATCCATAACGGCGATAAGGTCATCCATGATGACGTAGGAGTTATAGGCCATTCCGTTGGGGACGACGTACTGACCCTCAAACAGGTCAATATTGTGGTCATTTACGCCGACGTAGAAAATATCTTTTGTGATCTGCATAGCAAGTCTCCTTATTGTTTTTTGATGTATTTTATTATAACACAAAAGACGAAAATATGCAACAGGATTTTTGAAAATGGCAGGATTTTTTGCCGCAAAAACCAACCGCGCAAACAACCGTTGCTTGACATGGGCTTGCTTTTGCTGTATAATGAGATCAGAAACCATCTCATCCCACAAAAAGGAGGAACCAACCATGTTCAAATACACAAGCCTTTGGTATGAAGCTGGCACAGCTTCGCAAAAACGCGGATATGACCCAATCCGAGCTGGCCGAGCGTCTGAACGTAACACGGCAGGCCGTGTCCAAGTACGAAATCGGGGATAGCTTTCCCGACGTGTCGATTTTGGTCGTCATAGCCGAGGTATTCGGCATATCGGTGGACGAGCTCATTGGCGCGGGCAGACCGACCGTGGGAGAGGCGGCCATTCTGAACAGCCTGGTGCGGGGGGATACGCCCTCGGGCGAGACATCCCCCGAGGACGTGATGGGCCTGGCTCCCTGGCTCAAGCCCAGTATTGTGGAAAAGCTGACGGCCAATCTGGCCAAGGATGGCATCAATCTGCGGTATCTCTCTGAGTTTGCCGCCTACCTGTCCGACGAGGGGACGCGGCGTCTGTTGGAACAGAATGGGAATAATACCAAAACAGAACCCGACCCACAGGGACTTTTCCCTTGGGTCGGGTTCTGTTTCATTCAACCTCAAGTATGGTGGTACGTATGTTCACGTCCGTACAGGATCCACTGTCCGAGCATTTCACCGTACATGTGAATATAGTTCATCAGTATCCAACAGGGCACGAAGCAAAGGATGACCACCGCCACGGCAATCAGCACGTTGAGCCACTTACGGCGGGCATTGGCCACCGTGTAGAGCCACAGGGCCGCCGCGACGCAGAGCAGGACAAATGCCGCCAGCAGAGCGTTCCCTACGGCGGGCAGCTCGTAAGGGCGATGATATACGTCACCAAAGAACGCACCGTTTGTGCCCATGATCCATAGCCCGCAGTGCAGACAGGCTGTACCGAACAGGGTACACAGGATGGCGTAGAGCAGGGCTTTGACGGAGAATGGGGCATTGGGTTTTGTCGAGATCAGGGCGCGGAGGAATTTCATGGTTTTGCGGTCTCCTTTCACGGCGGAATACGTCTTCTACTTTATAAGACGACGGAAAATCAAAAATCTGACGCCGAAAAGGAGTTGTTTACAAAATATTCACGTTTTATCGGATCTGCACAAAGCCCAGCTTCTTCTGGACCTTGGACAGGGTTCGGCGGGCTACGTAGGAGGCTTCCTCGGCACCCTTCTTCATCTGGGCCTCCAGTTGGGCCTTATCCGACATATAGCACTTGAACTTCTCCTGGACGGGAGCCAGGGCATCGGCGCATACCTCGCCTACGGCCATCTTGAAGTCACCGTAGCCCTTGCCCTCAAACTCGCGCTCGATGTCCTCCAGGGTCTTGCCCGTGAAGACCGAGTAAATGGTCATGAGGTTGTTGATGCCGTCCTTGCCCTCGGCGTAGCGGATGCAGGTATCCGAGTCGGTGACGGCGCGCTTGAACTTGCGGATGATGGTATCGCGGTCATCCAGAATGTAGACCACGGCGTTGGTATTCTCGTCCGACTTGCTCATCTTCTTGGTGGGATCAGCCAGGGACATGATCTTGGCACCGCTCTTGGCCATGATGGGCTCGGGAATGGTAAAGGTATCGGGATAGAGCTGGTTGAAGCGGGTGGCGATGTCGCGGCAGAGCTCCACGTGCTGCTTCTGGTCGATGCCCACGGGGACCACGTCGGTCTGGTAAAGCAGGATATCGGCGGCCATGAGCACGGGATAGGTGAACAGGCCCGCGTTGATGTTGTCAGCGTGCTTGGCGGACTTATCCTTGAACTGGGTCATGCGGGAGAGCTCACCGAAGCCGGTGAAGCAGTTGAGCAGCCAAGCCAGCTCGGCGTGCTCCTTGACGTGGGACTGGACGTAGAGGGTATTCTTCTCCGGGTCCAAGCCGCAGGCCATGTAGAGGGCCAGGGTCTCGTAGGTACGGCGGCGGAGGTCGGCGGGGACCTGGCGGACCGTGATGGCGTGCTCGTCCACCACGCAGTAGAAGCACTTATACTTCTCGGAGAAGGCAGAGAAATTCTTGATGGCACCCAAATAGTTGCCGATGGTCAGGTTTCCGCTGGGCTGAACGCCCGAGAAGGAAACGGGAGTGTTTTGGAACATGGTTTTATCCTCACTTTCGATGTTATCTAAAAAAGCAGTCCCCGACAGTTTTTCTGTCGGGGACGAATTTACCTAAAAATCCGCGGTACCACCCACGATTGAGGGACTTTCACCTACGGTGCTTCCCTCCTCTTTCGCGTAACGGTGCGTGGCCGTCAGAGACTACCTCGAAGCGTACTTCGTAAAACGTGCTTCGGCTCGGTCTGCCCTCGGAAGTCCATTCGCGCAGGCTCCGTCCCGCGTTTCCAGCATCGGCGGGTCTCTATGGCGGAGGGGGTGCGGTACTATTCTTCGTCGTTGGTTTTGGTATGATGGTATATGATAGCACAAAAATCCTGTTTTGTCAAGGGGTTTTTGCGTTTTTTCGGGCTTGTTTGCGGGAATTTCAAGGATTGGCATCCTCGATGATCTTCATAGTCATCTCACACCGCTCGGCTCTCGCCCCTCGGATCTCGATGATATAGTCCAGCTTCAGCTCGCCGTCGGTGTCCAGGCGGTTATCCACGGTCAGGGCGTGGATGCCGATGGAGAAGGGCATATAGGGGGTATCGTAGGTGCAGATGGCGCGGTGGTGGGCCTTGAAGGTCAGGGCGGTGGAAACCATGCCCGTGCGGATCATAGTAACCAGGCCGCGGTCGGCGGTGCGGTAGGTGATGGTGGAGCGGGCACCTGCCATGCCCGTCAGCTCGGTCTCATCGTAGCTGATGGCCACGGTATAGGAAGGCTCCTCGGTGAAGCCCTCGTCGGGGGTGATGGTCAGGATGCCCTCGGTGATGAGGTCGATCTTCTCGATGGCCTCGTTCTCCTCCCCCAAAGCCTTGGCACGGAGGACGGAGGGGTCGGCGGGCTTAACGAAGTAGCCTTCGTCGCTCTGATCGTCGGCAAAAATGCCCATGAGCATCTCCTCGGCGGAGGAGACGGGCTGGGGAGGCTGATTGGCGACCGATTCGGCAAGATCTCCGAACACCGAGTCAAACAGGGAGGCGGCGACCTCGTAACGCTCCGAGGTCATGATGATGCGTATATGCTTCAGGGTGGGTTCCATGATTGTACGTTTCCTTTCGTGGGCATGGGGGTTTCGATTCATTCCCTACTATCATACCATGTTTCGTCGGATTTTGCAAGGGGAGATTGAAAAAAAGATGGAATGGTTGAAAAATTTCGCCTGATTCGTAAACATTTTTTGAAATGCTTGCAATCCGTGTATAAGTATGATATAATGTAATGGTGTACCACCAATCTATTTTCCATTCAAAGGATGCTTATACATGAAACCAATCTTGATTTCTTCCCTTCTGCGGCCGCTTTTGTGCGTGCTCGCGCTGACCCTCCTTCTGACGGGGTGTCAGATGTTCCCGCCGTCGGGGCCCGACGAAACCGACAGCGTCACGGATCCGACAGAGACGACGGGCGATGCGTACACCATTGTTTTTAACCCCATTGAATCCACCATTCCCTGCATCTACATTGAGACGAACGACGGCAAGCCCATCACCTCGGACACCCGTTACAAGGACGCGACTCTGACCGTAACGGGTGCCAAATACGCCCACTATAACGTCACTATGACCACCCAGATCCGCGGGCGGGGCCACTCCTCCTTCGACGGAAAGGCGGCACAGACCGACTACGCCAGCAAAAATTCCTACCGCATCAAGCTGACCCAAAAGACCAATCTGCTTGGTGTTGGCGAGTCCGCTGACAAGGATTGGGTCCTGATCTCGGGCAAGTATGACGTATCGGCGCTCCGCAACTACTTGATCTGGCATTTGGCCGATCAGCTGGGCACCATTCCCTACGTTCCCTCCTGCACCTGGGTCAACCTTTACGTTAACGGTGATTTCCGTGGTATGTACACCCTGGCGGAGACCATTGAGGTGGCTTCGGATCGGGTGGACATTGACGAAAGCCCTTCGACCGATCCCAATACGGTAGGGTATTTGGTGGAGTACGACCTCCGCGGTGCCTATCAGTCGGGAGCCAAGGAAGGCTTAACCTACTTCTACATCCCCGGTCTGGACGAGACCTTTGCCTGGACCATCCAAAGTGAGGTACACAGCACCGAGGTCACCGCCGCCATTCGAGAGCATCTCATCGCCTGCAACGAGGCGATCTTGAGCGGCGATCGAAGCCGCATGGAGGCATTGGTGGATATGGCCGCCTTTGTGGATATGTTCATCCTTCAGGAGCTGTCCAAGAACCCCGACGCGGGGTGCTCCAGCTTCTATATGCAGAGAGACGCGGGCGGCAAGCTTTATCTGACCGCTCCTTGGGATTTCGATTTTGCCATGGGATCCTACAGCGTCTCCCAAATCACATCGGGTCTTGTGGCCGACGGTGAGGGTGTCATGTCCCATCCTTGGTTCGAGTTTCTGACCACCCAGCCCTGGTTCATGAGCCTGGTCCTGGAGCGGATGGAGGAGATTGAGTCCCTGATCGGTCAGACGCTCATGGCGGTGAAAGCCATGATGCCGATACTGGAGGATGCCGCCAATCAGAACCACGACCGCTGGAATCTCTACGGTGTCAAGTTCTCGATCTATCCCTCGGACCTGGTTTCGGTGAATCTGCACAGCTATGAGGAGCACGTAGATTTCCTGGTTTCCTGGGTGGAAAAGCGTTGGGAAAAGCTCATGAAAGAAGTGGAAAAGCGGGCCGATTGACCGATCATGCGATATTTTATAACAGAAAAGATCCCTTGCGTGAGCAGGGGATCTTTTCTGTTACGGTTCAGATATCGCCGTAGAGCTTATCCAGGTTATAGAAATCGCGGGTCTCGCGGGTGAACACGTGAACCATTACGTGGCTGAAGTCCAGCACAGACCAGGTATTGTTATCCCGTCCTTCGGCATGGATGGGATCGATGCCGCGGCGGTTCATTTCGTATTCCACCTCACGGCCCAGGGTCTGAACGTGGGTATTGGAGGTACCGGTAGCCAGGACCATGAAATCACAAATGTCGGTCTTCCCGGCCATGGGGATGACCTTGATCTGATGGCCGCGCTTGTGGTCCAAAAACAAGGCAACCGCCTCGGCCAGCTCCTCGGGGGTGGCATCGGTCAAGGGCGCGGGGGTATGATCGGGGGTTTCCAGTTCGGCTGCGATTCTTTCCTTGATGGTCATGTTTGAGTTTCCTTTCTATTATAGTGGGGTATGTGGGAGTCATCCCGCCACTTGGGTGAGGTGCTTCCCTCTTGGTCAATAGCGGCCGAACTCGATCTGCTCGGCCAGGACCAGCTCGTTACGGGCAAAGGCGGTATCGGGGCTGATCACGGCTCCTTCCGAGAGGAGTGCCCGCATGGTCATGTCAAAGGACATGATGAGGGTGCGGCGGAGATGGATAAGTCTGTCCTCGGGGGACATATTCTCGGGGTGCTCATTCCAGAAGTAAGAGCGGAGACGGACGCAATCCGGGAAAATGCGGGATTCGTCGATATAGTCCGCCAGGTAGAGCAGCTGCTCGGTGAGGGTCATTCCCTCCCGTCCCGTGGTGTGCCAGCGGACGGCCGAGATCACGGTCTCGTTGGCGTATGCGGGATACTGCTCGGGGATCATGATTGCGGCGGTACGGGCGTGAAAGGTCTTATGGGAGAACTCGTCCCCAGGCTTGACCTCCTCGCCTGCATCGCTGAGGATGCGGATCTGGGTGGGGATATCGTACTCCTTGGTGATGTCGTGGAGCAGAGCCGCGGCACGGAGAGTGGGGATCTCCTCGGGGCAATACAGGGCAGCCAGACGAGTCACCATATCCTCCACGGCGGCGGTATGATTGAATCGCTTGGGAGACATTTTGCTGATGACAGCCTCACGCAGGGCGGTCAATTCGGTATCTCCGAAGGTGATGCTTTGATTCATAGCTTGTCCTTTCAGAACCGAACGAAATCGGTTCAGACGTTCCGGTACAGGTGATTTTCTTCAATGTAGCGCGCAACGGCAGGGGGGACCATGCCGTCTATGGAATGACCGTCCGCCAAGGCATCCCGCACCATGCTGGAGGACAGCTCAATGGCAGGGGCCACGATGCGGGGGACCATTTTGCCAAACCGCTGATGGTAGGCGGTGATCTTCTCCACAATACGGTCATCCAGGGCGGCATCGGCCTCTCGGCGGATGTAGACGGGGTAACAGAGGCGGAAGATCTCCTCGGGCTCCCGCCACTGATCCAAGGTCAGGAGCATATCGGTGCCCATGAGGAAGAACAGACGGCCCGCGGGATCGTAGAGCTCACGCAAGGTGTCCACGGTATAGCTCTTTCCTTCCCGCTTCATCTCCAGGTCGCTGACAATGACCCCCTCCATGCCCGCGAAGGCCAGACGGCACATTTCCAGGCGGTCCTTGGCAGTCACGTCCCCCTTCATGGTCTTATGAGGGGTAACGCCCGTGGGGATGACGTACAGGATATCCAACCACATCTGCTCCATAAACGCCTTAGCGGCGGCTACGTGGCCGTTATGGACGGGGGAAAAGGTCCCGCCGTAAATACCGACCCGCATATCAGAGCTCGATATGCCGTTTCCCGTTGAGGGAGCGGCGGTAGAGGATGATCTTGCGGCCGATGACCCCGACCACGGCGGCGTTCAGGGCATCCGCAAGGCCCTCGGCGGCCTCGCGGGGGGTGTACTCCGAGGTCTCCAGGACCGAGAGCTTGACCAGCTCGTGAGCCTCCAGGGCATCGCAAACCGTGGTCAGGAAGTTCTCGCTGACACCGCCCTTACCGATCTGGGTCACGGAAGACATGGTGGAAGCCAGGGAGCGGAGCTTAGCTCTCTGCTGGGAGTTCAGCACGGGGGCGGCGGGGTAAATTCTTTCGTTACTGTTCATGGATTTATTCTCCTGATTTCAATGCTTCTGCCAGCTTGGCGACCGCTTTTCCGCGGTGGCTGATGGCATTTTTTTGCTCGGCGGTGAGCTCGGCAAAGGTCTTGCCGTAGGGCTCGTAGTAGAAATAGGGATCGTAGCCGAAGCCGCCATCGCCGCGGGCATCGTCTATGATGCGTCCTTCGGTTTCACCGCGGACGGTGATCTCGCGGCCATCGGGGAAAACGCAGGCGATACAGCAAACAAAGCGGGCGGTGCGCTCATGGGACGGGACGGTGGCCAGGTTCCGCAAAAGCAGAGCGTTATTGGCGGCATCGTCGCCGTGGCCGCCTGCATAGCGGGCGGAATAGACACCGGGGGCACCGTTCAAAGCATCGACGGACAATCCGGAATCGTCCGCAATAGCGGCGATTCGGTCATCTGCCGCTTTCATGGCGGTACGGGCTTTAATGAGAGCGTTTTCCTCAAAGGTAGTGCCGTCCTCCTCGATGTCCCCCTCAAATCCGATGTCATCCAGGGACAGGATCTGCACACCCTCGATATATTGCGCGAGGAGGGCTTCCACCTCGCGGATCTTCTTTTTGTTGCGGGAGGCGAGTATGAGTTTCATGGTGATCCCCTCACTCCCCGAACAAGGCCTTTACGAAGTCCTCGGCATCGAACTCCTGCAT
>CAYRTP010000026.1:0-11455 GCA_964427175.1 uncultured Clostridium sp. | reverse complement strand
TCACCGACACCGAGGAACTTGACGGGAATGCCCAGCTCGCGCTTGATGGAGATGATGATACCGCCCTTGGCGGTGCCGTCCAGCTTGTTGAGGGTGATACCCGTGATCTTGGCGGCGTTGCTGAATTCCTTGGCCTGGGAAACGGCGTTCTGACCCGTAGTGGCATCCAGGACCAGCAGGGTCTCGCGGGCGGCACCGGGCAACTCGCGGTCGATGACGCGGTCGATCTTGGCCAGCTCGTTCATGAGGTTCTTCTTATTCTGCAGACGGCCTGCGGTGTCGATGATGAGCACGTCGGCCTGCTTCTTCTTGGCCACGGCGATGGCATCGAATACCACGGCGGCGGGGTCACTGCCCTCGCTCTGCTTGACCATGTCCACGCGGGCACGCTCGCACCAAACGGCCAGCTGGTCGATGGCGGCGGCTCGGAAGGTATCGGCGGCGGCAACCACCACCTTTTTGCCCTGCAGGCGAAGACGCTTGGAAATCTTACCGATAGAGGTGGTCTTACCCGCACCGTTAACACCGATCACCAGCAGAACGCTGGGGGTAGTGGTCAGATGGAGGGGCTCGCTCTCACCGATCATGTCGGTCATGATCTCGCGGAGGGCATCCATAACCTGCTCCTTCTCCTTCAGGCGGCCGTCATGGATGCGCTCGCGGAGCTCGTCCATGATCTCCTCGGTGGCGGTGAAGCCCACGTCGGCGGTGATGAGGATCTCCTCCAACTCCTCCAGAAGGTCCTCGTCCACCTTGGTGAAGGCCTTAAGCAGGTTGTCCACGGGCGCGAACAGGGCGTTACGGGTCTTGGTCAGACCGGATTTCAGACGGCCCCAGAAGGATTTCTTCGTAGTGGTGTCCTCCTCGGGCTCGGCTTCGGGCTCGGACTCGATGACGGGAGTGGGCTCAAAGATGGGCTCCTCCTCGACGATTTCTTCGCTCGTTTCTTCAACGGGTGCCTCGATGGTGTCCTCTACAGGCTCTTCGGCGGCTTCTTCGACCATTTCCTCCACCGCAGGCTCCTCAATAGGTTCCTCGACGGTCTCCTCTACGGGATCTTCTACCGGCTCCTCCACAAGAGACTCCTCATCGGCAGGCTCCTCGACTGCTTCCTCGGTAATCTCAGGCTTGTCGGTCAACTCGCCGTTCAGCAGGGCTGCTTCAGCGGCTTCGGCGGCGGCTTCCTCCTCGGGGGTCAGGCCCTCCTCTTCCTCGGCCAGGGCCTCAGTTTTGGGGGCATTATCTTTCTTCTTTCCAAACAGTTTAGCTAAAAAGGCCATTCCAGTCATTCTCCTTATTCTTGGAAATATCTCCGACATCCAGGGTCAGCACCTTGGAGATGCCCCGCTCGGGCATAGTCACACCGTACAGACGGGTGGCGGCGGCCATGGTGCCTCGGCGGTGGGTGATCATGATGAACTGGGTCTCGTCGGAGTAGCGTTTGATGTATTGTGCAAGGCGTTCTACGTTGACCTCGTCCAGGGCGGCCTCGATCTCGTCCAGGATGCAGAAGGGGGTAGGATTCACCTTCAGGATAGCAAAGAACAGGGCTACGCCGATGAAGGCCTGCTCACCGCCCGAGAGCTGCATGAGGTTCTTGATGATCTTTCCGGGAGGGGCGGCCTTGATCTCGATACCGCTCTCCAGGACGTTCTCGGGATCGGTCAGAGACAGCTCGGCCGAGCCGCCGCCGAACAGTTCCGAAAAGGTCTGTCCGAAATGCTCGTTAATGGCATCGAAGGCGGACACGAAGGAGGTCTTCATCTCCCCTTCCAGGCGGCCTATGATGTCCAGCAGCTCGTTTTGGGATTTTTCCAGGTCGGCCAGTTGGGCACCCATAGTCTCGTAGCGCTCCTTAACCTCTTGGTACTTCTCCACCGCCTCAGGGTCGAAATGGCCGATGGATCGGAGCTTATTGCGGCAATCGGTCTGAACCGCCACCATGTCCCGACGGTTTTCGGAGGTAACGGCAGGATAGCCCAAAGCCTGGGCATCGGCTCGGCTGAGCTCGTAGTCATCCCAGAGCTTGCCCGACAGCTTGTCCATTTCTCCCTGCAAATGCTCCAGCTTGGCCTCTGCCGTGGTGAGTGCCTGGACCAGGTTGGCCTTATGGTCCATCTGCTCACGGATACGCTGGTTCAGAGTGTTAAGCTTGGCTTCGTAGGCGGCATTGCTCTCCTCGGCCTTAGCGCGGTCGGTAATGAGGGTGGCCATGGTGCGCTCACCTTCCTTGTAGAGACGGCGGTTTTCGGTCTGGTCCTCGGCGGAGATCTTCAGCTTCTGCCTGTGGGCGGCTACCCGCTCGTCGCTGACACGGATATCGTTTTCGGAAACCGCCATCCGCTCCTCACACATACGGGAAAGGGCTTCTTCGGTTTCCATATCCTTACGGACCGCCGACATCTCAATAAGCAGGCGGGTCCGCTCGGTTTCCAGCTGGTCCACGCGGTCCTCGGCTTCGCCCTGCTCGTTGGCTTTATCGGTACGGAGCTGGCGCAGTTCGGTTACGGCATGGTCCAAGGTCTTTTCTTCAGCGCGGAGGGAGGCCATGCTCTCCTCGTTCTGCTCGTTCTGACGGAGGATCTGCTCGGAATCCTCCTTGACACGGGTAAGCAGGGTCTCGTTGGCATCCAAATTGGCCTTGGCACGGTTGAGCCGTTCCTGCTCGCCTGCCATCAGGACGCGGATCAGGTCCCGTTTATCCTCCAGGGAGTTCTTCTCCTCGTCAACCCGCTTGATCTGCTCGCGCAGGTCGGTCAAGGATTTCTCGGCCTCGGTGACGTTGCGCTCCAGCTCGGTCAGATCGCCTTCCATACGGCGGATCTCGGCCGCACGGGACAGAGAGCCGTTCTTTTGCCCCGTCGAGCCTCCCGTAAAGGAACCGCCCGCGTTGATCTGCTGACCGTCCAGGGTCACCACACGGACGCGGTAGCGCAGGGCCTTGGCCATGACGGTGGCGTTGTCGATGTTGTCGAACACCAAGGTGCGGCCCAGGAGGAAGGACAGCACGCCGCGGTAGCGGTCATCGCAGGACACCAAGGTATCGGCTACGGCGATGTAGCCCGCATAGCCTGCCGCCTGACGCATTTCGTTGCTTTCATTGGTCCCTCGGACCGAGGACAGGGGGTAGAAGGTGGTTCGGCCCGCATTGGCCCGCTTCAGCGCGTAAATAGCGGCCTTGGCGGTGTCCTCGTCCTCCACCACGATGTTCTGCAGGCTGCTGCCCAGGGCTGTCTCCACGGCGGTGACGTAGGCCTGCTCTACCGAGATCAGCTGGGAGAGAGGACCATAGATCTTCCCGCAGGGGCGGCCGCCAAAGGCGGTGATCTTCCCTTCCCGATATTGCTTCATGACGAATTTCACCGCGTCGGCGTAGCCCGAAAGCTGGGCCTCCATGGCACGGTAGGTATTGATGCGCTGGACCACCGAATCCCGTCGCAGGACGGTGGAGTTACGCTTTTCGTGAAGCTCGCCGTAGGCTTCGTTCATGGCGGTGAGACGCTCGTCGGCCTCGGTGAGCTCTTGGGTAATGGCTTGGATCTTTTCGTTATACCCATCCACCACGCGTTGGTAATTGTCTACCTCCTTTTGCAGGGCGCGGGAGATGTTCTCGTATTCTTCGATCTCAGACAGGATCCCGCTGTTGCGGTCGCTGTCCGAATTGCGGGCGGATTCCAGCACCGATAGGCTGACGCGGATATCCAAAAGCTCCTGTTCGCGGATGCAGATATCCTCGGCGGCCCGGTCGATCAGGTCGGTCAGCTTTTCGATCTTGTGGGTCAGCGCATCGATCTCGGCGGTATTCTCGGCGGATTCGCTTTCCAACTTGGCCAGGCTCTCGCCATGCTCGGTGCATCGTGCCCGATGGGCATTGAACTCGGCCTGGTCGGTCTCCAGCTGACGCATCAGGGTAACGCGGGCTTCTCCCGCGGCGGCGATCAGCTCCTCGGTGTGGGCCATGGTGGTCTCGGTGACCCGATACTGACTATCCAGGCTATGCTGGGCAGCGGTGAGCTCGGTGATCCGATTCTGCAGCTCCTCGGAAGCGGCACGGCTACCCTGGCTCATTTCGGTCAGACGCTCCCGCTGGACATCCAGGGATTGCATGGTATCCTCGGCCTGCTTCAGATCGAAATCCGCGTGATTACGCAGGTCGGTTGCCTCGGAGATCTGACGGCTCAGATGCTCGGTATCGTAGAGCCACAGGCTGATGTCCGCCCGCTTTTTGGCTTCCAGGAGGGCGATACCCTTGCGGGCCTTATTGGCCTCCTTTTCCAGGGGGCCGACCTGGGCCTCCACCTCGGTGAAGATATCGCGGACACGGACCAGGTTGGTTTCGGTGGCCGAGAGCTTGCGCTCGGCCTCATTCTTTTTGACACGGTATTTGGCGATACCCGAAGCATCCTCAAAAATGCTTCGCCGTTCCTCGCTTTTACGGGACACCATGTCGGCGATACGGCCCTGACCAATGATGGAGTATCCGTCACGGCCGATACCCGTATTCAGGAACAATTCGTAAATATCCTTGAGGCGGACGGCTTTTCGGTTGATGAGGTACTCACTTTCCCCCGCGCGGAAGTAGCGTCGGGTCACCGTCACCTCGTCATAGGGACATTCCAGCTTGCCGAATTCGGACGTATTATCGAAGGTCACGGACACCTCGGCGTAGCCCATGGGGCGGCGGCTGTCGGCTCCTCCGAAAATCACGTCCTCCATTTTACTGCCTCGCAGGGTCTTGGAGGAGATCTCACCCAACACCCATCGCATGGCATCCGCAATATTGGATTTACCGCTCCCGTTCGGGCCTACGATGACCGTGACACCGTTGGGATGTTCCCCCTCGGCTACCGTGTCTTTCCCCTTACGGCCGGGGACAAAGATCAGCTTGGTGCGGTCGGGAAAGGACTTAAAGCCCTGTAGTTCTATGGATTTTAAGTACACGGACGTTCTCCTGTCGGTTTATTTGGAAACACGGGTGGGTTCACTGTCAACAAATGCCGAACACCTTCAACGCGGCTTTGGCGGCGGCCTGCTCGGCCTTGCGCTTGGAAGATCCGATCCCTCGGCCGCAGGGGTTGGAGTTCACACGGACCTCCACCTCAAAGGTCTTGCAGTGGTCGGGACCTTCGGCGGAAATGAGCACGTATTCCAGCACGTCCCCTTCGGTCTGCTGGACCAGCTGTTGGAGGGGGGTCTTGAAGTCACCGTCAATGCCGCGGGAAACCAGCTCGGACAGGTCCTTCTGCACCAGGGGGAGCAGGAAGGAGGAAATAATCTCCATGCCCTGATCGTCGGCATCCAAGTAGACGGCGGCTAAAAGTGCCTCAAAGGCATCGGCAAGGATATTTTCCTTATCACGGCCGCCAGAAAGCTCCTCGCCGTTACCCAGGTACAGGCAATCTCCGATGCCGATACGGCGGGCGTAACGGGCCAGCGCCTCGGCGCAGACCACGTCCTTCCGCATATTGGTGAGGATTCCCTCGCCCTCCTGGGGGTAGGTGGTGAACAGGTAACGGCTGACCACGATGGACAGCACCGAATCGCCCAAGAATTCCAGGCGTTCGTTGCAAAGCAGGTGATGGTTGCGCTCTCCCGTCTCGTTGGAATGGGAGGAATGGGTCATGGCACGGCGGAGCAGTGAACGGTCCTTGAAATTGTACCCGATGGCGGCCTCCAACCGCTCGAAGGCGGCGTTACGCTCACGGGAAATGGTCATGGCTTGCTCACGGGGCATGGACTTACTCCTTCCCCGGGGCGTTTTCGTCGCCCAACAGCGTTTCGATGGTTTGGGTCGCACCCGACTCGGCAAAACGGATAGCCTGGCGGATGGCCGACTTGAATGCCTTGGCATCCGAGGAGCCATGGGCCTTGATGACGGGCTTACGGAGGCCCAGGATGGGGCTTCCGCCGTGCTCCTTCACGTCGAAATCTTTTTTGAACTGCATGAAAGGCTTTTTGACGGTCAGCGCGGCCAGCTTGGTGAGGGGGGTGGCGTAGAAGATCCCCTTCATGCGGGTCATGACCAGCTTACCCATGCCCTCCAGGGATTTGAGCAGGACGTTGCCCGTAAAGCCGTCGGTCACCAGTACGTCACAGACGTCGAAGGGGATGGATCCGCTCTCCACATTGCCCACGAAGTGAATATCGGGGCAATTTTTCAGAAGCTGGTAGGCATCGGTCTGGAGGGGAGTACCCTTATGGGACTCGGTGCCGTTATTAAGCAGGCCCACGCGGGGCTTTTCCAGGCCGTAGAGGGCCTTCATGTAGGCCGAGCCCATGGTAGCGAACTGAACCAGGAAATCGGGCTGGACGGTGACGTTCGCACCGCAGTCCAACAGCAAAACGGGGGGCTGGAAGGGCAGAATGGCCGCCAGGGCCGCGCGGTGAACGCCGCGGATACGGCGGACGGTCAGGGACGCGCCCGCAAACAGGGCTCCCGTGTTGCCACAGCTCACCATGGCATCGCCCTCTCCGCTGGCCAAGGCGCGGAGGGCCATGGTCATGGACGAGTCCTTCTTCTCGCGGAAGGCCATGGATTCATCCTCCATGGTGATGACCGACTCGGCGTGGAGGATCTCAAAACCCGAGAGATCCAGGCCGTTTTCCCGCGCCAGGTCCTCCAGCTGAGTCTTGTGGCCGACCAGCAGGTATTCGCCGCCCAGCTCGGCCTTGGCATCGATCACGCCCTTCAGCATTTCCAGGGGGGCTTTATCGCCGCCCATGCAATCAATAATCAGTTTCATACGTTTGGTTTCCTTTCTGATGTAATGGGAAAACCCCGTCCGCGGTGCGGTGCTCGCAAAGGTCTTTAATAAACGCGGATGGATTAAAAACTTTTGTGAGCCCGGAACCCGACCCGATTGGGCGGGTTCCGTTGGGGCATGGAAGAATCGGGGATACTTTTATTGCAGCAATCCCCCATTTTTCAAGTTTCAAGGTTTTCGGGGATTCTTAAGGACCCTTTGCAAAGGGTCCTTAATCGGGTCAATGGCAGAGCCCTTGCGCTCCCTTACTTCACCATCTCCAGCATCCCGTCGATGGCTTCCAGGGCGCGGGCGGCGTAGACCTCGTAGCGGGCTACCTTTCCGCCCTTGACGCGGTGGTCCAGGGAAGGGATGATGCCGAAGTTGGCGTTCATGGGAACGAAATCCCCCAAGCCGCCGTGGCTGATGTAGTGGGCCATGGCACCGATCATGGTGATCTGGGGGAACAGGATGGGCTCCTGTCCCAGGGCACGGCGTGCGGCGTTCAGTCCGGCCACGAAACCCGAACCGGTGGACTCAATGTAGCCCTCCACGCCGGTCATCTGACCCGCGAAGTAGACCTGACCGTCAGCGTAGCCGCTTCGGAGGCGGTAGTCTGCATCCAACAGTTCGGGAGAGGGCAGGTAGGTATTGCGGTGCATGACACCGTAGCGAAGGAAGTCTGCGTTTTCCAAGCCGGGGATCATGGAGAATACCCGCTTCTGCGCGGGGAATGTCAGATGGGTCTGGAAGCCGACCAGGTTGTACATACTTCCCTCCTCGTCCTCACGGCGAAGCTGGACGACGGCGAAGGAGCGGGCATCGGTACGGCTGTCCACCAGACCTACGGGCTTGAGGGGACCGTACCGCAGGGTATCGTAGCCTCGCTTGGCCATGACCTCCACGGGCATACAGCCCTCAAAGACCTTGAGGTCCTTATCGAAGTCCTTGAGCTGGGCCTCCTCGGCGGTAACGAGCGCGTTGTAGAAGGCATCGTACTGCTCCTTGGTCATGGGGCAGTTGATATAGTCCGCGTCGCCCTTATTGTAGCGGGAGGCGAAAAAGGCCACGTCCATATTGATGGTGGAGGCATCCACGATGGGAGCCACCGCATCAAAGAAGTGGAGTCCCTCCCCCACCAGGTTCGCCTTCAGCCAATCGGCAAAGGCATCCGAGGTGAGAGGACCTGTGGCGACCACCGTGATCCCTTCGGTGGGAAGCTCGGTGACCTCCTCCTCGACCACGGTAATGAGGGGGTGGTTTTGGATCTTTTCGGTGATATAGGCCGAGAATTTCTCCCGATCCACCGCCAGGGCGGAGCCTGCGGGGACCTGGGTGGCGCGGGCGGCCTCCATGATGAGGGAGCCCATGCGGGAAAGCTCCTCCTTCAGGAGTCCGACGGCGTTGGTGACGCGGTCGGAGCGCAGGGAGTTGGAGCAGACCAGCTCGGCGTAGCCCTCGCTGTGGTGGGCGGGGGTGTATTTATGGGGCTTCATCTCGTAAAGGGTGACCGAAACGCCCCTTTGGGCGGCCTGCCAGGCGGCTTCACAGCCCGCCAGGCCCGCACCAAACACGTTAATATGACTCATACCTTACTCCTGCCCATCCTGTGCTATTTCCTGCGCCTCGGGCTCGGTCTCGCGGGAATATCCGCAGGCCTTATCGTGGCAGATCAGGAGTGCCTTGCCCTTCTTACGGAAGAGCATCTGCCCACAGGTGGGGCATTTCTCGGCGGTGGGCATATCCCAGGAGGAGAAATCGCACTCGGGGTACCGCTCACAGCTGTAGAATACCGTCTTATTCCGGCCATTCTTCATAACCAGCTTGGCCGAGCATTTAGGGCAGGCCACGCCGATGTCACGGGTCTTGGGCTTGGTGTACTTGCAGGTGGGATAAGCCGAGCAGGCATAGAAGCTACCGTAACGGCCGGTACGAAGCACCATGGGGGCACCGCACTTCTCGCAGACCATGTCCGTGGCAACGACCTCGGTCTTGGTCGCCTCGGGCTTTTCCTCGGCGTTCGGATCGGCGGCGGGGGTCAAAGGCTTGGTGTTCTTACAGGTGGGATAGTTGGGACAAGCGGCGAACTTACCGAAACGGCCGTTCTTGACGATCATTTGGGCACCGCACTTATCGCACACGATGTCGGTAGCCTCCACGGGCACCGTGACGTTGATATTGCCAATGGTTCCCTCGGCGGCGACCAGTTGTTTTTCAAAGCTGTTCCAGAATCGGGTCAGCACCGTTTCCATATCGACCTCGCCCGCCTCGATGTTATCCAGCTCATCCTCCATGCGGGCGGTGAACTGCTCATCCACAACGGTGGAGAAATTGTCGATCATGATGGTATTGGTCACCTCACCCAGCTCGGTGGGCACCAAGGACTTGCCTTCCCGCTTGACGTAGCCGCGGGAAGTGATGGTGCTGATGATGGTGGCAAAGGTAGAGGGACGGCCGATGCCCTTCTCCTCCAGGAGCTTGATGAGGGATGCCTCGGTATAGCGGAGAGGAGGCTCGGTAAAGTGGCGATTGGGGTCGATGCTCTCGGACTTCAGAACCTGGCCCTCGTTCAGAGGAGGAATACGGAGGTCCTTCTGCTCCTCGGGCTCATCGGCCATGGGGGCGTGGTGGCCCTCGTCGATGGACTCCTCATAGACGGCCATATAACCGGGGAAAGTCACGGTATAGCCGCTGGTACGGAAGATATAGCCGCAGGAATCCAGGTCCACCGTCAGGGTTGCCAGGTCGGCGGATTCCATCTGGCTGGCGATGAAACGCTCCCAAATGAGCTTGTAGAGACGGTACTGATCCGAAGAAAGCTGCTTACGGACCATAGCGGGCTCGATCTCCACACGGGCGGGACGAATGGCTTCGTGGGCATCCTGGGCAGAGGCACGGGTCTTATAAACGCGGGGAGACTCGGGGTAGTACCGCTCGCCGTACTTCTCACGGATCAGGGTAGCGGCGGCGGCCTGTGCATCGGCCGAGACGCGGAGGGAGTCGGTACGCATATAGGTGATCAAACCCTGTACGCCGCCGAATTCCGCGCCAAGGTTCACGCCTTCGTACAGCTCCTGGGCCACGCGCATGACACGCTGGGACTGGAAGTTCAGCTTACGGGAGGCCTCCTGCTGCATGGTGGAGGTGGTGAAGGGGGGAGCGGGGTTCTTCTTACGGGTGGAACGCTTGATGGAATCCACGGTAAAGGGCTTCCCCTCCACGGTGCGGACCACCTTCATGGCGGCTTCCTCATTCGTCAGGCGGATCTTGCCCTTATGGTCGCCGTAGAAACGGGCGTTAAAGGTCTTCTTATCGGGGGTCTGCAGGGTCGCGTCAATGGTCCAGTATTCCTCGGGCTTGAAGGCGCGGATCTCGTTTTCACGGTCCACCAGGATCTTGGTGGCCACCGACTGCACGCGGCCTGCGGACAGACCGCTCCGTACCGTCTTCCACAGGAAGGGGGACAGCTTATAGCCCACGATACGGTCCAGGATGCGGCGGGTCTGCTGAGCGTTGACCAGCTGCATATCAATGGGACGGGGCTGTTTGATGGCGGTCTTGACCACCGATTTGGTGATCTCGTTGAAGGTCACGCGTTGAATCTGATCCACGGGGATGCCCAGTGCGGCGGCCAGGTGCCAGGAAATGGCCTCACCCTCGCGGTCAGGGTCGGTTGCCAGGAAGACCTTGCCTGCGTTCTTGGCTTCCTTCTTGATCTCCTTGATGATATCGCCTTTTCCGCGGATGTTGATATAGTGGGCGGCGAAATGATTCTCAATATCGACACCCAGGGTACTCTTGGGCAGGTCGCGGACGTGACCCACCGAAGCAATGACCTTATAGTTAGAGCCGAGGTAGCCCTTGATGGTACTCGCCTTGGAAGGCGACTCCACAATGACCAGGTTCGTCTTTGCCATACGATCTATATTCCTTTCGATTACAATTTTCGATTATTTTCTAGCATAAAGCCCGCCGGGGAGGGTGACCGTCAGCCCGTGGATCTCCAGGATGGTCATGGCGGCCATGACCTCTCCCACCGAAAAGCCCTCGCGGGTGATCTGATCGATGGAGACGGAATGATCCAGGGGGAGTGCATCAAAGATACGGCGTTGTGTATCGGTCAGCCTTTGCAGGATCCGTCCCGAGGCATCGTCATGGGGAGGAGCTTTAGGGGCAGGGGAAGCCTGCGGGGCAGGACGGGCAGGGGCGGCACTGCTCTCAGGTGCCTTACGGCGGGAATCGGAGTCTTTTCTCGGTTCCACGCGGGATTTGGACGGGGGACACGGATCGAACAATACGCCCGGGGAATTCTGCTCCTCGGGAGTGGGAGCCAATTTGGCTCGGGAGGCCTCGCCTCCCACGGGAAAGTTGCGGACGCAAACGCCCAGGCGTGCCAGGAGATCCTCATCCGGCTCGGAGCGGGTCTCAGCCCGAAGCAGGCGGGGCATATCCAGGGCATCGCGGTACAGGAAGGTGTAGTTTTCCAGCACGTCGCGGGCGCACAGCACGATGGCCGCGCCGTCGCTGATGAGCTTGTTGGTGCCGGCGGAATTGGTTTCCCCCACATTTCCGGGGAAGGCATAGATATCCCGTCCCTGGAGAATGGCGGTTTTAGCCGTGATCAAGGAGCCCGAGCGGAGGTCACCCTCCACCACGACGGTTCCCTGGGAAAGGCCGCTGATGAGTCGGTTTCGGATGGGGAAATTCTTCCC
>CAYRTP010000025.1:2045-19883 GCA_964427175.1 uncultured Clostridium sp. | reverse complement strand
TTTTTGAAAACTTTTACCCTAATGGGTAGTGCAACTTCATTTTACAACGCGCGAAAATGATTTTTTTCTTGTATCGGCAAAATTTTTATTATAAAGGAGATAAACACTATGCCATTCCCGAAGAATTTTATTTGGGGTGCCGCTACCAGTGCAGGACAGATTGAGGGCGGAGCCTTTGATGACGGCAGAACCGCCTCCATTTGGGATGCCTTTGCCACCAAGCCCGGCAGGATTCGCAATGGAGATTCTCCCGCTGTCGCTTGTAACAGCTACCATATGTTCGACCGCGATCTGAAGAACCTGATCGATCTTGGTGTGGACTCCTATCGCCTGTCCCTTTCCTGGTCCCGCGTGTTGCCCAATGGTGTTGGCCAGCTCAATGACAAGGGCATGGATTACTATAAGCGTATCTTTGAAAAGCTGAATCAGAACGGTATCATGCCCAACGTCACTCTCTACCACTGGGATCTGCCCCAGGCCTTGGAGGAGCGCGGCGGATGGGTGAACCGTGACTCCATCGAGTGGTTCGGTGAGTATGCGGATAAGATGTTCCGCGCCTTCGGTGACGTGGTTCCCATGTGGTCTACCATCAATGAGCCCATCGCTACCTATGCAGGATACGGCATTGGTTTCTTCGCTCCCGGACACAGCAACGAGGCGTGGGGCAACCAGGCCCGCCATAATGTTCTGGTGGCACATGGTAAGGGTGTCGAGGCCTTCCGAGCATTGAATCCCAAGGATTCCAAGATCGGTATCGTCATTGATATCTGGAAGCGCCACGCGCTCACCAATTCCCCCGAGGATATCGCTCTCATGATCGACGAGGACGAACGCAACTGGAAGTTCTATACCGATCCCATCCTGGCAGGCCGCTACAGCGATTACATCCTGGAGCACCTGGAGAAGGAGGGCACTCTCATGAAGATGGAGCCCCACGACTTCGAGCTCACTGCTCAGCCCCTGGATTTCTTCGGCCTCAACGTCTATAACCGTGTAACCGTGACTCACAGCGAGCAGGCCAGACTGGACTTCTCCCAGGGCGGTAACTTCCTCAACAACAAGAACGAATATTACCCCAAGGCCGTCTATGATGCCATCCACCTGCTCCATGACCTCTATGACATCAAGTGTCCCATTTACGTCACCGAAAACGGCACCTTCTTCGAGGGAATTGAGCCCGTGGCCGAGGACGGCATGATCCATGATAATGACCGTATCCGCTACGTATCCGGCTTCCTGGAGTGGCTGGAGAAGGCCATCGACGAGGGCTTTGATGTGCGCGGCTACTACCTGTGGAGTCTGATGGATAACTTCGAGTGGTCGGGTGGCTACGAAATGAAGTTCGGTATCCTTTCTACCGATTTTGCCACCGGCGAGACCAAGTGGAAGAAGTCTGCCTATTTCTACCGCGACTTCATCCGCAAGGCACGGGAAAACGCCAAGTAATTCCACGTAAAGCGTAATCGCATAAACACAAAAAGCATAACCGACTGTAACAGGAAGGTTATGCTTTTTCAGCAGCTTAATCCGCGGAGTCCTCTCCTGCGGGAGCCTCAAGAGATGCGGCTTCGGCAGAGGGAAGTGCGGGCACGCGATGGGTGATGATGGGATCGCCGCCGTTCTTGATGAAATCACGGGTGATGGTGACGGTTTCGGCAGTCTCATCGGAGGGGAGCTCGTACATGAGCTTCATCATGAATTGCTCCATGATAGCGCGGAGACCGCGTGCACCCGTGTTGCGGGCCAATGCTTCCTCGGCAATGGCTTCCAGCGCGTCGTCCTCAAAGGTGAGCTGGACGTGGTCCATGCCAAAGAGCTTCATGTACTGCTTAATGATGGCGTTCTTGGGATCACGGAGGATGCGGATGAGGGCATCCCGATCCAGGTCGTTCAAGGTCACGATCACAGGCAGACGGCCTACCAGCTCGGGGATCAGACCGAATTTGACGATATCGTGGGGAACTACGTTGGCAAATACACCGCTCTCCACTCGTTCGGCCTTGGTGCGGATCTCCCCGCCAAAACCGATGGTGGTGCCGCCCTGACGCTTCTCAATGATCTTGGAAAGTCCATCGAAGGCACCGCCGCAGATGAACAGGATATTCTCGGTGTTGATCCGCAGGAACTCTTGGTTGGGGTGCTTACGGCCGCCCTGGGGAGGTACGTTAGCGGTAGTGCCCTCCAGGATCTTGAGCAGAGCCTGCTGGACACCCTCGCCGGATACGTCGCGGGTGATGGAACGATTCTCGCTCTTGCGGGCGATCTTGTCGATCTCGTCGATATAGATGATACCACGCTCGGCCAGCTCAATATCGAAATCAGCGGCCTGGATGAGGCGCAGGAGGATATTCTCAACGTCCTCGCCTACGTAACCCGCCTCGGTCAGCGTGGTGGCATCCGCAATGGCAAAGGGCACCTGCAGGGTCTTGGCCAGGGTCTGGGCCAAGTAGGTCTTACCCACACCGGTAGGACCCAGAAGCAGGACGTTGCTCTTTTGGATGTCCACCTCACGGAGGGCCTCCATGAAGTCCTCTACGGGGGCCTCGCCGCTCTTCTTCTTGGATTTCTTGGGGGTCTTGGTCAGAATACGCTTGTAGTGGTTGTAGACGGCTACCGACAGAGCAACCTTGGCATCGTCCTGACCGATCACGTATTCGTCCAGGGTCTCCTTGATCTGCTTAGGCTTGGGCAGGGTATGGATATTCAGCTCACCAAAGGAAGTGGTACCGGGAACGTGCCCCGTGGCCTCGTCGATGAGCTCGGAGCAGGCATCCACGCAGAAATCGCAGATGTAGGCACCGGTAGAGGAGGGAATGAGGAAGTTGACCTGGTTTTCATTGCGGCCGCAGAAGGAGCAGAAATGCAGGTTGTCGCGGTTCTTTTCTCCGCCGCGGTTGTTGGTGTTAGACATGGAGGAGGACTTCCTTTCGTGGAGAATTAGTCTCGGTGAGTGTAGATCTTATCGATGATGCCGTACTCCAGAGCCTGCTGGGCGGTCATGAAGTAGTCGCGGTCGGTATCCCGCTCGATCTCCTCGATGGGCTTGCCGGTATTCTCGGACAGGATCTTGTTGAGCATATCGCGGGTGCGAAGAATCAGCTCTGCGCGGATCTTGATATCCGAAGCCTGACCCTGGGCACCGCCGAGGGGCTGATGGATCATGATCTCGCTGTGGGGGAGTGCAATGCGCTTGCCCTTAGTACCTGCGGAGAGCAGGAAGGCACCCATGCTGGCGGCCATACCGATGCAGATGGTGGACACGTCGCACTTGATGAAATTCATGGTGTCATAGATGGCCATACCGGCAGTCACCGAGCCGCCGGGGCTGTTGATATAGAAAGAAATATCCTTATCGGGATCCTGTGCCTCCAAAAACAGAAGCTGGGCGACCACAAGCGATGCGGTGGCATCGTTGACCTCGTCCGACAGGAAAATGATGCGGTCATTCAGGAGACGGGAGAAAATGTCGTAGGCGCGCTCACCGCGGTTGGTCTGCTCGATGACCGTAGGGACGAGGGCGGACTGGGGCATACCCATCTTATACAGATCGTTCATCATGATACTACCTCACATTCTTTCATAGTTTAGGATATGTAGCGAAGTCTTGAAGGGAACCGTGATTCCCGACAAAAGTGGAAAAAGTTGCCGCGGCCGGCATAGTGGCTGACCGCGGTAACAGAAATGTCAAAGGTGATTACTCGGCGGGAGTTTCCTCGGCGGCGGGAGCCTCTTCCTCAACCTTAGCCTTCTTGGCTCTGGGCTTTCTGGCGGGCTTCTTCTCCTCGGCAGCGGGCTCAGCGGCGGGAGCAACGGCGTTAGCCTTAACCAGCTCCATAGCGGCCTTGACCTTCAGATCCTCGGCAACAGACTCAGCGGGGATCATGCCCTTAACAGCGTCAGCCTCCATCTGGTAAGCCTCAGCCAGGCGAGCGTACTCGGCCTCAATCTCCTCCTCGGAAGCGGCGATGTTCTCCAGCTCAGCGACCTTCTCAAGAGCCAGACGGGTCTTGACGAAGGACTCAGCCTGAGGACGCATCTGCTCACGCATGGACTCCAGGGTCATGCCGGTATACTTGAAGTAGGTGTTCAGGTCTAGACCCTGCATACGGAGACGGTTGTCGTAGTCGCGGAGCAGGTTCTCGGCCTCGGCTTCGAACATAGCCTCGGGGATCTCCTCACCGGCCAGCTTCTCGTTGAGAGCCTTAACAATGGTCTCCTCGAAAGCGGACTCAGCAGCGGACTCATGTCTCTTCAGGATCTTTGCCTCAATATCAGCGCGGTATTCAGCGAAGGTATCGAATTCAGAAACATCCTTAGCAAAATCGTCATCCAGCTCGGGAAGCTCGATCTTGGTGATGGCCTTCAGGGTAACCTTGAAGGTAGCGGCCTTGCCGGCCAGCTCAGCGGCGTGATACTCCTCGGGGAAGGTCACGTTAACGTCGAACTGCTCACCGATCTTGTGGCCGGCAACCTGATCCTCGAAACCGGGGATGAAGGAGCCGGAGCCCAACTTCAGGTTGTAGTCCTCGCCCTTGCCGCCCTCGAAAGCAACGCCGTCAACGAAGCCCTCAAAGTCGATCTTGGTGGAGTCGCCCATAGCGGCGGGAGTCTCGTCCTCAATCTCGGTCTCACGGGAGTTGCGCTCACGGATGATCTTGATCTCGTTCTCAATCTCAACGTCGGTTACGGGAGCTACGTCCTTAGCGGCCTCAATGCCCTTGTAGCCCTCGATCTCAACGGCGGGCTTTACGGGAACGGTGGCAGAGAACACGATACCGTTCTCGTCGATGGACAGAATATCGAATTCAGCGCGGCCAACGGGCTTCACGCCGGACTCGTTCAGTGCGGCCTCGTATGCGTCGGGCAGGAGGTCATTGGCGGCATCCTCGTAGAAAACGCCCTTGCCGTACATACGCTCGATCACAGAGCGGGGGGCCTTGCCCTTACGGAAACCGGGGATGTTGATGTTGGCAACCTGCTTGCGGTAAACCTTGCTAACGGCCTTCTCGAAAGTCTCCTTATCTACGGAGAACTCCAGAACGAATGCGCTCTTCTCGGCCTTTTCTGCTTTGATCAGACTCATGATGGTATGATTCCTTTCTTTTGTTGGAGGGAGGAACACCCGTGAGGGTATAGAACTCCCAATTACATTCACAGTATATTTTAGCTGTTTTTTGGTTTTTTGTCAATAGTTTTTGGGAATTTTCCCAAAACGCCCTTTCACAAAAGTGGGGTGAAAAGAAGCGAAATGTTTGTGCAAACCTCACAAATGAACCCCGTGGGTTCAGGATTCTACAGCGGGAAGTTTGTACAGGGTGAAATCCATGGCATCCGAGGAGATCAGATGCATACGGATCCCTTCGAAGACGGTTTGGCGGGGGGCGTTGTAGACACCGTGGATATGACCGAAATAGCAGTCGGGGTTACCGTACTCGTGTAAGGTGTCCACAAAGGGGCGGCAGACAAAATCCAGCCACACGGGAGGGAAGTGCAGGAAAACCGAAATCGGAGGGATAAAACCGCTCTGCTCGGCGCACGTTGTTTGTAGACTTACGGCACTATCCAGGGACAGCTTCAAACGGATCACCTCGCGGTTTACGATCTTGTCGTAATCCACCGAGCCAACGGTCACCTGCTGCCGCTCGTCCAAAAACCATCCCCGCGTGCCGCAAAGGACCTGATTTTCCACAAGATAGGCGTTGTTATTGAGGATCCGCACCGACTCAATGTGATTCTCCTCAAAGAAAGCGTTCATCTTGGCGGCGGTGGACCACCAGAAATCGTGGTTGCCCTTTCCGATGAGCTTTTGACCGGGGAGTGACTCCAAAAACTGAAAGTCGGGAATCGCTTCCTCCATTTTCATGGCCCAGGAGATGTCTCCCGGGATGATGACGGTATCGTCGGGGGTCACAACCGCCTCCCAGTTGCGGCGGAGTTTGTCGGTATAGCCCAACCAGCGCCGTCCGAATTTTTCCATAGACTTGTTGGTGGACCGATTGGTGGAGAGATGCAGGTCTCCGATGACGAAGATCGACATAATTCACCTGACCTTTCAAAAAATGACTGCATAAAGGTACGGCCGTCTGCACAAAATAGGTGAGCGGTCATACCGCGATTATCAAAGGATGGTATATGAAATGAACGACAAGAAGTGTTGCGATCACATCAAGGGCGTCTGCTGTGACGTAAAGAATTGTGCTTACCACGACGGGGAATCCCGTTGCACCGCCGGTGAGATCACCGTAGGTCCCGCTTACGCCTCCACCTCCGGCGATACCGCCTGCGCCACGTTCAAGCCGAACGCGGACATGAAGCAGGGCTAATACGCCGAACCGCGCTCAAAGGGGATTGTCTTCGGATAATCCCCTTTGGGCTTTTTCGTGAATCAGTTGCAGTAATCCAGCACGGCGGCGGGCATTTCGTCGGCATTGATCACCTGCGTGAAGCGAACGGTGCGCTCGCCCAGCCCGCGGAGAGGATAGGGAATCTCGGTATTGGTGGTCGCGGAGAGCTCGTCCAGCGCGGCCAGAGGATCGGCAGGCTGGGTCTTGCCCAGGGACTCATACACGTCAGCGGCGAACTTGTAGGGGCTGGCGGTGGAGTCTACCACCATGGGACGCACGTCATTGCCCAGCGTGGCGATATACTGCTCGGCGCAGGACAGAGCCACGGCGGTGTGGGTGTCGGCCAGGTAGCCGTATTGCTCGAAGTAAGTCTGGATGGTCTTGGCGGTCTCCTGCTCGTTGGCAAAATAACCCGAGAAGTTGGCCGTGATCTTATCCAGCACGTCGTTGTCCACCGAGTAGGCACCCTTGGTTTTCAGATCCTCCATGTAAGCGGCGGTGCGCTCCTCGCCTGCGGAGAGGCAGAGCAGACGCTCCAGGTTGCTGGAGATCAGAATATCCATAGAGGGAGACATGGTCAGATGGAAGGCGCGGTTGCGGTCATAGGTACCGGTACGCAGGAAATCGGTCAGAATGTTGTTCTGATTGGACGCGCAAACGAAATGACGGACGGGCAGGCCCATGAGCTTGGCGATGTAGCCTGCAAAAATATTGCCGAAGTTACCCGTAGGCACGCAAATGTCCATAGTCTCGCCCATCTTCACGGTACCGGCATTAAGCAGGTCGCAGTAGGCGGAAACGTAGTAGACGATCTGGGGAGCCAGACGGCCCCAGTTGATGGAGTTAGCAGAGGACAGAACGTAGCCTCGGCCATTGAGAGCCTCGGCCATTTCAGCGTCACCGAAGATCTTCTTAACTCCGGTCTGCGCATCATCGAAGTTACCGCGGATGGCACAGACGTTGACGTTGTTACCCGTCTGGGTGGCCATCTGGAGCTTCTGTACACGGCTGACACCGTCAACGGGATAGAATACCATGATCTTGATGCGGTCGATGTCCTTGTAGCCCTCCAGAGCGGCCTTGCCCGTGTCGCCCGAGGTGGCTACCAGGATCAGCGCGTCGCGGGTCTCACCGGTCTTAACCAGTGCGCGGGAGAGCAGACGGGGCATGATCTGCAGTGCCATATCCTTGAAAGCGGCGGTGGGACCGTGCCACAATTCAAGAGAATAGATATTGTCATGGACCTGAACCAGGGGAGCGGCACCACCGGGGAAGGAGGACTCGGCGTAAGCGGCCTCACAGTCCGAAAGGAGCTCCTCATAGGTATAGTCCGAGAGGAACTTGGAAAGGATCTTGGCGGCGCGGACAGGGTAGGAATCTCCGCACAGAGCGGCGATATCCTCAGCGGTCAGGGTAGGGATGGTCTCGGGAATGAACAGACCGCCGTCGGGGGCAAGGCCCATTTTAATGACTTCGGCGGCAGAATACTTCTTGTGCGAAGGATCGCGGGTGGATTGATACATCATGATTGGTATGCTCCTATGATACAATTAGAGATTTTTCATGGCAAACTGATAGGTATTTTCCCAAAACAGCTTGTTTATCAGCCTATCGGAATAGTTGCGGCGAGCCATGAGTTCGGCCAGCCGATACAGATCTCCCACGTGGGAGAAGCCTTCGGGGAGATTGGCACCGTCCCAATCGGCACCAAACCCGACGCAGTTCTCTCCGCCCAGGGACAGGTAGTGTTCGATATGAGCGAATATATCCTCCGCCGTGGCCTCACGTAAGGAGGTGTTGGTCAAGTGGGAGGGGCATAGATTGATACCCACCATACCGCTCAGCTCGCGGATCGCGGCGAAATGGCGGTCGCGGAGGTTGCGGCTGTGCCCGTAGACCGCGTAGGCATTGGAGTGGGATGCAATAAAAGGCTTGCGGTACTCGTAGGCGATGGATAACAGATCATCCACCGATTGCTCGGAGGCGTGGGATACATCGGTGATGATCCCTCGTTCAAAGCACCCTTGTACAACCTTCTTCCCAAAATCGGTCAACCCGTTTGAGGTGTCATGAGAGCCGCCGATACAGGTATTCCCATACCATGTAAGCGTCAGATATCGAACGCCTCGGGCATACATCTCGTCCAGCCGCTCAAGCCTGCCCGCAGTCAAGCGGGCATCCTCCACAGCCAGAATGGCGGCGTGCTTGCCCTCCATGACCGCCGTTTTCAACTCGGCTCCGCAGGTGACCTGCACCGCTCGGTCAGAGAGTCTGTTCAACTCGGCCTTGAAGTGGTCGGATATGTTCAGAAATGCCTGCCAGCAGGCCTCGTCATCTAAGCGTTTATCGCTCCAAATGGCGTAGAATTGAGCGTACCGCTCGTAGCAGGCGGCTCTCTCCAGGGAGACGTGACAGCTTTGGTTGCAGTCCAGCCGAGCGTTTTTGTGGTAGAGCTCGTAGGCGGTATCGCAGTGGGAATCGAAAAGGGAAATATTCATGATCGGCTCCTATCGTGCGCCAAATGCGTTGGGGAAGATCAGAACCTTGGTAATGACGTCGGTGCCGTCGGCCCGCTTGGTGACGTAGACCTCGGCCACGTCAATGCGGGGCTGTAGGTTGGTTGGATGCTCACGCAGATAGGCCTTGGCGGCCTCCACAACGTGTGCCCGTTTGGCCTGATTGACCGCATCAGCCGGACGGCCGTAGCGGGACCGTACCCCGGGGACCGCATGGCGGGTCTTGACCTCAACGAAAACCAGATGGGTCTCGTTCTGCAGAACCAGGTCGATCTCATTGGGGAATTGTCGGACGTTTCTTCCCACCAGGGTATAGCCCGCACGGGCGTAGCGGAGCGTAACGGCATCCTCGCCCAATCGCCCCAGCCGTTGTCTATCGGTCATACTCATGTGGACTCCTCATCCAGGAAACGGATGAACTTCTTGCGGTGAATGGGGGACGGACCGAACTGCCGCAGAGCGTTCATGTGCTCCTTGGTGCCGTATCCTTTGTGTTTGGCAATGCCGTACTGAGGGTAGGCGCGGTCCATATCCTCGCACATACGGTCACGGGTGACCTTGGCCAGGATGGATGCCGCCGCGATGGACATGGAGAGAGCATCGCCCTTTACCACAGCGCGGGCGGGAAGCTGAAAATCACGGTCGATATTACCGTCGATGAGGGCAAAATCCGCCTTGTAGGGCTGACCGTCGGGGGTATGCAGGTTATCAATGGCGCGGCGCATGGCCAAAAGGTCTGCCTCCAGAATGTTGAGTTGGTTGATCTCCTCTACCGTCCCCTCGGCAATACCGTAGGCAATAGCTTGCTCGCGGATCAGATCAAAGAGCTTATCCCGCTTTTTGGGGGTCAGCTTTTTGGAGTCATTGAGTTCGGGAATATCCAGTCCATCGGGAAGAATACAGGCGGCGGCAACCACCGACCCGCATAGGGGACCGCGTCCCGCTTCGTCCACACCGCAGACAACGGTATAACCGTCGGCACGGAGGGCTCGTTCCAGATCATATGTTGGCATGGTTATCCTCCTTGGGGAGATCCTCCGCGGGAGTTTCTGCCGCTACCTCGGCCTTGACAGGTTTTTCGGCGGGCTTGGTATCAGCCTCGGAGGGAGGAGTCTTCGGCTCGGGCAGAAGATCAATGGTCATCTTGCCGATCTTGCCTGCGCGGAATTCGTCAATCAGCAGATTGGACGCGCGCTCGGTATCCACCAACCCGCCGGGGATGAGGCATCCGCGCTTCTTGCCGATGAGGGCAAGGAGCTGAGCATCGGTGAGGCCCTGCCAGTTGTCCGCGTCGGTGAGCTTGAAGCGGGTAGCCAGCTCGCGGGGATAGAGATCCCGCAGACGCTTGACCAGCTTGAGGGCCAGGTGCTCTATATCCAGTATATCGTCCCGAATGGCTCCTGTTGCAGCCAAATTTTCTCCGATGAAATCGTCTCCGAATTTGGGCCAAAGTACGCCGGGCATATCCAGGAGGTCGATACCGATCTTTGTGAAGACCCATTGCTTATCGCGGGTCACACCGGGGCGGTTCTCGGCCTTAGCCTTGATGCCGCCGCTCATGCGGTTGATAAGGGTGGATTTGCCCACGTTGGGGACACCCACCACCATGGCGCGCAGATGTCGGCCGGCCTGTCCCTTTTCCTCGTACCGCTCCACCCGATCCTTGAGGACGGTGCGGATGGCATCGGGGAGCTTGTTCAGACCCTCACCCGTCACACAGTCGCAGAGGATGCAGACGGTATGGGAGTCGGTATAATGCTTCATGAAAGCGCGGCTCTTGGCGGGATCCGCCAGGGAAGCCTTGTTGAGGAGGAGGATAGTGGGCTTATCACCCGTCATTTTCCGAAGCTCGGGATTACGGGAACTGACAGGCACACGGGCATCCAGCACCTCAATGATGATGTGTACGTTTTTGAGGTTCTCGGTGATCATACGGCGGGTTTTCGCCATATGACCGGGAAACCATTGGATGTGTTCGCTTGGCATGATGTTCTCCTGTTCTTTAGTCGTAGACGGTCCAGGGCTGCAGGCGAATCACGGCCTTGCCCAGCACTCGGCGGACATCTACAAAGCCGACCTGAATGGAGCGGCTGTCGGCGGAATTGTTGCGGTTATCGCCCATGACGAAGTAGCATCCCTCGGGAACGGTGGTCTCAAAGATCCCCGTGTCGCGATCGTAGCCGGGAACCGAAGGGGTGGTCGTCCAATGTCCGACCTCGGCTCCGGATTGGGAGATCAGCGCGGCATAGGGCTCGTCCAGAAGTACTCCATCCACATAGACGGTGCCTTGTTTATGGTCGATGCGGATAGTCTGTCCTTCGGTGGCAATGACTCGCTTGACCAGGGCTTCGTTGAAGCGGTCAAATTTTTCGCTGGTCTGATGGAATACGATGATATCGCCCGCTTCGATCTCGGCCAGGTTGGAGATAATGAGCTTTTCCTGATCGAACAGGGTATTTCTCATGGAATTGCCATCCACACGGCAGACACGGAAGAACAAGGTAAAGAGCAGGATCGACGTACAAAGGGCGAAGAAAATGATCTCCAGAAAATCAAAGAAGAATGCGGCAGGGGTTTCCTTTTTGGATGGCTCCGCGGCGGCCTCACCGTCGGGAGCCGCTTGAGAGGCGGCGGGGGTTTCCTCGGGTGTCTGATTCAATTCGGGATCGAACGTTTCCTGCATGGGCAGAGTCTCCTTTCGGGTAGATGTAGGTGACGGGAATTACTCCTTGACGATCAAACGCTCCATCAGGGTATGGCCTGCGGGGATATAGAGACCTGTTTCAGCGGCGGTAGCCTCTGAGAAGGTGGCTACACCCTCGGTCTCATTGGCAGAATCGTAGATCAGGAAGGGGACGGGATCGATGGAGTGCGTACGGATACGCAAGGGCGTAGGATGGTCGGGAAGCACCATGATCTTGAAATCCTCGCCCGAATCCTTCAGATACTCGTAGACGGGAGCCAGGATCTTTTGGTCGATGAGCTCTACGGAAAGGACTTTGTTGTCCACCTCGGCGCGGTGGCCGCACTCATCGGGACCTTCTACGTGGACGTAGACCAGATCGGCTCCGTCGCGGAAGGCTTGGATAGCCGCCTGCGCCTTACCGTCGTAGTTGGTATGTACGTTACCCGTGGCACCTTCCACGTCGATGGATTTCATGCCGGCACACAGACCGATTCCTTTGATGAGATCCACGGCGGAAATCACGGTACCGTCGATGCCCCATTTCTCGGTGAAATTGGGCAGACGGGGCTTCTTACCGGGGCTCCAAAGCCAGGCCGAGTTGGCGGGCTTGAGCCCTCTTGCGCGGCGTGCCTCGTTGACGGGATGGTGGTTGAGCACCTCGTAGCTTTCCTTCATGAGGCGGTAGAACTCACCGCCGCCGTTTTCCTCTTTGGGGAGGTAGTCGGTAATGGTGCGGCCGATGATGTCGTGGGGGCGGGAGAAGTCGTAGGTATCATTGCCGTCCTTCCACAGGATACAATGACGGTAACTGACACCCGTGTAGAAGTGGCGCATTTCGTTGCCGAAATGGGCTTCCAGGGCCTTAATGAGCTGGTCAGCCTCGGCTGTGGAGATCTCGTCGGCACTGTGGTCCAGCATGACTTTATGATCGTAGTCCTCGTCATCCGACAGGGTGACTACGTTACAGCGGTAAGCCGTCTCATCGGGAGCCATTTCAAGACCCATGCTGATGGCTTCCAGGGGAGAGCGGCCGCGGGAGTAGGTTTTGGGATCGAAGGACAGAATAGCCATATTGGCGGTGTCACTTTCGGGGACCATGCCGGCGGGCACGTTGGACACCAGTCCTACGATAGCGCGGGCGGCCAGCGCGTCCATACAGGGCTTAACGGCGGCCTCCATGGGGGTACGGTTGCCGAGGGCTTCGACTCGTTCATCGGCCATACCGTCGGGGATCAAAACAAGATACTTCATAGGGAAACCTCTATACTAATGATAAAATCATATTATTATACCACATTTTTTTCATTCCTGCAACAGGATAACGGTAGAATTCATGAAAATTTTATAAAATAATCAAAGATTTCTCTTGTGTTCGGCGGCGTTCTATGATATACTGTGGATAATATGATAACACAAGCATATAAGGAGCCGTTATGAATCAAGAAAATCAGAATTTTGAAGAACAATCCCGCCAGGCCATGGATGCCACCCGCCGTCTCAAGCGGCGCATGGTGATCGTGTTGGTGGCCCTCGTTGCCTTTACCGTGATCGCCATTCCCCTGATTTCCGCCCTGGACAAATTGACCACGGAGAGCAAGCAGGAGGAGATCGAGACTCGGAAGAGCAGTACCATCATCTTTTATGAAGCGGATTGGGAGTTGGATATCATGGAGGAGCCGGGATATCTCGCCAAGGATCGTACCATCTACTACTGCGACGCTCGGTACGGTATCACCCAGGCGTTGGACGATAAGAATCGCAATGACTTCGGTCCTGCCGTAGATGTGCTGGTCCGCATGATCGAGCGGATCATCGCCGGTGACGCGGATGGGTATAACCAGTTGTTCAGCTCCAACTACTTTGAGAACCATGAGCCCGAGCCTCCCTTTACCATGCAGCAGTTGTATGACATCAAGCTGACCAAGGTCAAGGAGACCGAGATGAGTGAGGGATACACCCAGTATGAGTTCGAGGTGGAATATCGGATCCGTCAGAACAACGGCACGTTCCGCACTGATATCGACGAGGACGAGTCCAAAAAGCAGTATTTCGTCCTGTCTGACAGCACGTCAAAGGACGTATTGATCGATCAGATCATGGGATACCAATTCAAAGGATAAACGATAAATCGGCAAAGGCGGCTTGATAGTCGCCTTTTGTGTTGGAATTAAGCGCGCCGCAGAGCGGTCTCCAAGCGAGGAAAACGGGGAGAGGACTCGAAACGACGTTTGATCTGTCGGCTCATGAACTGGATGATGGGGGAATTGATCGCGGTGGTGACCAGCGTACCCAAGCCAAGACTATGGAAGGAGGTGTGACCGATGGCGGACCAATCAAACTCGGTTACGTCTCTGAACAGGACGAGAGCCAGCGTGACCGAAACGGCCAACAGAGAGATGTCAAACAGCCACTTGACACGGCTGATTTCCAAATCGTACCGTTTGGTCAGCTCGGATACGAACAGCTCAAAGACCTGCTGAGGCAGATAGGTGTTGAAGAAGCAGGCCACGCCAAAACCCGTGATCAAGTCCCCAACGATCAGCATGACCCAGCGAAGCCATACGGCATCGAAGGATACGGGGCCCAGGATCCACAGAAAGAAATTCACGGTATAGCCGTACACCACGGCTACGGCGAAGGCCAGGAGATACCGCCAGTTGAAGCGACGGATAAGCAGACACAGGATTACCAGAATGATACCCTGTACCAAATATTCCACTACGCCCACACTAAATCCGCTCCAGAGCGGTGCCAGGGCTTCCTGAATGACGAATGTAGGCGCGGCGATCATGGAGACACCCAGGTTGGCTTTACTGCAAATCGCAACGCCCAGGGCTACGAATACGATGCCCATGAGCCACAGGAGCTCGGAGGATTTTTTGATCTTGTTCATAGGTGATTTCCCTTTTACAGTTTAAATATTCATAGACAAAAGGGATCGCTTGGGCGACCCCCTTGGCTTGTATGATATATACACTATAGCACATTCGACCGGTTTTGTCAAGTGTTTGTTGTTTTTTGCCTTTGTGGAAATTGGCCAATTTTTTGGGACAGAATGGTCAATCCGGACATCAAGCCCGGGCAGGGCCTGGTCATCCGAGCGGTCTGACAGGGAAGAATCGGTAAGAGTTTGCCTCCAATGGTAGATTTATTCACATTTTTATGGTATAATAGATACATATTTTCTTCGGAAAAGAATCTGCATAAGGAGGTAAACGGATGAATTATTCCGAGATTACACCCTACATCCGAGAGCTTGCGGCCCTGTCCGACGCAGGCAACCAGATCGTCCCTCAAATGTACGCACAGCACGACGTCAAGCGCGGCCTGCGGGACATCGACGGAAATGGCGTTGTAGCGGGACTGACAGAGGTTTCGCGCATCCGAGCCAAGGACACAGATGCAGATGGAAACGTAATCCCCTGCGAGGGTCAGCTTTACTATCGAGGCATCAACGTACAGAACATCGTCAAGGGCTTTTTGGAGGAGGGCCGTTCCGGCTTCGAGGAAACCGTCTACCTGCTCCTGTTTTCTCATCTGCCGAACAAGGAGGAGCTTGCGCGCTTTTGCGAGCAGCTCTCAATCTATCGCTCTCTGCCGCCGTCCTTCGTTCGGGATATGATTCTCAAGGCTCCCGGCAAGGATATAATGAATATGCTGTCGAGAAGTGTATTGGCTCTGTACGCCTACGATGATAACCCCGACGATATATCCACCGCCAACGTTTTGCGGCAGTGCCTGCAACTGATCGCCCAATTCCCGTTGCTTTCGGTATACGGCTATCATTCCTTCCAGCACTATCACAACAACAACAGTCTGTTCATTCACTATCCGAAAAAGGAACTGAATACGGCTGAAAATCTGCTCTACATCCTTCGCGAGGATGGAAAATTCACCCCTTTGGAGGCAAAGCTTCTGGACCTGGCATTGGTCCTGCACGCCGAGCACGGAGGAGGGAACAACTCCACCTTCACTACCCACGTGGTTTCCTCCTCGGGAACCGATACCTACGCGGCCATATCGGCGGCACTGGGATCTCTGAAGGGACCCCGCCACGGCGGCGCGAACATTAAGGTAACCCAAATGTTTGACGATATGAAGGCCAATGTCAACACCAAGGACCGCGGAGCGGTCAAGGACTACCTGGCCAAGCTCCTGGATAAGCAGGCCTTTGACCATGCGGGACTGATCTACGGAATGGGCCACGCGGTCTATTCTCTGTCGGATCCCCGCTCCTGCATCCTACGTACCTACGCCAAGCAGTTGTCCGAGGAAAAGGGGATGCTGGATGAATTTGAGCTGTACGAGACGGTTGAGAAGCTGGCTCCCGAGCTGATTGCTGAAAAACGTAAAATGTACAAGGGTGTCAGTGCAAACGTGGATTTCTACTCGGGCATGGTCTATCGGATGCTGGGGCTCCCCTACGAACTGTTCACCCCTCTGTTCGCGGTCGCGCGCATTGCGGGATGGAGTGCCCATCGGATCGAGGAACTCCAAAACGCCGGAAAGATCATTCGGCCCGCGTACATCAACGTCAAGGATGAGCAGGATTATCGGCCTTTGGGGGACAGATAAGGTTTTATTTGTTATTCGGTATTCTAAAGGAAAGACCCGCCGTTTGGGCGGGCCTTTCAGCTTATTGGATATTAAATGCGATGATACCTGCGTTTTTTATTGAGATGGGCTTGCTTTTGTTTGAATATTGGATACCGTGCTCAATGTGATAAATGACGTTTATAACGCCGCCGTGGGTAACCAATATGACGTTACCCTCCGTATCCTGTATGTTTTGCTTGAATGTTTTCCAGGCGGCTGAAATACGGTCAAAAAATTGATGGGGACTTTCTCCGTCGGGATAACCTTCGTCCCATTCCAATGTATTCCAAAACAAACCGGGATATTTTTCGGTCGCTACGGCGTTTTCCATTCCGGCAAGAACGCCGTTGTTGGTTTCACGAAATTGCGGGAGATATTCGACACCGATGCGAAGCCCGGATGATAGGATTTCCGCGGTTTGCCTTGCGCGAAGCAGGTCGCTGGAGAATATCCGAACAACATGGAAATTGGGATCAGCCGCAAGATGATCCGCAAGCTGTTGTACTTCGGATATACCTTGCTCGGATAGGGGCGTAGGGCTCCAATCTCCCCGAAGCCGATCATCGTCTTTGCCGTGACGTATCAGATAGCAGATCATAGACTCTCCTTATAGAATGTAGGGGAAAGAACATCAAAAGCCATACTGCGAAAAAGGTATGATTTCTGCCTGTAACTTACTAACGAGAAACGGATTGAGTTTTAGGGGAATATTACTTGACATACCCAGCAATGCAACTTGCTCTAATCTTAAAATTGAAAATCCGTCACACTCTTGAATTTGGAAATGGTATTCCCTGCTTGTTGAGCCGTATGCCGAAAACTTGATTACCGATCTTTCAAGATCAAAATCGCAGGTTAATTCGTCAATGGCGGTTGTGCTTTTTAGCGTGTTTATAAATTGCTCTCTTGACATATAGATCTTGTAAACATATTTCCGCATCATCGAGTCATAATTTATAACGTTACCTGTAGTCTTTATATGGTTCTGACAAACAGGTATTATCACTGCTAAAACGAGAGGAATCGAAAACAAAAAGAAGAAAGCAATAAAAATTAAAAGCCCCATAAATTTATCCTCCAACGTGGGTCTCACCCAGACATCTCCACAAAACAAAGAACCCGCCCTGACGGCGGGTTCTCTGTTTTGGCGGAGGCGGTGGGATTCGAACCCACGGGCGATTTTACTCGCCACTCGATTTCGAGTCGAGACCGTTATGACCACTTCGATACACCTCCGTATAGGGACGCCGAGAGCGAAGCGGAACTCTCAAACGCATAATAGTATAGCACAAATCGAAAAAAAAAGCAACCCCTTTTTGAAAAAAAGTTTGATAAATTTTGAAATTTTCAGAAGCTGTTTTTGTGAAAACGACTTGACAAACCCGTGACTCTGTGGTATAATACCCATGTTTGGGATTTCCCCGATTTTGGGGCCATTAGCTCAGTTGGTTAGAGCTACCGGCTCATAACCGGTTGGTCCTGGGTTCGAGCCCCCGATGGCCCACCAAATGCGCGTAAGCGCCATACGAGCAGAGAGATACACCGTGTTTCTCTGCTCCAACTTTCTCTGCATATTTTCTGCCTGCATAGTTAAATGGATATAACAGCCCCCTCCTAAGGGGCAGTTATGGGTTCGATTCCCGTTGCGGGTGCCAAAAAGACCGACGCGCGTGGGGACGGGTCATTGTGGAACGCG
>CAYRTP010000025.1:0-2035 GCA_964427175.1 uncultured Clostridium sp. | reverse complement strand
GCCAAAAAGAGGAGGGCGCTTGCGCCCTCCTCTTTTTGGCACCCGCAATAGGATGAGATTCCATATGCAAGCTTCCAGCAAGTGGAAAAATTTCCACTCTCTTGGCGAAGCTTGCTCATTCAGCAGCAAGGCTGAAATGGGGTTTCAGATTCCCGCTGCGGGTACAACAAGATGAATACCCATATGAAAGGAATCTTTTCTGCCAAATCCTCCAAGCCCCCTTGCAAAAATCCTCAAAATATGCTATCCTATAAACAGCAACCTCTGAAAGGAGACCTCATAATGAAAATCAAAACCATCTGTAACCCCATCAACATCAACTATCAGTACCAGGACTGGATGGGTTGCCGTGAATCCGCTGACCCTGCCGTGGTGCTCTACAAGGATGAATACTACCTGTTCGCCTCCCACGGTTCGGGGTACTGGGTATCCTCCGACCTGGCGGATTGGGAATTCATTCAGGTCGATACTGTCAAGAATCCCGAGTTCAACCTGTATGCGCCTGGGCCTGTTGTGGTGGGGGACCGTATGTACCTGACCCATTCCCAGGGGGGCTGTATGCTCTATTCCGATACCCCACGCGACCCCGATTCCTGGGTCAATATCGGACGGCCTGCAGTTTGGGGTGATCCCGCGTTGTTTTGGGATGACGGGAATTTTTACGTCTTCGAGGGCCTCAGCCCTACCGATCCTTTGCGGGTTCTGCGCTTGAATATGGACGAGCAGATGTCCGTAGCCGAAGGCCCTGTATATACTTTTATGACCGATCCCAAAAATCGTGGCTATGAACGGCGCGGCAATCGCTTTGAAGACGACTCTGCGCCTTATCTGGAGGGCTCCTGGGTCAACAAGATCAACGGGCGTTACTATCTGACCTACGCCGTTCCCGGCACCGAGTTCGATATCTATTCCGACGGCTGTGCCGTAGCGGATGCTCCGATGGGGCCCTACACCTATTGTCCCAACAGCCCCGTAGCATTTAAGGCCACCGGCTTCATGCGGGGAAGCGGTCACGGCTGTTTGTTTGCGGACAAGAAAGGGAACTACTGGAAAATGGACACGGTTTCCATCAGTGTCAACCATATTTTCGAGCGCCGTCTGTGCCTGTTCCCCGCCAAGATCGGTGAAGACGGTTTGCTCTACACCAACACCTACCGCGGTGATTACCCCATGATCCTCCCCCATGATACCGAGGATCCCTTTAACATGGCCGATGCGGGCTGGCATCTCCTGTCCTACGGCAAGGCGGCCTGCGCTTCTTCGGCACTGGATGATAATCATACTCCCGATTTGGCCTTTGATGAGCGGATGGCCTCTTGGTGGAGCGCACAGACAGGGGACGCAGGCGAGTGGCTGAAGGTTGACCTGGGGAAGGTCTATGAGGTATGTTCTCTGCAGGTCAATTTTGCCGACCAGGATATTCGGGACAAAGTCCACGGACGCGGACTCGGTTTTTCCTACAAGTACACCGTGGAGGCTTCGGAGGACGGAGAGAACTGGTTCATGCTGATCGATCGGCGTGATAGCGACGATGATCGCTCCCACGAGTATTTCCAATTGGATGACGTGACTCATATTCGTTATCTGAAGCTGACGAACCGAGGCGAAACACCTGCGAGCGGTAAGTTCTCGGTCAGCGGATTGCGTGTGTTCGGTTTCGGTGGAGGAGCCGCTCCCGCCAAGGCTCCCAATTTCAAGGCTGTCCGTGGCGTTGATGCGCGAAATATGAAGGTCACCTGGGATCCTGTGGAGGGCGCGCAGGGCTATACGATCCGTTTCGGTGTTCATCCGAATGAGCTGCATACCCACTGGCAGGTCATCGGGGAATGTGAGGCTGAAATCGGATGTCTGACCCGTGACGTGACCTACTACGTAACCGTAGATGCTTACAACGAAAGCGGCATTGCTGACGGTACGGAGATACAGAAGATTTGATAAAAAGGATGGGAGTGACTCAACCGAGTCACTCCCGTTCTTTGATATGACGGGCATGCCAATGCTCTGTGGTGAAAGTCCACTGGGAGGTAGTTACCGA
>CAYRTP010000024.1:0-20585 GCA_964427175.1 uncultured Clostridium sp. | reverse complement strand
GCGATTTGTTACCTTTTTGAAAACTATTGCAACTTGCTATTGCAATTTGCGAAATTTGTTCTTTCATGATGAATACCAACCTTTCTTATACGATGTATTTATAAGATGCTTGTCTGGCAAGCATATATTTACTGACCGAAAGCTCGCTCTTGTCCACAGAGCCCAGCATATCCTTGATGTAATCGAGCAGGAAGCCGTTGAACTTCACCTCCAGCACCACCGCGAATTTGTCCAACACGGGATACATATTCAGGGCGGGGGAAAACAAATTGAAATTCGTTTCGGTGGCCACGATATTATTATCAAAGGTAATGCGGATCTTATTTTCCTTGGCGATGAAGGCTTTGCGGTTATACTCCACGATGGTCTTGGGGCGGTACATCTTCATGTGCATCAGCGCGTAGCATTCCGCCGCGAAGTCCTCCTCGTAGCTAAGAAGCGGGGTATAATCCCCGCGGATCAGCCGCTCGGCATCCGAACGGGTGATGCGTAGGGACCGCTTCAGCTGGTACGGTCCTTCTTTTTGCTTCATCTCCAGCATAGCAAAATCACCGGCGAGATCGTAGATCCGCAAGCGGATCTTACGGCGAAGCTCCACGCCGTCCAATTTCTCGAAATAATCCTGATCGTAAGCGCTGTCAAAGTACAGCGAACGGATCCGATAGCCAAAGGTGCCGTTGTGCTCATCCTGCAAAAGCAAGCCATCCAGGTAATGCTGGTTTTGAGGAAATCCTCAACGTTGATCAAAAACTTTTTTCTTCTCTGTAAACCTTATTCAAAATTGCCTCCCAAAAATGTGACCGATTGCCGTGCGCTGAGGCATGGCAATCGGTCAAGCGGCTGTATCCACGATAATCGTTCAGCCACCATTGTTTTTTTCGTTTCTGTTGCTTCGGAAATCAGATCATTCCGAAGTAAGATTTGATACGCGCTTCATTTCAGCCTTGTTCTTGTAAAGCTCGCTGTCGGCGCGGGAGAATATCTTTACAAAGGACGTATCGTTTTTCTCGTAAACCGCCAGGCCGTGCGCCACCGAAACGTGCCATACCGCACCTTCGTAATCAAAGGTGGTATGCCGCATATCCGTATAGAAACGATGGATCAAGGCTTCCCTTTCATCATAATCGTCTCCGCGGAGGATCACGACGAACTCGTCACCGCCGATGCAGTACACGGGACTGCGCTTGAAGGTTCTGCAGATCAAGTGGCAGTCACTCTTCAGAAGCATATCGCCCGCCTTATGACCCAAGGAATCGTTGATCTTTTTCAGGTTGTTGACATCAAAGACGATCAATCCGAATTCCTCGTTCTCGGTTTCCATGGCAATCTCAATGCTCTGAACCTCCTCGTTATACGCCGTGGTGTTTTTCACCCCCGTCGAAGAGTCGATATAGGCGAGCTCACGGATCCGCACCATGTACTGATTCAGGTGCTCTGCCGCCGCCTTGAAGCTGTCAGACAGCACACCGATCTCATCGTTGGTGTGCATACTGAAGGAGAAGCGGTATTCACCCTCCTGCATTTTCTTGGTAGCCTCGGTCAGTTCCTTTAAGGGCTTGATCAGACGGCGGGTCAGGAACACCGTGATGCCAATGAACACAATGACGATGACGATGCAGATCGCCAGGATGGCGGTAGCCCTCATATCGCGGTCGTAGTAGATCTCGGCTTTGTCCACGTTGACGACCAGGACCATACCGTTTTCCAGAGTGGTCTCGCTGATCAGCTGTCCTTCCTGCGCTTCGGGACGGGGGGAGCCGCTGGGAATGCTCTTATGGTAGGCAACGGTGCCGTTTTCATTCAGCAGGTATATATGGTCGGTCTTGTAGATACTCACGTACTCCAATTCTTTCATGAAGATATCGAAGTCCAAGCCCATGCCGACCACACCGATTAGCTGCCCCTCCGCATACATGGGGATCACGTAGGAGATCATGTATCCGCCGTGGCCCTTATTCTGATGGGGCATGATCCAACTGGCCTCCCCCTTTTCCACAGGAATATGATACCAACCCACGTTCTCCTTATCCCGACTGTCATAGTCCAGGATATTCGTGGGCTCGATCGCGGAGAACTTGGATCCCACGTCGGGGCGGTTCCACAGAAAGCCCTTATCCTCGGTGATGAGATAAGGATTGTATCGCAGGTAGAAGGCGATGGCACCGTTGATGTGCTTGGACACGTTTTTGAACAAGCCGCAAAGATGCTCGGAATATTCCTGTCGGTATTCCTCATCGTTGACCAACCGATCCACGCTCTCCAAATTGGACAACGCCTGGGTCTCCATGATCTGCACCGACTGCTCAACACCCTTCAAAAGGATATTCAGTTCCTCCTCCTGAACGTTGGCGATCAGGTTGATCATACGGTTCGCGTCATTCTCCAGCAGGTGGCCTGTGGTAAACACACCCACACCGCCGACGATGACAGCCAGGATGACCATCGCGCAGATGTTGACGATCAAAAATTTGGTTTGTAAGGATTTAATAATTCATCAGTTCTTTTCCAAAAATATATTGTCAATCGCTTGCATTGACCCAACAATATGATTACGTCGGGACAGACCAATTGACAAATACCTGAATGTTATAGCACACTTCCCTTCTTTTGTCAAGAGGTTCAGCACCGTTTGGCAAGATGGCCGGGAGGTCGGGAGGTCCGCACAGAATCCCCCGTCCCGCGTACAGGGCTGTGAGTATCCGTCAACGTGTCCGATTCACATCGGACGATTTCTGTGAATATCCGCCAAAAAATCGCGGTCCGTAATTGTTACGATTTTGAAAATTGTTGCTCCACACTCTTGCAATTCGAGGTACACAAATGGTATAATGAATTTGCAACTTTCAGCAGAACGGAGGACCGCTTGTTTTATGAAGGAAAAGACCATACCACACACCCTTTCGCTGAACGGAAGCTGGACCTTGGATTGGCTTTCTGACCAGCCTTACACAGGGGATGAGGAACCGCAGATCCGTGAAAATTCGGATTCGGCCGTGTCCTGTCCCGTTCCCGGATATTGGGAGGATCTGACCGACCTGTTCCGCACCACGGCACTGCACACCAAGCTTCGCTGGAATCCCCTGTACACATTGCAACGGTATCCCCAGGCAGGATACGTACCCGATATGTCCCTGCCCAATCCCGTGGGATGCTTCGTATATCAAAAAAACATCACTCTGGGAGCCATTCCCCAAGGCGAGATCGAGCTGTACATCGGCGGCGCGCAGAACACGGTTTCCGCCTGGATCAACGGGAGGTATCTGGGACGGCACGAGGGCTATTCCGCGCCCTTTGGCTTTGCGATTCCCTCCGAGGCACTGACCGAGGGAGCCAACCGCATCACCCTGGCCGTCTCCAATCATCGTTTGGCGGGATATATGGGCCGCCCCGTATCCGGTATGAGCTCCCGTACGGCCAATGAGTGTACCGGCGGTATTTGGGGTGACGTGGAGCTTCGCGCTTACCCCGACGGATTGCGGGGTCTGTGGGTCTCCACCAACAAGGATTGCTCCGCTTTCACGCTCCACACCCTGGGCGGTGAGGACAACATCAAAACGGTTCGGATCCTGGATAACGGCAAATGTATTTACACGGGCGAGATCCCGTCGGGACAGCTTGACTGCGTGATCTCCGCCGATGGATTTGACCTGTGGTCTCCCGACAGCCCCAGGCTGTACGTGGCAGAGGTAGCTACCGAACATCAAGTGCTGACGACCCGTTTCGGTATCCGCCGATTGACCGTGGACGGCACCAAGCTGTATCTGAACGGAGAGCCCTACTTCTTCCGCGGGACCTGCGAGCACCACTACCAGCCCGTTACCATTCACCCGACCCGCGATAAGCGGTATTACCGCAGGGTGATCCGCACCCTCAAGGAGTTGGGCTTCAACTCCATCCGCTTCCACACCTGGGTACCTCCCTACGAATACATGGAGGCAGCAGACGAGCTGGGCATGGTGATGGAAATTGAGACGGCCAACAACACGTCCATCACGGAATGGCCCGAGATCATCCGCTTCTGCCGCGGTCACGCGGCGGTGAATCTGTATTCCACCGGAAACGAGCTGCTGATCGACAAGGATTACGAGGCCCATCTGGAGGCCTGCGCCGCTCTGGTCCATGAGGAGACGGACTCTCTGTTCTCCCCCATGTCGGCCATGCGCGGGATCGAGTATTTCTTCGTGGAGCCCGGGCAAGAGCTTCTGCGCCAGCCCTTCACCCACGATCCCAACCGACTCGAGCGGGTGGGGCGGTTCTGCGACCTGTACAACAGCTATTCCCTGGGACTGACCAGTTACTTCTCGACCGACGGAACCCATCAGGTTTTGGATGAGCGGAACGCCGTCTACGGCAAGCCTCTCCTGTCCCACGAGATCGGCATCCACGGAACCTATATCGATCTGTCCTTGGAGGAACGCTACAAGGGAACTCGTGTCGGGGACACCGAGCTCATGTCCTCGGTCAGACGGCATCTGGCGGACAAGGGTCTTTTGGATCGGGCTCCCCTGTACTACCGCAATTCGGCGGCATGGCAACAGATCATGCGAAAGCACGCCTTTGAAACCACCCGCCGCTGTGAGTCCTTTGCGGGCTACGATTTTCTCGGAGACATCGACACCCACGGCCATACCTTCGGCTACTGCGTGGGCATGATGAATGAGTTCTATGAGCTCAAGCCCGGCGAGACCGTGGAGAACGTGCGCCGCTACAACAGCGATACCGTCCTGCTCTCGGATCTTCCCCGCTGTGTGAATTACGAGGCAGGAAAGACCACGGAGATTCCCGTGCTGGTGTCCCATTACGGCAAAGCCATCCCCAAGGCTCTGTTGCAGATCCGCATTTGCGGCGGCGGGAAGGTGCTGTACCGCAAGGAACTGCGGTTGGGCGAGATCCCCCGAGGGGCCATCACCGAGCTCTGCAAGGTATCCTTCCGTATGCCCGCCTGCGACAAACCCATGGCACTGACCCTAACGGTCCAGCTTTCGGGCGGCGATACCGATTGCGAAAATTCCTGGAAGCTATACGTATTCCCCAAGACCGCTTCTCCCTCCGCCAAGGCCTTGAAGGCCAAGAACGTGACGGTGGCGGAGGCGTGCGACGGTACGGCACTGTGGAAGGCGTTGGAGGCAGGTAAAAACGTGGTTCTTTTCGGAACGGGTCCCTTTGCCTCCACCGATGTGTCCTGGCAGATCTCCCTGGCGGGGCGCACCAACGGGCATTTGGCCACCGTCATCGCGGATCACCCGATCTTTGAGGACTTCCCCCACGACGGCTATTGCGGCCGTCAATTCGAATCCATGCTGAATAACAGCCGATCGGTGGTGCTGGATATCAACGGACTTCCCCACGAGCCCATTCTGGATATCGCCACCTCCTACAAAAACGCCCGCAAGGAGGCTATGGTGGCGGAATATCGGGTCGGCCGAGGAAAGCTGTTGATCTGTTCCCTGCACTTGACAGAGGAGGATCCCGCCGCCCGATGGCTGAAAAACAGGATCCTGACCTACGCGGCAGAGGATGCCTTTGAGCCTGCTACGGCTTTGACCGCGGCGCAATTTGCCGACCTGTGCAAGGCTTCCCCCATCGTAACATCCCAAAACACCAACGAAGCCATGAACAAAAATGATATCACCATGCTGGTATGACTCTTATCAGATTCGACCCATCAGAAAGGATTGAACATGAGCGAAGCATTTCAGATTTTTTCCTCCATGTCTCCCAATGATTTCAGCGGGCGGTACGTCCAACTGCACGAATTCCTGACCGCCAGGCAGTTGGCTCTGCTGGACCGCGGCGACGCGAACCGCGCGCGGCTGAACAGCGTGGAGCAGGTTCGGGAATACGCCCGTTATATGAAGGAGACCTTCATTGAAAAAATGGGCGGGATTCCCCAGCGGACCTGCCCGCTGGACGGGCGGACGGTCAGCCGTATCGACTGCGGGAGCTACACCATTGAAAACGTGGTTTACACCGCCCGAGACGGGGTGTACGTTCCCTCCTCGCTGTATATTCCCAAAGGGCTCACAGAGCCCGCTCCCGCCGTGCTGTTTTTGAGCGGACACGAACCCCTGGCCCGCAGGGGAGAAAGATATCAGAAGGTCTGCCAGACGTTAGCCTGCGCGGGTTTGATCGTGTTCGCCATCGACACCGCCGGACAGGGAGAGCGGCGGAACTTCTACGACCCCGCCACGGGTGAGTACACCTGCAACGGCTGTAACCCCGATCACGATGCCTGCGGAGTCCCCTCCCTGTGTACAGGCCGATTCATCGAAGGTTATTTCATGAACGATCAAATGTCGGCGGTGGACTATATGCTGACCCGAAGCGAGATCGACCCCGAGCGGATCGGCGTGACGGGTTGCTCGGGCGGCGGATTGCAATCCCTGTGCGTGATGACCTGCGATGACCGCATTACCGCCGCGGCTCCCGCTACCTTTACTACTACCCGTCGGGAGATCATGGATACCTGTCAGTCCCAGGACGCGGAGCAGATCTGGCCCGGTTGCGCCGCCTACGGGTTTGACCATTTTGAGCCCTACGTGATCTTTGCTCCCAAGCCCGCCCTGATCCTCACCGTCAGCTCGGATTTCTTCCCCATCGAGGGAGCGTATGAGGTCTACGAGGCCGTCAAGAAGATCTACGGGCTGTACGGCAAGGAAGAAAACATTGGCATTTTTGAGGACAACGCCTGCCACGCCTACACCCAGAACCTGGCGGAGCGTGCGGCTGAGTTCTTCTGTCGGGTATTCGGGGTGGAACAGCGGAAGGAGCAGTTCCTTGAGGAACTGCCCGAAGCGGACCTGCAGGTAACCGTCAGCGGAAACGTGAGGGGGGATTTCCCCGATGCCAAAACCATCCCCGACGAGACACGGCTTCTGGCTGAGGAATGCCGTCAAAATCGAGTCGGCATCTCGCCCAAGGACTGGCTGCGGGAGAAGGTCAACTACGAACGCATCCCCCAGCCTCCCCGTCCCCGCATTTCGGATGACAAGCAATGTCTCCGCTTCGACGGTTTCGTCAGCCGCGCGGTGATGTGGTGGGTACAGAAACGGCTATCCGCCTACGGTGTGCTGATCTCCTCCGAGGAGACCGATGCATCGGCCGATGCCTGTCCCGTGGTGATCGCGCTGTGGGACAACGGAACCTGCGCCATCCCCGCCCACGAGGATTGGATCCGCGCAAAATGCAGTGAGGGCAAGCAGGTTTTGGTTGTAGATCTGCCGGGTGTCGGCCATATCGAGCAGGCAAACCTGTGGTACGAGTGGCTGACCTACCGTGGACGAGGCGGGACCCTGAACAAGCTGTGCGGAGATCTGATGTACATGGACGACAGCATGGCGGCCATGCAGACCTATCACGTTCTGCGCACGGTGGATATGCTGAAGGAAAATCTGCACAAACGGGAAGTTTCCCTGTACTGCGACGAGCAGGAGGGAGTATACGGCATTATGGCAGGCTACCTGGCGGGACTCGCGCGGGAATATGGGAGTAATCTGCTCCGCAACGTGGAGAAGCAGATCCTGGCCCAAAGCCCGCTGGTGTATGACAACACCTTGTGTTACGTGATCCCCGGGATGCTGCGGTATTTCGATTATGATGAATTGATGTAACCGTTTCGAATTCCGCCCCTCTCGACTTCTGAACCAAACCAATCATGGGAGTGACGCTCCCATAGAAAGAGGAACCATATGGAAAACAAGAAAAAACTCTACGTAACGGCCAACGCCCATTTGGATACCCAGTGGAACTGGACCATTCAGGTGACCATCCGCGACTACATCAAGAACACCCTGCTCTGGAACTTTGAGTATTTTAAGAAGTACCCCCACTACCGCATGAATTTTGAGGGTGCCTTCCGCTACAAGCTGGCCAAGGAATACTACCCCGAGATGTACGAGCAGCTCAAGCAGTACGTGGCCGAGGGCCGTTGGAACGTGGCGGGCAGCCAGTGGGATGCCAGCGATACCAACGTCCCCTCCTCCGAGGCCTATATGCGGCAGATCCTGCTGGGCAACGGCTTTTTTGAGGAGGAGTTCGGCAAGCGGAGCACCGATATTTTCCTGACCGACTGCTTCGGCTTCCGCTACTCCCTGCCCTCCATCGCCGCGCACATGGGTCTGAAGGGCTTCTCCACCCAAAAGCTGGGCTGGGGTGTGGGCACTCCCATTTACAACGAGGACGGCTCGGTCACGGTTCCCATGCCCAATGATCCCCGCCCCCGTATGGACCTGGGCAAGTGGATCGGTCCCGATGGCAACTACATCATCGGCTCCTTCGCGGCCAACTCCTACGGCCACCGACTGGAAGGGGATCCCTGCCCCATCCACGAAAACCGGGACTACCTCTGCGCCATTGAGCACAACGAGAAGTTTGCCGGGGTTCCCTCCCGCATGATGTATTACGGCGTGGGTGACTTCGGCGGTGCGCCCACCGAAGGCTCAGTCCGTGTGCTCAACGAGGCCGTTGAGAAGAACGGGGCGGATCAGCCCTTTGAGGTGGTCTCCGCCTCCACCGACCAGATCTTCAACGATCTGACCCCCGAGCAGATCGAGGCTATGCCCGCCTACCGCGGACACCTCCACATTCCCCACGGCTTTGGCACTCTGACCTCCCGCGCCATCGGCAAGCGGTGGAACCGCAAGTGCGAGTTGCTTGCCGATGCCGCCGAGCGGGCCGCCAGCGTGGCCAAGTGGCTGGGCAAGGCAGACTACCCCAAGGAACGTTTGGACTTTGCTTGGAAGATGTTCCTGTGGCACCAGTTCCATGACGATCTGCCCGGCACCTCCATCATGGAGGCCTACCGCTTCAGCTACAACGATTACGTCATCGCCCAAAACGTGCTGTCCGACGAGCTGATCGCCTCGGTGGACGCTATTGCCTCCACCCTGTGCACCGACGTGTCGGGTGAGCCCGTGGTGGTCTACAACCCCGTCAGCTTTGCCCGCACCGATCTGGTAACGGCTCCCATGCCCGCAGGGGCCTCCCACGCCAAAGTATACACCGCAGACGGCGCAGAGGTTCCCTCCCAGCGGTCCATCTCCGAGATCGACGGCTCCCCCGTCGTCAAGTTCGCCGCCACCGTGGCTCCCGTGAGCTTTACCGTCTTTAACGTAGTCCCCTCGGATGAGGATTGTACCATGGACACCGGGCTGACCATCACCGAGAACTGCCTGGAAAACAACCGCTATATCGTGACCCTCAACGCGGCGGGCAACATCGCCTCGATTTGGGACAAGGCGGCTGAGCGCGATCTGCTGTCCGCACCCTCCACCTTCGGCATCCGCGAGGACAACAACGTGAACTGGCCCGCCTGGGAGATCAAGTACGAGGACACCAAGCTTCCCTTCGTTGAGGTGGACGGCTTGACCTCGGTGGAGATCCTTGAAAACGGTCCCGCCGTGGTAGCCCTCAAGGTGACCAAGCATCAGCATTCCTCCGACTACGTACAGATCATCTCCCTGACCGCAGACGGTCAGCGGGTCAACGTGGATAATGAGGTAAATTGGCATGAGCTCCACTCCCTGCTCTCGGCGGGCTTCCCGCTGTCGGTGTCCAATCCCACCGCCTCCTTCGACCTGGGTCTGGGCGTGCAGGAGGGCGGCAACACCGACTCCTACCCCTACTTCCAGCATTGCGTCCATCAGTGGGCGGATCTGTCCGAGCCCGACGGCTCCTTCGGCGTGGCCATCCTGAACGATTGCAAGTACGGTATGGAAAAGCCCACCGACGATACCCTCCGTCTTACCCTGATCCACACCCCCATCGACGAGTATAAGTTCCCCACGGCGCAGAACTGGCAGGATCACGGTCTCAACCTGTTCCGCTACGGCTTTGCCTCCCATACGGGCAACCGCGACGGCATCGCCGCCGAGGCCGAGTGCATGAACAGCCCGCTGATGGCCTTCACCACCGCCAAGCATGGCGGCAACGGCACGTCCCTTTCCTTCGTCACCACCGATAAGACCGAGGTGACCGTCCGCTGTGCCAAGCAGGAAGAACGAGGCAACCGTCTGATCGTCCGTGTACAGAACACCTCCGATGCCGAGCAGAAGACCGTCAAACTCACTCTGGCCGCTACCATCCGCAACGCTGTGGAGACCAACGGTTACGAGGAGGGAGACGGTGCGGTCTGCTTTGACGCCCACAGTCTGACCTTCGATATGGGTCCCTTCGCCGTCAAAACCTTCGCGCTGGAGTTGGATGCCGCCGAAGATACGGTCCGCAACGGTACCCCCGTAGCCCTGGAATACAATACCCGCGTCACCACGCCAGCCACCGACCTGACCGCAGGAGAGTTCGGCAAGGGCATCTCCATTCCCGAGGAGCTGTATGAGCCCTCGGTCCACACGGGCGGTTTGGACTTCACCCTGGGCCGGCCCGGCGAGAACAACGCCGTCATCTGCCGCGGACAGACAATCAAGCTCCCCGCAGGCACAGCCAAGGTCGCCATCCTCGCCGCCTCCGCCGACGGAGACGTGAAGGCGAACTTCCACGGCACCTCCGTCAAGGTACGGGATTTCAGTGAGAATATCGGTAACTGGTACTGCATCGCCTGCGGCGATCAGGCCTTCATCAAGCCCGAGACCGTGGCCATCAACTATTCCCACACCCACGACAGCGACGGTGACCGTCTCTATAAGTTCGCCAACATCTTCAAGTACGTCATCAACGTGGACGGTGCCGAGGAGATCGTGCTCCCCCGCGATGAGCGTATCGTGGTCATGGCCATGACCGCTGTAGCAGAGGCTGTCAACACCCGTCCCGCCGCCCCCTTGACCGATACGGTTCCCGAGCGTGACGATCCTGTCTATACCCTCACCGCCGTGGATATGCAGGGCTCGGGGCAGTATCACGAGGGTGATCTGATCCGCGTACACGCCCTGCGATGCAACGAAAACGGCTTCTTCACGGGCTTCGGCGGCACCGCCGACATCATCTGGCAGGATGACGTACAGGCTCTGGTCCGCATGGGAAGATCCGATGCCGAGATCCATCCCGTATTCAGCAATTTGGGCGAAAACGTAGCTCTGAACAAGCCCGCCAAGGCTCACACCTACCGTCTTGCCAACGAGACCCCCGACAATGCCTTCAACGGTCACTGCAATAACAAGTGGGCCGGTGAGGTGGACGACAAGAGCGAGGGCTGGCTGGAGGTAGACCTGGGTGAGGTCACCCCCATCCACAAGTATCTGGCACTCCATTGCGGTGAGTACGAGGACCACACCGACAGCACCCCCGATTTCCGTTTGGAATATCGGGTCAGCGAGGACGAGGACTGGGCCGTGATCCATGACGTGAAGGACAACCACCACTACCTGACCATCCACGAGTTTGCCCCCGTCAACGCCCGTTACGTCCGTCTGTTCATCACCAAGCCCACCCCCTATTCCGACAAGACCTGCCGTATCTATCAGTTCCATATTTACAAGTACGAGCAGGCATAAACCACCATAGGTACAAAAAAGCCGACTCTGCTTCCACGCGCAAGCGTGGCCGCAGAGTCGGCTTTGACTATAATCGGAATGAGACGGGTGGCATCAGAACAGGGGAACCTCAACCGACTCGCCGTTGTTCATGGCCGAGATGTGGGCGCAAATGCCCGCACCGGTGATATTACCGGCCATAACCTCGTCGATCCAGGGCTTACGCTCCTCGATGATGCTCATGATGAACTCATGCACCAGGTGGGGGTGAGAGCCGTGGTGGCCGCCGCCCGCGCCCTTCTTCAGGGAATCCTGGGGGTTCAGGGGATCGAAGTTTCCGCCTACCGTGTGCCGTTGGATCTCGACGGGGAGGTTCTCGTAGAAGTTGGGCATCTCCACCTGGCTGTGGGTGGGGATTCTGCCGCGGCGGGGCGAGAACTCACCGATCTCGGTGATGTAAGGATCATCCTCATCGATGAAGCCCCACTCGAAGGACTTGCGGCTACCGTACACGAACATACCCTCCTGGTACATACGGGCGGTCTCGAACAGGGAGCGGGTCGCCTCACCCTTCAGGCCGTTCTCAAACTCAAAGAGGGCACTCTCCACGGGGTAAGGATTGCCGTACTGCTCGTGCTTTTCGGCATCCATGGTTCCCGAGCCAAAGCAGACCACCCGCTTGATACGGGAGCCCGACAGGGCGACCATGGGACCAATGGCGTGAGTGCCGTACCACATGGGGGGCAGACCGTACCAGTAAGGAGGCCAATGCTCCATGTCCTGATAGTGGGAACCGCGTAAGAACTGGATGCGTCCCAGCTCGCCGCTCTCCAACATCTGCTTGACGTAATGGAAATGGTAAGTATAGAGGGTAGTCTCCATCATCATGTAGTTCTTGCCCGACTTGCGCTTCGCCTCGGTAATGCGGCGGATGCCCTCCAGGCTGGTAGCCATGGGGACGGTACAGGCGCAGTGCTTCCCCGCCTCCAGCACGCGAACCGACTGCTCCTCGTGCAGGGGAATGGGGGTCACCAGGTGAACCGCGTCGATGGTAGGATCCTCCAGGATGGCCTCAAAGGACTCGCAGGTCTTGATTCCGAACGTCTCGGACACGTGTTTAAGCCGATCGGGGTTGGTATCGTATACAACGACCTCCTCCACGTTGGGGTGATCCTTATAGATGTACGAAAAAGCACCACCGAAGCCCAGTCCAACCAATGCAACTTTGATTTTTTTCATATCGCGTCATGATCCCTTCTTTTATTTTTGCGGAATGGCGGCGTTTTCTTCAAAACACCGTCATTCTTCCCCTTCATTGTATCACAGAAACCTCCGCAATTCCATTGACAAAATCTCGGATTTGATGTATAATAACGCAAAAGGCGTTCAAATTCCGCATATTTGATGTAAAAAGGAGTTTCAAATGGAATACTGCTTCGACACGACACAGCTCCGACGGATCCAGGAGGCCAACCGCCATTACTATGACCGCCCCGTTCATCATCCGACCCGAAATCTGCCTGTTCACGACTTTATCTACCTGGAGCGCGGAGAATGGGGCATTGGTGTCGAGAAGGAAAAATACAGCTTACAGCCCGGCGAGATCCTGATCCTTCCCGCCAGGCTGTCCCACTATGCCGTCAGCAAATGCGCCCCCGGAACGGCTACCCTGTATTTTCATATCTACGCGGTCCCCGGGGATACCCCTTACACGGATCCAAGCCCCAATCGAAACAGCCTGATCCTGCCGAATCACATTCGGACCTCCGGACATCCCTACATCAAAAGCCTGTTCGAACGGATCATTCAGACCCAGGCCAACGAGTCCATCTCCTCCGCATACATATACGCGCTCCTGTACGAGCTGCAGTCTATCAATCCCAAGAAGACTCCCTCCTCCCTGGCGCAGGACATATACGATTACGTTCTCTCCTCCGAAAAGCTCCTGACCAACCAGGAGATCGCGGACCATTTCCGCATCAGCAAACGCTCCGCCGAGATGGTTTTCAAGAACCAATACGGGACCACAATCCACAGCTTCGTCACCGAAAGCATCCTTTCCAAGGCCAAGCGGTACATGGACAACTACCCCGACATGAAAATGAACTCCATCGCCGTAGCCCTGGGATTCTGCGACGAGTTCCATTTCAGCAAGGTATTCAAGTCAAAAAACGGGATCTGTCCCAGTGAGTACAAGAAAAGGCATCGTGGATAACACTGTACCATAATGACAAAAACAGGATCGGACAGCGCCAATCCTGTTTTTGCTTATGAATTTTGCGGTATGGTCTTATACTATTTTACAATAAAATCTTGAATACAACCCCATATACCAATGGGGCAGGGGCCCCATGGTGATGCCCCCTATGGCTCTTGGTGTCCTCTCGCATCCCTCATAAATCCCTTTTTAAAGTTTTTTGGAGTTCTTAGCACCTTTTTGCAAAAAGGTGCTAAGCCGCCGGAGGCACGCTCCCCTATTCAAATTTTTGTTTGTGAATTAGTATTAGTGATCCGCATCCATTTTGGACATTTCTCTCTGCGCCATGACCAGGCCGTAGTAGATACCGTGCTTTTCGATCAGCTCATCGTGGGTACCCACCTCAGCGATCCGACCTTGATCCAGCACCACCAGTCTGGTGGCGTTGCGGAGGGTGGAAAGTCTGTGGGCGATGGCGATGGTGGTTCGGTTAGCGGACAGATTGGCCAGGGCATCCTGGATCTGCTTCTCGGTCTCGGTATCCAGCGAAGCGGTGGCTTCGTCCAGAATCAGAATGCGAGGATTATGGAGCAGTGCGCGGGCGATGGCTATTCGCTGTCTCTCGCCGCCCGACAGGCTGTAGCCTCGCTCACCCACCTTGGTGTTGTAGCCGTCGGGGAGCTTGGTGATGAAATCGTGGCATCCCGCCAGCTTGGAGACCGCGATGATCTCGTCGCGGGAGGCGGTGGGCTTGGCGTAAGCGATATTCTGATAGATGGTGCCCGAGAACAGGAAGGTCTCCTGAAGCACCACACCGATCTGGGAGCGCAGGGATTCCTGGGAATAGTCGCGGATGTCGATGCCGTCCACGCAGATACTGCCGTCCTCCACGTCATACATACGCATGATGAGGTTGATGAGGGTGGATTTACCCGTGCCCGACTTACCGACAAGGCCGATGAACTCACCCGATTTGATTTGAATATCCACCTTGTGGAGCACCTCGTTTCCGCTCTCGTAGCCGAAGGAAACGTGGTTGATGTCGATATCACCCTTGATGGGACGATCCACCGACTGCTCACGGTCGGCGATTTCCACCTGCTCGTCCAGGATCTCGAAGATCTTGTTCGAGGAGGTGAGGAAGCCCATCATGTGTCTCGGGATGGCCGCGATGGTACGCAGGGGGCCGTAGATCATGCCCGCGTAGGACGAGAACAGGGTCATCTCACCCAGGGTCATCTCACCGCCGAGGATCTTACTTCCCACGTAGTACAGGATGATGAACTCGCCAAAGCTCATGAAGAACTGCAAAAAGGGCATCAGAATGCTCCACATACAGTCGGCCTTTTCGGTTACGTTTCTTTCCTCCACGGCCGATTTCTCAAACCGCTCAGTCTCGCGGCTCTCCATACCGAAGGCCTTGACCACGCGGATACCCGAGAAAATATCGTGGAGAACCGCGTTGGTTCTGGCCGAGCACTGCCATCTGCGGTGGTACAGCTTTCTCATGGAACGCCAGAAGAAGCGGAAGGAGAACACCACGAAGGGGGTGGGGAGCATGATCAGCAGGAAGAGCTTCACGTCATACACCAGCATGACGATGCCCACGGCGATGAACAGGAGCAGCTGCTCCAGCAGGCTGGGGAGGTAGTTGATGAGGAAGCCCTGCACCTGGGAGGTATCGCCCGACACGCGGTTCATCAGGTCACCCGCGGTACGCTGGGAGATCTTGGAGATGGAGAGCTTCTGGATCTTCTCAAACAGCAGGTTCCGCAGATCCACGATCATGCGGTTGCTGGCGTTGATCAGAAGGTGGCTTTTCAGCATGGACAAGCCTCGGATCAACAGTTGGACCCCCAGCATGGAGAAGATCACCAGGACGAAGGCAGAGAGACGAACCGTCTTCTGATCGGGATTTTTGATGTAATCGTCAACCAGGATCTTGTTGATGTAGGGCAAAAACAGGTTCAGCGCGCTGACCACGAAGAACAGGGCCACGGAGCAGAACACGAACCACTTATAGGGCTTGGCCATGTTCCAAAGGCGCTTGATGACCTTTTTCTTACTGGCGCAGTGCATACACATACTGGAGCCCGGGCGGTAGGGTCTGCCGCACTTGGGACAGCGGTTGTTCCCCTCCCCCTGGGTCTGCGACAGCTTCAGGATCTTGCCGTCCTCCAGGAAGTAATTCAGCCGCTTCAGGCTGTGGATGATGTGCCGAGAGGTGCTCATGTCGCTTCGGCACAGCAGATGGACCGAACCGTCGGCTTTGAGCACGTAGGAGACGAAAATACATCCCACACCCTGGTTGGTTTTGATCTCCGCGATCTCGGAGAGCGGGAGCTCAAGGGCGATCTTCCCGTCGGTTACCAGCTTAAGGGTGGTCTGATCGGCGTAGAAAATACCGTCGCACCGCCCCTCGGGATCATGGGCATCCAGGTTGAACTGAAACGCGCAGAGCGCATTGTCGGGACTTGCATCGGGCACCAGGGGCTTCAGCTTTTCGTAGAGATCCACGGACGGCTCCCCGTCTTTTTTTCTATCTGTAACAGTAACGGTTACCATTCGGAAATGTCCTTTCTTTTACAAATACAGCTCGATGCGGCGGTAGCTCTTTCTGTCCAGGGCGGCGATACTCTCGATGACGAAGCGGTTTCCGTCCACGTCCAGGAGGATCGCGCTGTCCTCGCCCCGACGCACGATATTGCGGAAGGTGTCCTGCATGGTAAAGTTGAGGGTGCGGCCGTCCGAGACCGTTACCTTCCAGTAGGAAAAGCCGTACCGCTCCTTGAGGCTTTCGATGGATACCACGGTGGGGGAATAGTACTTTCTTTCCAGCTCGGTCTTCAGGAGTTGGGTGGTAGCCTCGTCAAAATCCGCGATGTCATAGATCAGGCCCCGCTCCTTACTGTCCTCGCCCAACACCGAGATGTAGCTCCACAGAAGCTCGAAGGGGAAATCACGGTGCAAGAATACGCGGTCATAGGTATGCTCGCCCTCCTCGTCGGTGCAGGTCAGGGCGAGGAAGCCGTTCTTCATGAAAAATTTGGCGTTAGTAGGATCCAGTCTGTGGATCTGTGCCGCCTTTTGAAGGGTTATTTCATTTACTGCCATATTGATTTCCTTTCTTATTCGGTGATACCCGCGTTCTTCAGGGCTTCGGCCTGGAGGGAGTACAGCTTCTTATACACGCCGTCCTCCTTGGCAAGGAGCTCGGTATGGGTTCCCTCCTCGGCCACGCGGCCGTGCTCGATGACGATCAGCTTATCCGCGTCACGCAGGGTGGAGAGTCGGTGGGCGATCATGATGGTGGTCTTTCCGCGGGTGAGGACGCTGAGGGCGTTCTGGATCAGCTTTTCGGTCTCGGTATCCATGGCCGCGGTGGCCTCATCCAAAATCAGGATCTTGGGATCACGCAGGATGGCGCGGGCGATGGAGATCCGCTGTCTTTCGCCGCCCGAAAGATCCTTGTAGCCAAAGCCGATCTTGGTATTGTAGCCGTCGGGGAGACGGATGATGAAGTCGTGAGCGCCCGCGCACTTGGCCGCGCGGATCACGTCCTCATAGGTGGCCTCGGGCTTGGCGTAGCGAATGTTTTCCAGGATGGTTCCGATGAACAGGTAGGTTTCCTGGGACACGATGGCGATGTTGTTGTACAGGGACGAGAAGGACAGGTCCTTGACGTTGACACCGTCGATCAGCACCTCACCGTCATCGCAATCGTACAGACGGATGATGAGGTTGGCGATGGTGCTTTTACCCGCGCCCGTATGACCCACGATACCGAGGATATGTCCCGCTTCGATGTCAAAGCTGACGTTGTCGATGATCTTACGGTTCTTGGCATAGGAGAAGTCCACACCACGGAACTCCACCGAGCCGTCGATCTCCTCCAGGACCACAGGGTTCTCCTTTTCGGTAATGTCGGGCTTGGTGTCCAGGATCTCGAACAGACGTTGGAGAGCGTTGGAGGCCGAGGCCGTCCAGTCGATCATGTGAGAGAAGAAGCCCATGGGGCTGTAGATCATGTTGATGTAGGCGGTAAAGGTGAGCAGGTCACCGTAGGTGAAGCCCCGATACCCCTTGATGACCATCCAACCGCCCACGCCGAGGGCGATGATGTTACCCAGGTACAGGATGATACCCGCCAGGGGGTAGGAGTAGTTGTTGAAGATGGCCAGCTTGCGGTTGTTCTGCGCCACGCGAAGACTGCTCTTATGGAAACGCTCGATCTCCTCGTCTTCCTTGGAGAAAGCCTTGACCACGCGCACACCCGAGAGCACGTCCGACAGCAGGGAGTTCATGCCGCGGGAGCTGGAATAGTTACGGGCGTGGTACTTCGCGCTGGTGCGGTAGAATTTGCGGAGCACCAGGAAAAAGACGGGGATGGTGGTCAGGGACAGAGCCGCCAGCAGGGGATTCATGGTGAACAGGATGACAGACAGCACCGCCACCTGAACGATGTTGATGAGGAAATAGGGGACACCGTCGCAGAAGAAGCCGTAGATAGTGTTGGCGTCATTGTTGACCTGGGTCATGAGTCCGCCCGTCTGACGGCCGTTGAAGAAGCCCAGGGACAGACGCTCGATGGCACCGAAAATGGTCATTTTCAGATCAAAGACCACCCGGGCCGAGATCTTGGAGGTGATATAGCCGTTAATGATGTTGGCGAACTGGGAGAGCAGTTTGGTGCCCACCACGATGCTGATCACCAAGAGGATCTGACCGTAGAATTTACCCTCAATATCCAGGACCTCGTCGTAGAAGAAGCCGTTGGAGAAATAGGGGGCCAGGATGCCCGTGGCCGTCAGCATGACCAGGGAGGCCATCATAATGAACAGGTAGGTCTTGTATTTCAGCAGGAACACCGAGAAGCGTTGAAAGAGCTTTCCCTTCTCCATGCACTTGGGGCAGATCCTTCGATTCTTATCGGGATACCGCATACCGCACTTGGGACAGCAGAGGCGGGCGGGATCGTCATCGGGATCCACCGTAAAGCTTGCATCAGCAATCTCGCCCCGCTTGATCTTATTCAGATATTTGATGAACAGGAGGGTGGAATTCTTGCAGAAATTGGACATGGCCGTGATGAAGACGTACTCGCCGCCCTCGGTTTTGGCCGTCAACCGCGCTCCCGACAAAAGCTCCTCCAGCTTGAAGTCCTTGAGCTCGGAGAGAGGATACTCCCAATAATCGTCTTCATTCCACACCCGGTCCAAGCCGCCCTTACCGCGATTTTCCTTGGAGGCCAGTCCGACACTGCCCGACAGGACGTAGAGGGTGTCCGCCGTGGCGATCAGATAGGTATCGCAATACGTATGCTCGCGGTTCATATCACAGTAGGCGGTCAGGTATATACGGTCAAAATCCACACCTTTATCCTCTATGGATTTTCGTATATGTCCCGGGATCTTATCAATCTCAAACATTCGTGTGATCACTCCTTTTTCGTGTTTTAGACAATGGATTTCACAATTTATCTATATTTCAAACATAAAGAAATTGTACCATATAATGCTATGATTGTCAACATCCGTTCGGTTTTTATGGTTTTTTTCGGCCTCGGATTACTTGACAAAAATCACGTTGTGGTATATAATTCTTTTGTATATTCTATTCACGCCCCGCAATCGGATGACGGCTGATGCCGCAGACAGAAAAGGGACGCGACGAAGGAGCACACCATGAACGGATATCAACGAGTCATCAACTCCCTGCGGTTTGAGAAAACCGACCGAGCGGCCATTATCCCCGAGCTGATCCAACACAATCTGCATATTGCAGGGGAGGTCCACAACGTCTTCTCAAGCGATTCCGACGCCATGTGTCGGGTGATCCTGGCGGGACTGGAAGCATATGAAACCGATGCCGTCTACGTCAGCTCGGACAATTATCTGATTGTGGAGGCTTTGGGAGGCCGAGTCGAGCTCCCCTTTGACGAGCCTCCGAGACTATTGAAAACCCCCGTCTCCGCCATAGAGGATGCGCTGAAGCTGGGGCCGCTGGACGTGAGCCGAGGGCGGATCCCCGTAATTTTGGAAGCGACCCGCAAGCTGAGGGAAATTCTGAAGAACGAAATTTTTGTCAAGACCTGCATTGATTCAGCTCCCTTTTCCGCCGCCGCGGCCATTATGGGGCCGCAGAATTTCATGATCAACCTGATCGACGAGCCCGAGACGTGCCACGCATTCCTGCGCAACTGCACCGAATCGGTAGTCCGTTACGGCTTGGCTGCCGCAGAGGCGGGAGCCCACGGGCTGGCGTTCGGAGACTCCGCGTCGGTGCTTGTGAATCGGGGGATGTACGAGGAATTCGCCCTTCCCTACGCACGGAAAGCGATCAGCAGGTTACAGGCAAAGACCGGACTGTCGGTATTCTATCACGTTTGCGGCGACACAGGGCACATCCTGGACTTAATGGTGGAAACCGGGGCGGACTGTTTGGAGATCGACAGCATGGTCCCCATGGCCGTGGCCAAAGAGATCGTGAACGGCCGTTGCGCATTGGAGGGAAACGTCAGCACCGTCGAGGCATTCTACCAAGGTACCCCCGAGGACGTGACCCGCGAGGCCAACGCCATTCTGGATCTGTTTGGCAATCGGGGCGGTCTGATCCTGAGCTCCGCCTGCGAGATTCCCCGCCACAGCCCCAAGGCCAACGTCCGCGCCTTGACGGAGGCGGTGCGGAATTATCCGTATTAACCCCAAAAACACGGTATGATATAAGTAACATATCTTTGAAAGGAACACGATACCATGGAGGCACACACCTATTCATACAATCAACAGCATCTCATCCGTGACGGCCGTCCCTGGCTCCCCGCTATGGGAGAGATCCACTACAGCCGTTGCCGTCCCGAATCCTGGCGGGAATCCATTCGTCTGATGAAGGCGGGCGGAATCGAGATCGCCGCCAGCTACATTTTTTGGAACCATCACGAAGCCCTTGAGGGGTGTTTCGATTTC
>CAYRTP010000023.1:0-20586 GCA_964427175.1 uncultured Clostridium sp. | reverse complement strand
CTTCGATTTCCTGGGCTTCACCCTCCAGTACGAGATGTGCTACACCACCGTGCTGAATATGCTGGAGCTCTCCCGCATCCCCCTCCGCGCGGCAGACCGCGGGGAGGATTGCCCCCTGGTCATCGGCGGCGGCCCCTGCTCCTATAACCCCGAGCCCGTAGCCGACTTCTTCGACCTGTTCAATATCGGTGAGGGCGAGGAAATGCTTCCCGAGATCGTCCGCCTTTATATTAAAATGAAGGACGAGGGCACCTATACCCGCGCCGCCTTCCTCCACGAGGCCGCCCGCACCATCAAAGGCGTTTACGTCCCCTCCCTCTATACCGTCACCTATAACCCCGACGGCACCGTAGAGGCCTATACTCCCGTCTACGACGATATCCCCAAGACGGTCACCAAGCGCATTGTCGAGGACCTGGATAAGGCCGCATTCCCCTCCAAGGTAGTCATGCCCTACATCGAGACCGTCCAGGACCGCATCACCGTGGAGGTGGGCCGCGGATGTATCCGCGGATGCCGCTTCTGCCAGGCGGGTATGGTCTACCGTCCCGTCCGTGAGAAGACCCCCGAGGTGGTGGACTGCCAGTGCCGCGCCATTTTCGAGTCCTCGGGCTACGAGGAGATGTCCCTGTCCTCCCTCTCTATCAGCGACTACACCCAGGTCAACGATCTGACCGACCGCCTGCTCTCCTGGGCCAACCCCAATATGGTCAGCCTGTCCCTACCCTCCCTCCGCGCCGACTCCTTCACCCGCGAGCTCATGGATAAGGTAGCCTCCATCCGCAATTCTACCATCACCTTCGCCCCCGAGGCAGGCTCCCAGCGCCTCCGTGACGTAATCAATAAGAACCTCTACGAGGAGGACCTCATGCGGGCGGTCAACGTGGCCTTCGACGTGGGTAAGAATCAGGTCAAGCTCTACTTCATGCAGGGCCACCCCACCGAGACCGACGAGGACCTGGCCGAAATCCCCGAGCTGGCCCACCGTGTAGCCTCCGCCTACTATCAGAACCCCAACCGCCAGAAGGGCCGCCACCCCCAGGTCACCATCAGCGTCTCCCCTTTCATCCCCAAGCCCTTCACCCCCTTCCAGTGGGAGCCCCAGGACACCCTGGAGGAGATGGAGCGCAAGCAGGCCTACGTGGGCTCCTGCGTCCATGACCGCCGCGTGAAGTATAACTACCATAACGCCAAGACCTGCCACCTGGAGGCCGTCCTGGCCCGAGGCGACCGCCGCCTGGCCCCCGCCCTGGAGGAGGCCTGCCGCCGAGGCTTCAAGTTCGAGGCCTGGTCCGAGTTCTTCAATTACGAAGGCTGGATGGACATTTTCGCCGCCACAGGCATCGATCCCGCCTTCTACGCCAACCGCCGCTACGGCCTGGACGAGGTCCTGCCCTGGGATATCATCGACTGCGGCGTATCCAAGAAATTCCTGCAAAGAGAAAACGCCCGCGCCCACGAGGGGAACACTACCCCCAACTGCCGAGAGCAGTGCTCGGGTTGCGGAGCCAATAAAATGGGAGGTGAACGCGCATGCTGTCCCAAGGCCAAGTAAAAAGAATCTCCAAATTTGACCGTGAAATGCTGGATACCCCCATCACGGTCCGCATCGTGTTCCAGAAAACGGGAAACCTCCAGTATTTCTCCCACCTGGACCTCCAGCGTACCTGGCAGAGAGTCCTGGTCCGTGCCTCCATCCCCATGTGGTATACCCAGGGCTTCAACCCCCACAGTAAGATCACCTTCGGTGTCCCCCTGCCCGTAGGCTCCGAGGGCATGACCGAGATGGTGGACCTCCGCATCGACCGTAAGATCACCTGCGAGGAGATCAAGAACCAGCTCAACGCCGATCTGACAAGCGAGATGCAGGTCTCGGAGGTCTATATCCCCAAGACCGCCTTCTCGGATATCGCCTGGGGCACCTACGAGATCACCATCAAGACCCCCGGCGATCCCATCGACACGGCAACCCGCATCCGCGAGATCTTCAAGGCAGACGCACAGCCCATCATTATGACAAAACGCTCCAAATCGGGGGATAAGGAGGTCAACATCCTCCCCATGATCCACAGCGTCAAGGCCACCGCCGACCAGAACGGCCTCATCCACCTCCGCGCCACCCTCCGTGCGGGCAACACCGAAAACCTCAATCCCGAGTACCTCATCAAGGCCATGCGGGACGGGCTGGGTATCCTCCCCGAGGACGGCCCCATGGATCAGGTGTGGTACCGCATCCTGCGCATCGGATTCCACGATGAAAAGGGCGTCGCGGTAGGGAAGTGGTTCAGATAAAAAAAGTGACAAGTGACAAGATACAAGTGACGATCCACTCGTCACCTGTCACTTGTCACTTGTCGCATAACTTCAATATGCCTCGATCTCTCCCATAGCCTCATACCCTGTATAGGCCGCAGGGTCAATCACGCCGTCGGTCACTGCGGCCGAGGTTGTCCCTCCGCCCACGATCGTGTAAGTCTCCCCCGCCACAAGCCGGGAGGAGCTGAACACAATGGAAGAAATCGCTTTGGGAAGCTCAAAGGCCGCGATCACCCGACCGTCCTTGTCGGTGATCCCGATGGTCTCCCCGGCGGATAAACCGCCCCGCCAGTAGGCGGCCAAAACCGCCTGCCCCGCGTTCTCGGCGGACTCAGCCATACCGCTGCTGCCCACCGCCAGGAAGGTGCCTCCCGAAATGGTCATGCCGTAACCGCCGTCCCCGAAGTCAATGGGGCCGTTGCCGTTATCAGTAGGACCGTAGACCAGGACCGTACCGCCCGTCATGACAATGTTGCCGTTGGAGTCGATCCCGTCCCCCGCCGCGTCGAATACCGTGTATCCCCCCGCGAAGGTCAGCACAGGTGTCTCCCCCGAGGAGGTCGCGCCGTTACTTGAACTGCCTCCCCAAAATCCGCCCATGCCACCGGGCCGCCCGCCCATCATGCCGCCGCCCGAACCGTCGGTGGCGTTGGCCCCGTCATCCGAGGCTGTGATGCGGTTGGTACCGCCCAATACGTTGATGCGCAGAGCCTCCAGGCCCTCGTAGCTTTGGGCCACGGTCAAAACCCCGCCGCTGATGGTCAGCTCCCCTTCGGCGTGCACGCCGTCATCCGCCGCGCGGATATGGATGGTCCCGTCCGAGATCACCACGTCGCCGTCGCTGTGAAGCCCGTCATCCTGGGCCACAACCGTGATCCGACCGCCGCTGATCGTCAGAACTCCGGCGGCCTTAAGCCCCTTGGCACTGATGGAAGCCTTGTCGGCTGAGCTCTCACCCATCATCCCCCCGGGACGGCCGCCCATACCGCTAAAACCAAAGCCCGAGGAGTTTGTGCTGTTGCCCTTGGATTCATCCAAAACCACACCGTCGGTGTCGGTGGTGGTCAGCACCAGATTACCGCCCTTCACGGTCAGATCGGTAGCCGCCGAAAGCCCGTCGCCCTTGGCGGTAACGAACAGGGAACCACCCTCCACGGTGAGGAATCCCTTGCCCTCGGTCTCCGTGTTGGCGCTCTTGATCCCGTCCCCGCCGGCCTCCACCGTAACCGTGCCGCCGCGTACCGTAACCGAATCATTTCCGCGGATGCCCACGCCCACCGAGGTCAGCACCAGGGTCCCGCCCTTGATCTTGATATCGTCCTTGGAGTTGATACCCTTGTCGGCGTTGCCCACTACGTGAAGCTCACCTTCGCCGTCAAAATCCATATCCTCGCAGGAGTAGATGCAGGCGTTGGGGTAGATCTCACCTTCCACCTGTTCCTCGTCGGGCACCACGTAGCCGCTTCCGTCCGAGAAAATGTTCACCGACCCCGCCGCCGTGTAGAAGCCAACTTTTTTGGGTGCCGACTTGATCAAGACCGCGGGACCGTCCGAGCAGGCCACCGAGACCCCGTTTAGGATCAGCGTGATTTTCTCCTCGTCAGCTGTGTCTACCAGGATCTGACCGCCCTTCAAGGTTCCGCTGATGAGATAAGTCCCCGCCGAGGTGACGGTCACCACCGAGCCCTCTGCCGAGGCCCCGCTTCCTTGAATCGCAATGGAATCCCCGAGGGTAATCACCGTGTCCACCTCCGCCGTATAGCTCCCAGCAACGGGAACCTCCGCGATCACCGCCTCAGGTGCCGTCTCGGGTTCAGCCGTCACGGCGGAATTGCCCGTAACGGGTTCCACCACAGCAGTGGGATCGGTCTGTGTATCGCTGTTTTTTCCGTCCTTGCAAGCCGTCATGGCCGAAGTCAATGCCAGTGTCAGCGCAAGAAGCGCGGCTGTCCGATGAAGATAAATATTACGCATACGATTCCTTCCTTTACCATAAAGTACCCATTGTCGGTTTGTTTATGCCCATAGTATAATCGCAAACTGTGTAAAAACAAAGAACAGTTTTTTGAAAAAGTTTGAAAATTTTGTGAAGATTGAAAGAATATTGAAAGGAAAATCCCATGAAACTAACCCTGGTTGCCACCTGTATGTTCGGCCTGGAAAAGCTCCTCGGTGAGGAGATCGATGCCCTGGGCCTCAAACGCCTGGATACCATGGACGGCCGCGTGACCTTCGAAGGGGAAGCATCCGACATCCCCCGCGCCAACATCGCTCTGCGGTGCGCCGAGCGGGTGTTCATCCGTGTGGGCCAATTCCCCGCGCGGAGCTTTGCCGAGCTCTTCGACGGTGTCCGCGCCCTCCCCTGGGAGGAGTGGATCAGCCGTACCGACGCGTTTCCCGTCAAGGGCCATTCCATCAAGAGCGGCCTGACCTCCATCCCCGACTGCCAGAGCATCGTCAAAAAGGCCGTGGTGGAACGCCTCCGCGAAAAGTACGGCATCTCCTGGTTTGAGGAGACGGGCGTGAAGTATCAGATCGAGTTCTTTATTTTTAAGGATGTGGCCGCCCTTATGTTGGATACCTCGGGCGTGGCCCTCCATAAGCGCGGTTACCGTCCCGAGGCGGGGGCCGCCCCCTTGCGGGAGACCCTGGCCGCCGCCCTGGCCCTCACCGCCCGCCCCCGCGAGGATATCCTGTTTTGGGACCCCTTCTGCGGCTCGGGAACCATCGCCATCGAGGCCGCCATGATCGTCAGCGGCCGCGCCCCCGGATTGGGCCGCTCCTTCGCGGGCGAGTCCTTCGCCAACCTCCCCAAGTCCCTGTGGGATACCGCCCGTGAGGAGGCTACCGCCCGCATCCGCACCGACTGTAAGTTTGAGGTCTACGCCTCGGATATCGACGAGGATATCCTGGATATTACCTACGAAAACGCCCTCCGAGCAGGCGTAGAGGAATACCTCAACATTTTCCAAGCCGATGCCCGTAAGATCAAGCGGGAGGACCGAAAGGGAACCGTGGTCTGCAATCCCCCCTACGGTGAGCGTATGGGCGAGCGGGAGGAGATCGAACGCCTCTACCAACAGCTGGGCGGCTCCTTCAAGGCCCTCTACCCCTGGCAGATCTACGTCCTCACCTCCTGCGACCGCTTCGACCGCCTCTACGGTCAACGGGCGGATAAGGTGAAAAAGCTCTACAACGGTATGCTCCCGTGCTACCTCTACGAATACTTCAAGCCCGCCGAGGCCCGCGCCGAGGACCGCCGCACGGCCAAGGAAATTTTTGACCGTAAGCCCGACCGCCGTCCCGAACCCCAAAATCGTGACCGCAGAGCCAATAATGGTTCCGAAATCCATCCGAAACCGCCCAAAAAGCCCCATTTTTAATCGAAAACAACCAGATGCAGACATTTTGCACATCCGTTTTCTCCCGCCTGCGTCGCCGTCGAAAACACAGTTTGGAAAAAATGCCCCCGCTTTTCGGGCAAAATAAGAAGAAATTGTAAATAATGTCATCTTTCGTGCACAAAATCACAAAATAACTGTTGACAAATTGGTAAATTTGTGGTATAGTATGTTCATAATCATGACAAAATTGTTTGTGAATTGTTACTATGCCTCCAAGAGCATAGTCAATTTGACCGAGAACTCCCGATCTTGCAAGCCCCCAAGCCTGTCAAGTCGGGTTTTCTGTCGCAAACAGGAGTCGGAAAGGAGTGAGCGTATGCCGCGTTTTTTTGTGGATCCTTCTGCGATTGCGGGGGATGAGATCATTCTGACGGGGGATAACGCCCACCACGCCGCCTACTCCCTCCGTCTCGCGCCCGGAGACAGGATCAAGGTCTGCGACCAGCAGACCGCCTACCTCTGCGAGATGGTGTCCTTCGACAGCGAGTCCGCCAAGGCCCGCATCCTCTCCTCAGCTCCCATTGACACCGAGCCTCCCTTTGCCGCCCGTCTCTACCAGGCCCTCCCCAAGGGCGATAAGCTGGATACCATTATCCAGAAGGCCGTGGAGTGCGGGGTCAGCGAGGTCATCCCCTTTGAGAGCAGCCGTTGCATCGTCCGCGCCAAGCCCGAGGCCGAAGGCCGTAAGACCGAGCGCAGATGCCGCATCGCGGAGGAAGCCGCCAAGCAGTGCGGACGGGGCATCATCCCCACGGTCAAGCCGACAATTTCCTACAAAGAGGCCCTGGAGGCCGCAAGGACCGCCGACCTCATCCTGTTCTGCTACGAAGGACAGGATGTTACCCCCCTGCCCGCTGTCATGGAGCAGGCAAGACCCCTGCTGGATGCCGCCGAGCAAAGCGGCAAACCGCCCGAGATCGCCATTTTCGTTGGCAGCGAGGGAGGCTTTTCTCCCGAAGAAGCCAACGCAGCCCGCTCCGTCGGCGCGGCTATGACCGGCCTCGGAAAACGCATTCTCCGCACCGAGACCGCCTCGGGCTTCGTTCTGAGCTGTCTCATCTATGCCCTCGAGCTTTGAATCGTAACGCGCAAGTCCCATAGCCCATAGCCCCTACCTGAATCCGCACGGCGGATGAAAAATCGAATCATTATTTAGAAGTAAATAAACAAAGAGAGGTAAAAAGTCTATGTCTAACAGACTGTTCCAGAGCGTGATCCACCAAATGAAGGACGCGGTTGACCGCACCATCGGCGTCATTGATGAGACAGGCGTCATCATCGCCTGCTCCGAACTTGTCAAGATCGGTGAGGTCCGCCAAGCCATCCGCGACGAATTGGCCTATACCACCGACGTGGTGGTGTCGGGCGGCTACACCTACCGTCCCCTGTCCGGCGGGACCAAGCGCGAGTACATCGTTTTCGTGGAGGGCGAGGATGCCGAGGCCGACAAGACCTCCCGCCTGCTCTGCGTAGCCCTCGGAAATATCAAGAATCTGTACGATGAAAAGTACGATAAGGGCTCCTTTATCAAGAATATCATCCTGGATAACATCCTGCCTTCGGATATCTATATCAAGTCCAAGGAACTGCACTTCAACGCCGAGGAATCCCGTGTGGTATTCCTGGTCAAGTTCGCGGGCAAGACCGACATGATGCCCTTCGAGATGCTGCAGAATATGTTCCCCGACAAGGCCCGTGACTACGTCATCAGCGTGGGTGAGCACGATATCGTGCTGGTCAAGGAGGTCAAGGCAGGCTCCGAGAATAAGGATATGGAAAAAATCGCCACCAACATCGTGGATACCATGTCCTCCGAGTTCTACACCAAGGTCATCGTCGGTGTTTCCACCATCGTGGATAACATCAAGGACCTGGCCCGCGCCTATAAGGAAGCCCAGATCGCCCTGGATGTCGGTAAGGTGTTTGAGAACGAAAAGAGCGTTGTCAGCTATGAGAACCTGGGCATCGGCCGTCTGATCTACCAGCTTCCCACCACCCTCTGCGAGATGTTCCTCCAGGAGGTCTTCAAGAAGGGAAGCCTGGAGTCTTTGGACCGCGAGACCCTCATGACCATCCAGTGCTTCTTCGAGAACAACCTCAACGTCTCCGAGACCTCCCGTAAGCTCTTTGTCCACCGCAACACCCTGGTGTACCGTCTGGAGAAGATCCGCAAGCTGACCGGTCTGGATCTCCGCGAGTTCGAGCACGCCATCACCTTCAAGGTGGCCCTGATGGTCAAGAAGTACCTCAGCTCCAAGCCCGGCAAGTTCTGATCAGATTTCGGCGCACAGGAACTCCGCCTGCATAAATACGGCGCAGTTGGATATACTCTATGGGTAGACCTCCGACCGATCCGTACCGTGTGCAAAAGAGAAACAATTACCAAGAATGAAACAAGTTACCTATCTGATTCGGGGTATGGTCACCGAGACCATGATCCCCGCCATAACGGCCTCCTGCGAGAGTCTCAGCGGTGTCCAAAGCGTGAAGGTTTCCGTGGATCCCGCCCGTACCGACTCGGCCAACCTGATCCTCACCGTGGCCGAACTCCCCGACGAAAATATGGAGAGGGATCTTTCCCATATCATGCTCGCTAAAGGACTGGAGCTGTGTCTGCCCGCCACATCGGTAGCCGATCCGCCCTCCAATCCCCCACAGCAAACTCCACCCACACTTCCCCCCAACCCCTATAGCCAACAGAACGGCACCCCGCCCCCCAACCGCTACGTCACCGCCCCGCCTCCCAAGGAGGGGAAGAAGATCGGCTTGACCGCGGCACTCTCCACCGTCATCACGGCCGTGGTGCTGGCCGTCCTCCTGACCTTCTCGCTGACCACAGCCTATATGAAGCAGGAGATTCCCAACGTGGTCCAGCCGGGCCAGGGAAGCGTGGAGGAGGATGCCTTCGCGGAGTTGGACGTCATTGATCGCCTGTTCCGCTCCCTCACCATGATGGAGGATCTGGACGATCAAGCCATCATCACCTCGGTGCTCAAGGGCTACGTGGCCGCCACAGGCGACCTCTACGCCGAGTATTTCACCGCCGAGGAATTCGCCGAGCAGACCAGTACCCAAAACGGCGAAATGTGCGGCATCGGTGTCAGCGTGGTCAACGATATCCTCACGGTCAACGGCATTGATTACCAGGTCATCACAGTAGCCAACGTCTACCCCGATTCTCCCGCCGAAGCCGCGGGTGTCCTTCCGGGCGACCACATCATCTTCGTGGGCGTGGGCGAGGAGCGAGTCCTGGTCCAGACCCTCGGCTATACCGAAGCCCTCAACCGTATGAGAGGCGAGGAGGGCACCGAGTGTGCCTTCGTGGTCTACCGCCGTCCCCAGGGTGCCAATGATGCCACCTCCTACGAGGAGGTAGAGATCACCGCCATCCGCCAAAAGTTCACCACCCGCTCGGTCATGGGCCGTGTCCATGAGACCAACCCCTCTGTCGGCATCATCAAGATGACCGGCTTCGATAACACCACCCTGGCCCAGTTCACCGAAGCCATCGAGACTCTGAAGGCCGAGGGATGCGACCGGTTCGTGTTCGACCTGCGGAATAACCCGGGCGGACTTCTGACCTCGGTCGAGGACGTGCTCATCCTGTTTTTGCAGGAGGGCGATACCGTCATCTCCACCAAGGATTCCAGCGGTAAGGAGACAGTCACCAAGATCGGCGTCAACGAGAAGGGAATCGTTACCTGCGGCTCGGGAGTCCTGACCAAGGACGACCTGGGCAAGTACCGTGATCTGAAATTCTCCTTGCTGGTCAACGAATATTCCGCGTCCGCCGCCGAGCTTTTCACTGCCAATATCCGCGACTACGAGCTGGGCAAGATCGTGGGTGTCAAGACCTACGGCAAGGGCTCCATGCAGACCACCTACTCCCTGGCCCGCTACGGCTATGACGGTGCGCTGAAGCTCACCACCGCCCACTATTTCCCGCCCTGCGGGGAGGGCTATGACGGCATCGGCATCACCCCCCACCTGGAGGTGGCGCTCTCCGAGGAAGCCTTAAAATACAACATCAACCTGCTGCCCGACGAGCTGGATAATCAGCTTCAGGCGGCCATCGACATCATGAAATGATTTCCCAACGGAGCGGGCCACAGCCCGCTCCGTCGGGCTGATTGAAAAACTACGCACATAAGGAGGCCACTATCATGGCAGAGAACGTAAAGCAGAAATATACAAAACAGGGTTATCAGGACCTGGTTGACGAGCTGAAATACCTGAAGCTGACCCGACGCGAAGAAATCAAAGAGCAGATCGCCATCGCCCGCGGCTTCGGTGACTTGTCCGAGAACGCCGAGTACGATGAGGCCAGAACCGAACAGGCCAAGGTCGAAGCCCGTATCCAGGAGCTGGAATCCCTGATCGAGAACGCCGAGATCATCGATGAGAGCACCATGGATGCCCGCTCCATCAGCCTGGGCTCCGTAGTCAAGCTCTACGATGAGGACTACGAGGAGGAGATCACCTACAGCATCGTCGGCTCCAACCAGGCCGATCCTCTGGAGCAGAAGATCTCGGATCAGTCCCCCATCGGCCGCGCCCTCATGGGTAAGAAGGCCGGTGACCGCGTTGTTGTGACCGCCCCCGCAGGCGAGCTCCGCTTCCGCGTGCTCGAGGTCACCCGCGCCGCTCACTGATCCCCGCAAGACCGCTTGAACACACGAAAGGGAAAGACCCTTGGGACCCCCTCGGAGACGGCAAAACCTGCCGCAGAGGACGGCCACAGGGACTTTCCCCTTCCGTATTTTGTGCGCCGATTCGGCGCGAAAGGATGAACCATGTCTGCATACAATCAACAAGATCAAGAAAACCAAATCCCCCCTCGTGATGATGACAAATTAGAGGCGGGCGATATCGTCGCCGCCAGCCCCGCCCTGCGTTGGCTGGATAATTTTTGGTACCACAACAAATGGACCTTCATCATCGTGGTGTTTTTCGTCACGATCGGCATCATCTGCCTGGTCCAGTTCTTCAACCGTCCCGAATACGATACCTCCCTCTGCTACACCGCCCCCTACCGCATGAATAACCAGGAACGCGCCGATTTTGAGAACCTGCTGGACCGTATCTGCCCCGAGGATTTCAGCGGTGACGACGAGAAAAACGTCAACCTGGTGGTCTACCAGGTCTATTCCGAGGAGGAGTACGAATCCGAATCCGAGGCTTACGCCGCCGAGACCAATGAAAACGGCGAGCCCAATTCCTTTTATATCAACCGCAAATATAACACGGACGAGTATAAAAATTTCAACACCTTCACCCTGACGGGCGAGACCTCGGTCTATATCCTCAGCCCCTATATGTACTCCATCCTGATGGAAGCCGACCGCCTCAAGCCCCTCTCGGAGGTGTATACCGACGGAAGCCTGCCCACGGGAGCCATGCCCGACGGCTTCGGCATCGCCCTCTGCGAGACCGACTTCTATAAGTATAACCCCGCCGCCCAGGTTTTGCCCGATAATGTCATCCTCTGTCTCCATCGTCCCACCCTGGCGGGCCGCGGACAAAAGGCCGAGCTCTACGCCGAGGACGTGGCCTTCTTCCGCGCCATCGCAGACTTTGAGGTAAAGGAATAACCCTACTTATCAAGAACCCGAAAAAGGAAGCAAGACCATGAAAACCAAATTCACCGCCACGCTCATGCTGTTCACCACCGCCATCATCTGGGGCTTTGCCTTCGTGGCACAGGTGCTGGGCAGTGACCACGTGGAGCCCTTTACCTTCAACGGCATCCGCTTCATGCTGGGTGCCGCCTCTTTGATTCCCGTTTACTGCATTTTTGAGAAGGACCGCGATCTCACCCCGCCCCAGCGCAAGATCCGCTACCGCCATACCGCCCTGGGCGCGCTCTGCGGAGGCCTGTGCCTCTATATCGCCTCAGCCCTCCAACAGTACGGTGCCACCTTGACCCGTGACCCCGGCAAAGCCGGCTTCATCACAGGCCTCTACACCGTCCTCACTCCCGTGTTCTACTTTCTGATCTTCCGCAAAAAGTCGGGCTGGAACGTCTGGCTGGGGTGCATCCTGGCCACCGTCGGCCTGTATCTCCTCTGTCTGCGGGAGGGAGAGGGAACCATGTTCGGGGTAGGCGAGCTGGTCCTGCTGATCGGTTCCTTCTTTTGGGCAGGGCATATCCTGGTGGTGGATCGCTTCATCGACTACGTCAGCCCCCTGCGTTTCTCCTCCTGGCAGTTCTTTGTCAGCGGCGCGCTGGGACTCCTCACGGGTGTGATCTTTGAGGACATCACCTGGAGCGGAGTCTGGGCGGCCAAATGGGCCCTCCTCTTTTGCGGTATCATGTCGGTGGGCATCGCCTATACCCTCCAGGTGCTGGCCCAAAAGCGCTCCGACCCCACCTACGCCGCCATCATCTTCTCCACCGAGTCGGTCTTTGCCGCCATCGGTGGACTGCTTTGGAACCTCGTCACTCCTGCCCATCTCCACGTGGACCAGGAGATCCTGCCCATCGGCTACCTGGGATGCCTGGTCATCTTCGCGGGTATCGTCCTGTCCCAACTGCAGTTTTCCTCCAAAAAGTCCAAAACACCGACCCACGATGGCAACTGATACACGCAGGAGATCGACATGGAAGTCATCGTAACCAAAGAAGAAAAACGCTTTAAAAGACGGTACAGAACCGTCAAAAAGATACTTGTGGCGGCGTTGATCCTGGCCATAGGCCTGTTCGTGTTCCTGGAGAAAACCGATTCCGCCAAGGCACCACAGCCTCTGGGTACAAACGAAGTGCGGTTCCACTTTATGGACGTAGGCCAAGGAGATGCCTCCCTCATCTCCACTTCGGAGGGCTATATCCTCATCGACGCGGGGACGGCCGCCTCGGAGGATACCTTGAAGGCCTACCTGGACAGCCTCGGCGTAACCGAACTGGAATACGCCGTGTTCACCCATCCCCATGAGGACCATATCGGCGGTGCGGATATGGTCCTCCGCCATTATACCGTCAAGCGTATGATAATCCCCGACATTCCCGATGACGCGGAACTGTGGGCCTCTTTGCTCCAAACGGCAAAAGCCAACGCCTGCGAGATCATCTACGCATCCCCCGAAATGATCTTCCGTCTGGGCGGACTGACCTGCACCGTCCTTGCCCCTCTGCACCAAAGCTACACCGAGGAAAATAATGCCAGCATCGTCCTCCGCGCCGATTTCGGTGAGATCTCCGTCCTCTATATGGGAGATACCGAACAGGACGCGGAGTCCGACCTCCTGACCCGCTACGGCAGAGCCACGGGCGGTATGCTGGACTGCGACCTTATCAAGGTCGGCCACCACGGTGCCGATACCTCATCGGGCAAGGCTTTTTTGGAAGCTGTCACCCCCGCCTTCGGTGTCATATCCTGCGGAAAAGGGAACAGCCACGGCCACCCCGAGCAGTCGGTCCTCGCCCGCTACCAAGCCGTCAAAACCGCCATCCATCGGACGGATCTGGAAGGACATATCGTATTTTCCTCCACAGGAAAAGCCCTGCAAAAAATGGACACCTCTGCATGAATCAGCAGAAATTCACAAGGTCAAAAACCTTGACATCACTACCGAATTGTGCTATAATATGACCCGCAAGCAATCCCCGCGCCCACAAGAAAGGAACCCTACATGAAAAAAACACGGCAAACCCTGCTGATTCTGACCGGCCTCCTGTTGGCCGCATCCCTGACCCTATCCGCCTGCCAAAATCCCCGCGATCCCTCTGCGGAGACCGAAGGGCAAACCACCGTAACCGATACCGACTCGGCTACCCCTCCCGATACCGAGGAGACCACCGAGGAAGCAACCGAAAGCACCGCTCCGCCCTCCTCTGAACCCGAAACCGCCCCCGTCACCGAAACAACTCCCGAAACCGAGCCCGAGACCCAAGCCCCCCAAGAGCTGACCGCTGAGGAGGCCAAAACCCTCCTGTCCGCCGCGTTTGAAGCCGACAAGCAGATCACCGACGGCAAAGCCACCATCAAAATGCTCATCAACGGCGAGGAAGTCAGCCTGCAGACCATCACCCAAAAGGGAAGCGATTTCCACTACGTCAACAGCGGCATGGATTCGGTCGAGGACCTGATCGTCCTGGGGGACAGGGCCTACTTCGTCCTCTCCTATGATGACGGTGAGTATTCCGAACGAAACGCCTACCTGGTCAAGCTGACCGAGGCGCAGAAGCAGAGGCTCCACCACCTGTACATCGGAAAGACCGATGAGGAGCAGAACAACGCCCTCTACAGCGGCGTCCTGGAGGGAACCTTGATCGGCACCCGCCATTCCGACGGTACCGTGCATATTTCCACCACCATTCAAGACGGAAATCTGGCCAGCCTTCTGCTGGGTATGGCCCTGGAAGGAGCCGAGCTCTCCTTTGACTTCACCCTCTCCCCCGAGGGACTCATGACCTTCATGCGCTTTACCGTCACCATCCCCGCCGAGGTCACCATGGATGAGGACTACGTCGTGTGCTCCGAAACCACCATCGACTACAATCCCTCCGATATCCAGGCCCCCGCCAACACCTCCGCTTACCACGAGGTATCCTACGAGGAGGTGTTCCACGGCATTCCCGAGATCGACCCCGAATCCGCCGAAGCCATCGGCCTGCCCCTGGACGGCGATAACTATACCATCGGCGGTGCCGACTCCCCCTACGATACCGAGGCCCAGTTCCATCATTTCACCGATTATGCTCAGCACTACCTGGATAAACAATTCACCCTGTACGGCTGGCTGGGCACCGACGATTGGGGCGATCCCGTTCTGACGTTGGGCTACCAAATGAATATTTGGCTCACCCTACCTGCAGACCTGGAAATCCCCGCCAATGGCACCTACGTCAAGCTCACCGCCACCTATTCCGAGATCGAATTGATTTGGGAGGATGTCCCCTATACCGCCCACTCCATGGTCGTGACCTCCGTCGAGCCGATAGATGCCCCCGCCGAGGCCTCCATCGGTAAGATCATGTTCGTCACCGCCGCCGCTCTGAACGTCCGTTCCACCCCCGATTCCTCCATCGAGGAGAACAAGGTCGGCTTTCTGACCCACGGCGAAGAAGTCTGCGTGCTGGCAAGCGGCTACGGCGAAGAAGGGAACTGGTGCAAGATCCTCTTTGACTGCGACCAAGGCTACGCCTTCATCAGCATGAAGTACCTGTCGGAGAACCAACCCTGACGTTGTGTCCGTAACGAGGACAGAGAACCCAACCGTTCTCTGTCCTTTTCATTTTGGCTATTTTTTGCAATTTCTACGATTCGCTCTTGCAAAAAGCGTTGACTTTTTGGGAGAAATGTGCTATAATAAAAGACGTATGCACATCCCCGACCGTTCGGAATTTCATAAGAGAATCAAAGGACAGTACAACCCATGAAACGCGATATCCTCCGTACCATAGAAGAAAATATGGACGGTTTTTCCAAGGGCCAGCGGCAGATCGCCCGCTACCTTCTCTCCCACTACGATAAAGCGGCCTATATGACCGCCGCCAAGCTCGGCACCGAGGTCAACGTGTCCGAGTCCACCGTGGTCCGCTTCGTCATGGAGCTGGGCTATGCGGGCTACCCCGAGTTCCAAAAGGCCCTCCAGGAGCTCATCCGCACCAAGCTGACCTCCTTCCAGCGCATGGAGGTCACCAATCACCTCATCGGAGACGGTGACGTGCTGGAAAAGGTCCTGCTGACCAACGTGGATAACATCCGCCATACCCTGGACAGCATCGACCGTGAGGACTTTCACAACGCCGTCGAAGCCATCGTCAAGGCCAAGAACGTCTACATCATCGGCGTTCGCTCCTCTGCTATGCTGGCCAACTTCCTCAGCTACAGCCTGCAAATGATCTTCGATAACGTCCGCCTCATCGATACCACCGCAGGAAGCGAGCTGTTCCAGCAGATCATGTCCATCGGAGAAGGAGACGTGATGGTAGCCATCAGCTTCCCCCGCTACTCCAAGCGTGTCATCAAGGCCGTGGAGTTCGCCCGCCGTGCGGGAGCCGACGTGATCGCCCTGACCGACAGCGCCGAAGCTCCCATAGCCGCCTCCGCCCAGCAGGTCCTGGTCGCCCAAAGCGACATGGCCTCCTACGTAGATTCCCTCGTAGCCCCTCTCTCCCTCCTCAACGCCATCGTGGTGGCCGTTTCCCGCGCCCGCGAGGACGAGGTCCGCGACCGCCTGCAAAAGCTGGAGCACATCTGGGACGAGTACGACGTTTACGATAAAAACCAGGGATAAATAACTGTAAGGTAATCATTTATGTCAGAAAAAAGAACCATCGCCATCATCGGAGGCGGTGCCGCGGGCCTCATGGCCGCCGCCTACGCCGCCGAGATCTGCGATCCAGACACCGACGAGATCCTGCTCATCGAGCAAAATGACCGCATGGGCAAAAAGCTCCGCATCACGGGCAAGGGAAGGTGTAACCTCACCAACGATTGCGATCGCGACGAGTTTCTCGCCAACGTCCCCACCAACCCGCGATTCCTCTACGCCGCCCTGGCAGGCTTCGATACCAAGGACACCCAGGCCTATTTCGAGTCCCTGGGCGTGCCCCTCAAGGTGGAGCGGGGCAAACGGGTGTTTCCCGTGTCGGATAAGGCGGGAGACGTGGTAGAAGCCCTGGTCCGCCGTACCCGTGAGCTGGGCGTGACCACCCTCCAGGGCCGCGTCACCTCCATCCGCACCGCCGACGAGGAAGGGAAGCCTCGGGTCACCGCCCTCCGTGTGGGCGGCCGCGAGATTCCCGTAGCCGCCGCCATCCTCTGCACAGGCGGTTGCTCCTACCCCGTCACAGGCTCGGACGGAAACGGCTACCGCCTGGCCGAGCAGGTGGGCCATACCATCGTCACCCCACGCCCCTCCCTGGTCCCTCTGGTCTGCGAGGGCAACCTCTGTTCCCGCATGATGGGCCTCTCCCTGCGGAACGTCCGCCTCCGCGTGCTGAACACCGCCAAAAATAAGTTCATCTACGAGGACTTCGGGGAAATGCTTTTCACCCACTACGGCGTGACGGGCCCCCTGATTCTGAGTGCCTCCGCCCATATCCCCGACGTGGAATCGGGAAAGTATGAGCTCCACGTCAACCTCAAGCCCGCCCTGGACGAGGCCGAGCTGGATGCCCGCATCCTCTCCGACTTCAAAAAGTACGCCAACCGCGACTTCATCAACGCCCTGTCCGACCTCCTCCCCGTCAAGGCCATCGAGCCCGTGGTGGAGCTGACGGGCATCGCCCCCCGCTGTAAGGTCAATACCATCACCAAGGAACAGCGCAAGTCCCTGGTATCGGTCCTGCATGATATCAAGCTCCACCCCGTCCGTCCCCGCCCTATAGCCGAGGCCATCGTCACCAAGGGCGGCATTAAGGTCAGCGAGGTGGACCCTAAAACCATGCAGTCCAAACTGGCCGAAGGCCTCTACTTCGCAGGCGAGGTCCTGGACGTGGATGCCTATACGGGGGGATTCAACCTGCAGATCGCTTTCTCCACCGCACGCCTGGCTGCCCAGTCAGCCGTGTGGAATTCATGAATTGTCAGCAAAGGAGCCGATTATGTCTCGCATCCAAATCGCCATCGACGGTCCCAGTGGAGCCGGAAAATCCTCCCTCTCCCGCGCCGTAGCCAAGGCTATGGGCATCATCTACGTGGACACGGGAGCACTCTACCGCACCATAGGCTACTTCGCCCGCTCCAAGGGTATCTCCCTGGATGATATCGGGAATCTCGTCCCCCTGCTGGGCGAGATCGGAATCGAGATCCGCTACGAAAACGATACCCAGTACGTCTACCTCAACGGCGAGAACCTGGGCGACCGCATCCGCGAAAACGAGATCTCCATGTACGCCTCCAAGGTCTCGGCTATCCCCGAGGTCCGCGCGTTCCTGCTGGACACCCAGCGGGACATCGCCCGTAAAAACTCGGTCATCATGGACGGCCGCGACATCGGAACCGTGATCCTCCCCAATGCCGACGTGAAGATCTTCCTCACCGCCTCCAACGAGATCCGCGCCCGCCGCCGCGTCCGCGAGCTGGAGGAGAAGGGAATGCCCGCCTCCTACGAGACCATCCTGGCCGACATGGAAAAGCGTGACGAGCAGGACCGCAATCGGGACATCGCCCCCGCCGTGGCCGCCCCCGATGCCATCCATTTTGATAATTCCTACGAGGGCTTCGACGAGGCCCGCGATGCCCTCCTCTCGGTCATCCAAAACGCATTGAACCAAAAGAACAAGGAATAAGGAGTAAGGTATGAGTAAGCAGAAAAAGCCCATGAAGCCCATCAGCGGCCTGTATAAGGTGGTCAAGGTCACCCTGACTTATCCCGTTCGTTTTCTCTGCCACATGAAGGTCAAGGGTGCCGAGAATGAGCCCACGCCCGATCAGGGGACCTACCTGGTCATCGCCAACCACCGCACCTGGGCTGACCCCATCTACCTGTGCTGTGCCCTCAAGCACCAGCAGCCCCACTTTATGGCCAAAAAAGAGCTGTTCAAGATCCCCCTGCTCAACCTGCTCATCCGCGCCCTGGGAGCCTATCCCGTCAACCGCGGCGGAGCCGACGTGGGGGCCATCCGCCATACCATCGAGATGCTCAAGCAGGGTGTCTGCGTGGGTATGTTCCCCCAGGGCCACCGCTATAACGGTGTGGATCCCCGCACCACCTCGGTGAAGACCGGTGCCGCCATGATCGCCCAAAAGGCCGACGTGCAGGTCCTCCCCGTGTTCATCAAGGTCAAAAATAACCGCCACCGCTTCCTCTGCAAGAAAGAAGTCATCGTGGGTAAGCCCATTCCCATGTCCGAGCTGGGCTATGATCCCGAGGCCCCCGGCGAGTACCAGCGCATGGCCGACCAGCTCTTTGAGAGCGTCTGCCGACTCGGTGATTGACCATGGCCGAGATCCTGGTCGCTAAAAACGCAGGCTTTTGCTTCGGCGTGGCCCGCGCCACCGCCGCTGTGGAGCAGGAAATGAAACATCACGCCCCCGGCGAGCGCATCTTCACCCTGGGCCGCCTCATCCATAACGAAGTCTATAACCAACGCCTGGCCGCAGGCGGCGTGGCCGTCATCGGAACCAATGACTTGGAGCCCCTCTGCAAAGAAGCCACCCCCGAAGCCCCCGTGAAGATCTTCGTCCGCGCCCACGGCATGACCGCCGAGACCGAAGCCCTCCTGAACCGCCTGACCGCCGAAAATTCCCACTTTTCCTACGTGGATTGCACCTGCTCTTACGTCAAAAAGATCCACCGAATCGTCATCAGGCACGAGGAAGAAAACAAAGCCTCGCGGGAGACAACAGGTAAGGATGCCTGCTTCCTGGCCGTCCTGGGCTCTGCCGATCACCCCGAGGTCATCGGCTTTCTCAGCCACTTCAGCGGCCGTAAGGTGGTCTTCCGCAACGCCGCCGAGGCGCAAGCCTTGATCGACGACGGAACCGTGCCTACAGACGGCTCCCTGACCCCCGTTCTGGTCGCGCAGACCACACAAAATTTGAAAGAATGGGAAAAGACAAAAAAAATTTACAATTTGACCTTTACCAGTCCATATATTTATGATACAATTTGTAGCATTACGGACTCTCGTCAGACCGAGGCCGCCGCACTCGCACGCAAATGCGATCGCATCATCGTGATCGGGGGCAGAGACAGTTCCAATTCTGCCAAACTCTTTTCGATTTGTAAGGACATTTGCGCTGACACCGTGTGGGTCGAGCGGGCCGAGGAGCTGACCGCAGAGATTCCGTTAGCCTGCCAACGGGTAGGCATCGTGGCAGGGGCATCAACCCCCCACGACATTATTGAGGAGGTAACAAACAACATGAGCGAAACCATGAACGAAAACTTCGCGGAACTGCTTGAGGAGTCCCTCAAGACATTAAATACAGGAGATACTGTGACCGGTATTATTACCAGCATTAGCGCAGGCGAGATTCAGCTTGACCTGGGTGCCAAAGTAACCGGCGTCATCAAGCTGGAACAGATTACCGACGATCCTTCCGCAAAACTCAGCGAGATGTTCAAAATCGGAGATGAGGTGGAGGCATTCGTGATTCGTGTCAGCGACCGCGACGGCTTCGCTGAGCTCTCCAAGAAGCGTGTTGATTCCGACAAGAACTGGCTCAATATCGTTGCCGCATACGAGAACGGCGAGAATATTGAGGGTAAGGTCATTTCCGTCAACAAGGGCGGCGTTGAGGCAATCTGCTTCGACAACCGCGTATTCATCCCCGCAGCCCACACCGGTATTCCCCGTGAGGGCGATCTCTCCACCCTGGTCGGCCAGACCGTGACCCTCCGCATCCTGGAGATCGGTGAGAAGAAGAGAGCCAAGGGCTCCATCCGCCTGGTTCTCCGTGATGAGAAGCGCGCCAAGGAGAAGGCATTCTGGGAGGAGATCGAGGAAGGCAAGATCTACACCGGTACCGTTAAGAGCATGACCAGCTACGGCGCATTCGTCGACCTGGGCGGTGTTGACGGTATGGTTCACTGCACCGAGCTGTCCTGGAAGCGCATCAAGTCTCCCGCAGAGGTTCTGTCCATCGGCGACGAGATCACCGTGTTCGTCAAGAGCTACGACGCAGAGAAGAAGCGTATCTCCCTGGGCTACAAGACTGAGGCAACCAACCCCTGGTTCATCTTCACCTCTCAGTACGCCATCGGTGATACCGCATCCGTTAAGATCGTCAACCTGATGCCCTTCGGTGCATTCGCTGAGATCGTAGACGGTGTAGACGGTCTGATCCACATTTCTCAGATCGCTGACCACAAGATCGGCAAGCCCGCCGACGAGCTGGAGATCGGCCAGGTTGTTGATGCTAAGATCATCGACATCGACACCGAGAACCAGAAGGTCAGCCTGTCCATCCGC
>CAYRTP010000022.1:0-20763 GCA_964427175.1 uncultured Clostridium sp. | reverse complement strand
GTCACGGGCTGACCCCGATAGATCACCGCTACAGTGTCGGGGTCAACCTGCATATCCGCTTTCTTTGCGGGAATGCCGTCTACCAGCACCTCGCCCCCCCGTACCGCCTTGGAGGTTTCGGTACGGGAGGCGATGCCGGCAAGGCTCAAGTATTTGTCAAGCCGCATGGTCTTCATGCGCGTTTGGTCTCCTCAAAGGGATCCACGCCGCACTCGAATACGGGCATGAGGCGGACCGAGAAGTCATATGCCTCTGCGTTCATCTGCCACTTACCGTCCAGGCCGGGGCCGCAGGAGTTGGAGCCGATACCCGACTGCAGAGCGTCCAGGTTGACACAGGTCTCCTTCATGGGCACCAGCTCGTAATCGTGACCCGTGGCGGTCAGCTGGGCGGGAGTGTAGTGGGCGCAGTTGAAGCTGAAGGCCTGACCCGTGGTCACGGCCAGCAGACCGTGGCCTGCCACCGAGGTCACCAGCATCCAGCGGGTATCGGCGTGGGCCATGTTCTCCTGGGGACGGACGTAGTGCTCAAAGTGATCCGAAACCGTGGTCTTGAAGACACCCTGGCGGGAGGCGTGACGCTTATCCTGGTAGCTCTCCACGGGGCCGCGGCCGAAGTAGCGCAGGTACTCGCTCTCCTCGGGCATGAGGAACTGGACGCCGAAGCGGGGCAGGAAGGGATAACCCTTCTGAACGTCGGCGTGGATATCCAGCTTGATACCGCCCTCGGCGTAGACCGTGTAGGCCGCATCCATATAGAGGATGGGCCTCTCCACGGGACCGCCCAGGGACAGCTTGGCCGTAATGGTCACCGAGGTATCGTCAGCGGCGGAAACCTCGCAGGCGTAGCACTTGGTGGTAGCCTCGTGATACCGCTTGCCCTGCCATGCGTGGCGGACGTTGCGATCGTTATCGGTGGGAGCGCGCCATACCGTGGGAGTGATGGGGGTGGTCAGCAGCTCCTTGCCCTGGTCCACGATGGAGGCCACCAAACCCTTGAGGCGGTCGATGACATAGGTGGTGGAGGCGGTGGTGACCGTGATGGCATCGGCGGTGACGGTATGCTCGATCATGGCGTAGGAGCTCATGGTCTCGGCCATGGATACGGGTGCCTGAACCTCGGCGGGAATGGCCTCCTGGTGGAAGCCCACCTCAAAGCCGATGTCGCCCCAGGCGGTGGGGGTGTTCTGTACGGCGGTCAGGTTGAGATAGCACTCACCGTCCAGGCCGGTCCAGCTGTCGGGGATGGTCAGTTCGGCAGTCTCCTGGGGCTCTACGGGCAGGTTGGCACGGCCGCTGGCCACCGCCTCGCCGTTGCACTCCACGGTATAGATAAAGTCCAGATCCGACAGATCGTTGAAGTAGCGGAGGTTCTTGACCACCAGCTTACCGCTCTCGGGATCAAAGCTCTCCACGCGGAAGGGCTTGATGACCTGCTTGTACTCCATCAGACCGGTATGAGGCCGTCTGTCGGGGTAGACCAGGCCGTCCACGCAGAAGTTGCCGTCATGGGGGGTATCACCGAAGTCGCCGCCGTAGGTGTAGTGGGGATCCGCCAGAGGATTGTCACCGACGGCCACCGAGTGGTCGATGAACTCCCAGACGCAACCGCCCAGGAAGCCGTCGTAGGCGTAGATCAGATCCCAGTAGGCCTTGAGGTCGCCGGGGCCGTTACCCATGGCGTGGGAATACTCGCAGAGGAAGAAGGGCTTGGTATAGACGTGACGGTTGAAGTAGGTCTCGGGGATCTCGCCAATCCAAGGATACATACGGCTCTCCACGTCGATGTAGTCGCATTCCAGGGCGGTGCCGATCTCCTCGTCGGTCTTGCCTTTCATGTCGCCGCGGAGACGGTCGGAGGAGCGGCGGGAAGCGTCCTCGCAGTGGACCAGCACCTTGGGGTCGCGGGAGCGGAGGTACTCGGTCATCTTGCGCTGGTTGCGGCCCACACCCGACTCATTGCCCAGGGACCACAGGAGCACGCAGGGATGGTTCTTATCCCGCTCGAACATACGGGCCACACGATCCACGTAGGCCTCGGTCCACTCCTCGCTGTCGGTCAGCAGGTCCCACGTGCCGATCGCACCCATACCGTGTGCCTCCAGGTCGGTCTCGTCCACCACGTAGAAGCCGTACTCATCGCAAAGGGCGGTGAAGCGGGGATCGTTGGGGTAGTGGCTGGTGCGGATGGTGTTGACGTTGTGCTGCTTCATGATCATGAGGTCGCGGATCATGTGCTCCACGGGGGTGGCGGAGCCCAGGTAGGGGTGGCTGTCATGGCGGTTCACGCCCTTGAGCTTGATCTTTTGCCCGTTGAAGTAGAGCACGCCGTCACGGACCTGCACGTCACGGAAGCCGAAGGGGAATACCAGGGTCTCCTCACCGCAGGTCAGAAGCAGGGTGTAGAGATCGGGGGTCTCGTCCGACCACAGCCAGGGCGCGTCCACCGCAGTCTCGATGGTTCCCTTCCCGTTGATGACCGTCTTACCCGAATCGATCACCATGCCCGCAGGAGAGAGGAGCTTATAGCGCACCTCGGCCTCGCCGCCCAGGTCGATCTCGGCGGCGCAGGTACCCAGGGTGTAGCCCTCGTTCAGGGTCTGGCGCAGGAACACGTCGGTGATGTGGACGGGGTCGCGGAGGAGCAGGAACACCTCGCGGAAAATACCCGACCAGCGGAACTTATCTTGGTCCTCGATGTAGGTACCGTCGCACCACTTGAGGACCACCACCTGGATGAGGTTGTCACCCGCGCGGAGGTACTCGGTCACGTCCAGCTCGGAGGTCATGTGGCTGACCTGGCTGTAGCCCACGAACTGACGGTTGACGAACAGGTAGAAGCAGGAATCCACGCCCTCGAAATTGATGTAGATCTTCTTGTCCAGCATGGCGGGATGGAGCTTGACGGTACGGCTGTACAGACCGCAGGGGTTATCGTCGGGGACGAAGGGCGGATCCGCGGGGATGGGGTAGACCACGTTGACGTAGTTGGGGGTATCGTAGCCGCGGTCCAGCATGGTTTGCCAGGAGCGGGGGACGTTCAGCTTTTGGCTGTCCGAGGTAAAGCCCTCCGCGGTGAAATCGGGGAGGTCGAGGAGAGACTTATAGAAGGTAAAATCCCAGTCGCCGCACAGGGAGACAAAGCGGTCGGAGGCATTGCGGTTGCCCTTCTTGGCGGTCTTTTCATCCTGGTAAGGGATGAAATAGGCGCGGGGAGCCTCACAACCGATATGCAGGGTGGCGGGGTTCTGATGATAGTTGGCGTTCATGATGAATTCGTTCATATCGTATGGTATCCTTTCTTTTTGAGGTGGAATATACGGTACGTATATGATACCATTTTTCAGGGGAAAAGTCAACATTTTTTGGAAAATCAGGACAAAGATATTGCCTGCGTTAGACAGAATTGCTACAATTTATACGATTTTCCGTTCACAATACAATCCCTGAAAGTTTTTGCTTGGTAGGGGCGCACCTATGTGTGCGCCCACCTCACCGTAAAGAATAGCGGGCGCACACGCAGGTGCGCCCCTACCGCAAGGATTCTTCGCCGCAAAAAACACAACCACCCATCCATACGGACAGGCGGTCGGTGGGCATATGATTATACTATTTTACAATAAAAAACCTGAATACAGCCCCCATATACCAATGGGGCAGGGGCCCCATGGTGACGCCCCCTATGGCTCTTGGTGTCCTCTCGCATCCCTCATAAATCCTTTTTCAAGTTTTTGGGATTCTTAAGGGCCTCGCAAACTTCGCCGCAGGCGAATTTGCCCCCCGAACAAAGTGAGGATACGATGTGAGGAGGTTTTCAAAAGGCCCTGACAAGCTTGCCGGTCGGACGCCAGGAGGCACGCTCTCCTATTCAAGTTTTTGTTTGTGAATTAGTATTATTTCTTCCAGGTCGCAGGCGAGAACAGCACCAGCATGGGGAACAGCTCCAACCGTCCCGCCAGCATATCGAAGATCAGCACCAGCTTGGAGGGGACCGAGAAAAAGGCGAAGTTCCCCGTTGGACCGACCATGTTGAGGCCGGGGCCTACGTTGTTGAAGGTAGCGGTCACGGCGGTGAAGTTGGTGACCAGGTCATGGTCATCAAAGGAGATCAGGATCACCGACAGGGCGAAGATCAGCACGTACCACACCATGTAGACGTTGGCCGAGCGGACCACCTCGGGCTCTACGGGGTTTTTGTCCATAGTCACCCGCTTGACGCGGCGGGGGTGAGCCATGTTTCCGATCTCATGGAGGGCACCGCGGAACAGGATCATGATGCGGGAGAGCTTGATACCGCCGCAGGTGCTTCCCGCGCAGGCACCCGTGAACATGATAAGCACCAGCAGGGTACGGGAAAGCTCGGGCCATTGGTTGTAGTCCGCCGTGGCAAAGCCCGAGGTGGAGATGAGGGAGGCCACCGAGAAGAACACGTGGCGCAGAGCCTCGCCAACGCTGTCAAACAGTCCGCGGACGTTGAGGGTGATGATCAGCACCACGCCCCCCACCAGGTAGATGAAACGGCGAAGCTCGGCGTTGAAGGCCTCCTTGACACGGCCCAACAGGAGCAGATAGTAGCACGCAAAGTTCACCGAGAACAACAGCATGAAAACCGTCACCACGATCTGGCTGTAGGCCGAGAAGGAAGCAAAGCTGTCGTTTCGAAAGCCAAAGCCGCCTGTTCCCGCCGTACTGAAGGCGGTATTCAGGGCCTCAAAGGGGGTCATATCCCCGAACAAGAGCAGGATGAACAGAATAAAGGTCATGACCAGGTAGATGGAATAGAGGATCAGCGCCGTGGTCTTGACACGGGGGACCAGCTTGGAGACCGAGGGCCCCGGGCTTTCGGCCTTCATGATGTGCATATTCTGACCGCCCGACAGGGGGACGAAGGCCATGACGAAGACCAGCACGCCCATACCGCCCACCCAGTGGGTGAAGCTCCGCCACATGAGCATACATTTGGGCAGGGATTCCACCTCGGTGAGGATGGAGGCACCCGTGGTGGTGAAGCCCGAGACCGTCTCGAACAGAGCGTCCACGTAGTGGGGGATGCACCCCGAGAGCACGAAGGGCAGGGCCCCGAACAGGGACAGCACGATCCAGGACAGAGCCACGATGACAAAGCCCTCGCGGGCATAGAGCACCGAGCTCTTGGGCTTTTTGAGAATGAGCAACCCGCCCATGCTCCCGCAGAACACCATGGTCAGAAGGAAATCCCACAGCTCGGTCTCGCGGTAGACCACGGCGGTGATGGCGGGCACCAGCATAAAGCCGCACTCGAAAATGAGGAGCCAGCCTAATATATTACGGATCATTCGGTAATTCATAAGGCACCTCTCACACCAGCATATCCGCGATGTCGTCCATGATCTTGGCGCGGGAAACCACCACCACGCGGTCCCCTGCCTGGATGATATCCGAACCACGGGGGATGATGACCTTATCCTTGCGGATGATGGCGGCCACCAGCACGCCCTTCTTGATATTCATCTTCATGATGGGGACTCCCGTCACGGGGGAGCCCGCCTTGACGGTGTACTCGGTGGCCTCCACCTTGCCCTGAATGACGTTGTACAGGGTCTCCATGCTGCTGCCCATGGAATTCTTCATGGCGCGGACGTAGCGGGCGATGAGGTCGGCGGTGATGTTCTTGGGGTAGATGGTGGAATCCAGGTCCAGGTGCTTGATCACGTCATTGAAGGCGATGCGGTTGATCTTGGTCACCACCTTGGGATGGCCCACGCTCTTGGCAAAGAGGGAGAGGAAGATGTTCTCCTCATCCTGCCCCGTCAGGGCCACGAAGGCCGAGGCGGTGTCGATTCCCTCCTCCATGAGCAGTTCCTGGTCCGAGGCATCCCCGCAGATGACGTTGACATCGGGGAACTTGACGCAGAGCTCGTCGCAGAGCTCGGGATCCTTTTCAATGATCTTCACAGCCACCCCGGAGCGGTGAAGGATACGGCAGAGGTACTGGGCGGTCTTACCGCCGCCCACCATCATTACATCCTTGACGGCGCGGGTCTTATAGCCAATAGTGCGGAAGAAATCGGCGGCGTTCTTGGGGGAGGCGATCACCGTGATCACGTCCTTTTCCTCAAAAACGAAGCTACCGTAAGCAATGTAGGCCTCGTCCCCCCGCTCGACGGTGCAGACCAGTACGTCACACCCCAGCTTGGCCACCACGTCCTTGACCGCCATGCCCGTCAGACGGCTTCCCTCGGGAACCTTGTATTTGAGGAGCTCCACCCGCCCTCCGGCGAAGGTATCGATCTTGATAGCCGAGGGGAACCGAAGCACCCGCGCGATCTCGGCGGCGGCGGCGTGCTCGGGGTTGATGACCATGGCCAATCCCAGCTCGTCCTTGAGGTAGTCGGCCTCCGAGCTGTAGGCGGGATTCTTGACCCGCGCGATGGTACTGCAATCTCCCGACCGCTTGGCAACCAGGCAGCAGAGCAGATTCAGCTCGTCCGAGCCCGTGACCGCAATGAGTAGGTCGGTCTTGTCGATCCCCGCCATTTGCTGGACGGTGTGGGTGGCACCGTTGCCCACGTAGCCCATAATATCCAGCCGCGCGGCCAGGTCGTTGACCACCTCCGCACGGGTATCCACCACGGTGATGTTGTTCCCTTCTTCATTCAATTGCTCGGCCAGGGTCTGTCCGACCCGACCGCAGCCCACGATCATGATATTCATAGAAACCTCCTTGAAGGGTCATTCAGAGTCTTTGCTGTTACAAATTATAGCACGAAAGAGAGGATTTGTCAAGTGCCGTGATTTTTACACAGGGCAAAGGCAAGAAAAGAGGGCATAAAGCCCTCTTTTCTTGGATATTACTTCTTCAGCGCGATGGCCTGCTCGATCTTCTGGACCAGGACCTCGGTGGTCAGGCCGTAGGCCTCCAGCAGAGGGGGCACCTTACCCGAACGGCCGAAGGTGTCGTTGACACCCATACGGACCACGGGGGCGGGGCAGGTCTCACAAACACACTCAGCCACGGCGGAGCCCAGTCCGCCGATGATATTGTGCTCCTCCACCGTGACGATGGCCCCCGTCTCGGCGGCGGCCTTCTGCACCAAGGCGGTGTCGAGAGGCTTGATGGTGGGCATATTGATGATGCGGACAGAGATGCCCTTGACGGCCAGGATCTCGGCGGCCTCCTTGGCGTTCTGCAGGAACATACCCGTATTGATGACGGTCACATCGGTTCCCTCCGCGATGACCTCGCCCTTACCCAGCTCGAAGGTATAGGTGGCCTCATCGTGGAGCACCGGCACGGCGTAACGGCCGAAGCGGATATAGAAGGGACCGTCGGTCTCCAGGGCGGTCTTGAGGGCGGCGGCGGCCTCCACAGCGTCGGAGGGATTGATGACGGTCATGCCGGGGATGACCCGCATGATGGCCAGGTCCTCCAGGCACTGGTGGGTAGCACCGTCCTCGCCCACGGTGATACCCGCGTGGGTGGCGCAGACCTTGACGTTCAGGTGGGGATACGCCACGCTGTTGCGGATCTGCTCAAAGGCGCGGCCCGCGGCGAACATGGCAAAGGAGGAGGCAACCACGGTCTTACCGGCGGCGGCCAGGCCGGCGGCGATACCGATCATGTTGCCCTCGGCGATACCGCAATCAAAGAAGCGGTCGGGGTATGCCTTGGCGAAATAAATGGTCTTGGTGGCTTCGGCCAGGTCGGCATCCAGCACCACGAAATCCTTTTCCGCGCCCAGAGCCGCGAGAGACTTACCGTACGCCTCACGGGTGGCGATCTTTTGACCCAATTCAAACATGGTAGTCCCTCCTTACAGCAGTGCGTCCAGCTCGGCAACAGCCTGCTCGTGCTGGGCATCGTTGGGGGCGGAGCCGTGCCACTTCACCTGGTTCTCCATGAAGGACACGCCCTTACCCTTGACCGAGTTGGCCACGATGGCGGTGGGCTGGCCCTTGACCGTCTTGGCCTCGGTGAAGGCGGCCTGGATCTGCTCGAAATCGTGGGCATCGATGGTGATGACGTGGAAGCCGAAGGCGGCCAGCTTGCCCTCGTAGGGGGCGGGGTTGACGATATCGGCAACGGGGCCGTCGATCTGCAGGCCGTTGTAGTCAATGACCACGCAGAGGTTGTCCAGCTTGTGGCGGGCGGCGAACATGAGTGCCTCCCAGACCTGGCCCTCCTCGGACTCGCCGTCGCCCACGATGGTGTAGGTGCGGTAATCCTTCCCGTCGATCTTGGCGGCCAGTGCCATACCAACGGCGGCGGAGATGCCCTGACCCAGGGAGCCCGTGGTCATATCCACACCGGGGATATGCTTCATGTCGGGGTGACCCTGCAGGATGGAATCCACCTGACGAAGGGTGGTCAGATCCTCCACGGGGAAAAAGCCCTTGTGCGCCAGGGTAGCGTACAGGACGGGAGCGGCGTGGCCCTTGGAGAGGACGAAGCGATCGCGGTCGCTCCACTTGGGATTATTCACGTCTACGTTCATTTCGGAGAAGTAGAGATAGGTCATGATGTCCGCGCTGGACAGGGATCCGCCGGGATGACCCGAGGCGGCGGCATGGGTCGCGTCCACGATCCCCTTACGGATCAGAGCGGCCTGCCGTTTCAGTTTCGCAAGCTTTACAGCATCCATTGTGTGAGCCCCTTTCTGCCCTCTTATGGAGGGCGGCCGCGGTTGCGGCAACAAATACGTAGTTATTATAGCACAAATACGGTGTGTTGTCAAGAGTTCTTTCGGCAGAAAGACAAAGAACCCGCAGGTTTGCGGGTTCTTTGCGAGGCATATCAGCCTCTGGTTCTGGGATGGAACAAGTTCTCCAGGGCACGGTTGGCCTGCTTGGAGTTGGTCTTGAGGTAAGAGGAATACGTCTCAATACCATCGATGCAGAGCTTGGGCGCCATGTAGAGGATATTGGTCATGCCGTTGATATCGGCCGTTACCATGGCCGCATCGGTCACCTGGGTGGCCCAAACCTTCTCCAGCATTTCAGCATCGTCGGGAGCCTCTGCCAGCTTGGTGCCCAGCAGGTCCTCATAGAAAGCCTTTTTGACGGGCGCGGTGTAGTAGGCCAGCAGCTCCACGGTGTCGCTGACCATGTTGGGGCCGCCGTCAAACACGCTGGGGATCATCAACACACCGTTCCAGCTGAAGGAGCGGTATTCCGCTTGCTTTGCATCGTACAGCGGGATGGGCAGAATACCGAAGCGGACGGATTCCTCGCGCAGACCGGTCAGAGAGACGGTTGACGTGGTGAAGAACAGGGTCTGACCCTTGCCAAAGCCCAGCGAGGCATTCGCTCTGGCGGTGCCAGGGGACCAGAAGTAGCCGTACTCGGCCCGGTAGAGCTCGTTGATCTTGGTCAGCACGTCCAGGGTTTTCTCGTAGTTGTTCTCATAGGCCACCATATACTCGCCGTCCTCATCGCGGTCCACCATCTTGATGTCCGCGCCGACCATCATGGAGATCAGGTCGGTCCAGCCCCATCCCGAGATACCGTAGGTGTCTTTTTCATCCCAAACGCCGTCACCGTTATCCTCGGAGGCCACCGAAGCATAGGACTTCAGCTTCTCCAGCGTCCAGGTATTGTTTCGCACGTCATCATAGGGCTCGGCCAGGTTGAAGCGGGTAAGCAGGTCCTTGTTCATAACCATGCACGCCGCATCGGCCAGGCAGAAATCGTTGTAGCCAATGATATACTCGTCGTTGACGGTCAGACCGTCCATGAAGGTCAAGGACCAGTAAGGGGCCTCCAGGTTGACGGATGCCAGCTTATTGAAATCGTACATGGCACCCGAGGACATGAGGTTTGCCGTACCGATGTGGCAGTGGGCGGCCACCATCTGATAGGCGGCATCGCCCGCCTGGACACAGCGAAGCACCTCGTTGGCGTATTCATTGTCCGAGGACGAAACCTCAACCACTTCCACACCCAGCTGATCCTTGATGCGGACAGCGCGCTCGTAGAGGGTATCCTCAAAAGCATCGCCCGTGGAGTCCTCATCGGCGGTGATCCACCTCATGATGGTGTGGGTACCGATGATGTTAAACTCGGTGTCGTAGTCGGTCTTGGCAATGTTGGGCTTGTAGCCGGTATCGGCCTCGGTGACTTCCTCGGTAGCATTCGGGTCTTTGGTCTCCACAGGATCCTCCTCGTTGGCGCAGGAAACGGCGGGGAGCACCATCAAGCCCGCCAGGATCAGGGCCAGGAGCTTTTTGGGTTGAAATTTCATGGAATCTCTCCTTTTTATATTTTTTCCCTCAATTATAGCATAACCCTTGTTGCAAATCAAGAACATACATCTATTATTAACAGATTATTTAAAAAAAGGAACCCGCCGAGGCGGGTTCCCATGCGTCGATCTTATCGGCCCGTGGTGCTGGGGTTGAACAGCTTTTCCAAGGCCTTATTGGCCAGCTTGGTGTAGCCCTTCATGTAGGAAGAATACTGCTTCAGATCCTGGATGCAGAGATTGGGGGCCATGTAGAGAATATTGGTCATACCGTTGACATCCGCCGCAACCATGGCCACGTCGGTCACCTGGGTGGCCCAAATGATCTCCAGCATCTCGGCATCGTCGGGAGCCTCGGCCAGCTTGGTGCCCAGCAGGTCCTCGTAAAACGCCTTCTTGACGGGCTCGGTGTAGAAGGCCAACAGCTCCACGGTGTCGCTGACCATGGAGGGATCTCCGCCGTGGAACACGCTGGGGACCATCAGGACACCGTTCCAGCTGAAGGAGCGGTAATCCTCCTGGGCCTCATCGTACAGGGGGAACGGCAGGATGCCGAAGCGCACCGCCTCACCGCGCAGGCCGGTCAGATCGCTGGTAGAGGAGTGATGCAGGAGGGACTGGCCGCTGCTAAAGTCCAGCGGGACATAGCCTCGGGGGGTACCGGGGGACCAGAAATAGCCGTACTCGGCCTGATACAGCTCGTTGATCTTGGTCAAGGCGTTCAGGGTCTTCTCGGCGTTGTCCATGACGATCACGCTGTACTCCCCTGCCTCGTCCTTGTCCACCAGCTTGATGCCCGCGCCCACCAGCATGGAGGTCAGGTCGGTCCAGCCCCAGCCCGTGATGCCGTAGGTGTCCTTTTCGTCCCAAACGCCGTCGCCGTTGTCCTCATAGGCCACCGAGGCGTAGGACTTGACCTTCTCTAAGGTCCAGGTCTTGTTCCGCACGTCATCGTAGGGATCCTTCAGATTGAAGCGGATCATGAGGTCCTTATTGAACACCATGCACCCCGCCTCGGCCAGGCAGAAATCGTTGTAGCCAATGATATACTCGTCGTTGACGGTCAGGCCCTCCATGAAGTCCAGGGCCCAGTAGGGGGCATCCAGGTCCACCGATTCCAGCTTATTGAAATCGTACATGGCTCCCGAGGACATGAGGGTTGCGGTGCCGATGTGGCAGTGGGCGGCCACCATCTGATAGGTGGGGTCTCCCGCCTGGACGCAGCGGATCACCTCGTTGGGCAAGGCATCGTAGGTGGTGTCGATCTGTACCAGCTCCACGCCGATCTGCTCCTTGAGGCGGGCGGCGCGCTCGTAGAGGGTATCCTCGAAGGGGTCGCCCGAGGAATCCTCGTCGGCGGTGACCCATTGCATAATGGTGTGGGTGCCGATGACGGTAAAGGTTTCGTCATAGTCCTTCTTGGCGATATTGGGCTTATAGCCGGTATCCGCTTCGGTCACGGCCTCGGTGGCGTTCGGGTCCTTGGTCTCAACGGGGTCCTCCTCATGAGCGCAAGAGACGGCGGGGAGCACCATCAGGCCCGCCAGGATGAGGGCTAACAGCTTTTTGGGTTGGAATTTCATGATTTTTCTCCTTATTGAATTTCGGGGCAACTATACATAATACATTATACCAAAATTCCGCAAAAAAGGCAAGCATTTCGGTTGAATATACACAATTTATTTACACGTTTATCACCATACGGAACAATTGTAAACAAACGTCTTGCCCCCTTGCTTTTTTTTCAAAAGTGTGGTATAATAGACAAATATATAAAAATCAAGCATGAAAGCGAGGCGAGCCCTATGAAGCTCCTGGAATCCGGCCAGATGTACCTGGAAACCATATACGTCCTGTCCAAGGAAAAGCCTACCGTCCACTCCATTGATGTCAGCGAGCACATGGGCTATTCCAAGCCCAGTGTCAGCCGCGCCATCGGTCTGCTCCGTTCGGGGGGCTACGTGGATATGGCCGAGGACGGGTCCCTGACCCTGACCCCCGCCGGCACCGAGCTGGCCGAGCAGATCTACGAACGCCACACCATCCTCACCGCCCTGCTGGTCAAGCTGGGCGTGGACCGCGACACCGCCGCCGAGGATGCCTGCAAGATGGAGCATGATATCAGCGATACTTCCCTGCAGGCCATTAAGAGTTTTGTGCAGAGCAAATGATTGAAAACACCTCCGAAGCCATGGTTTCGGAGGTGTTTTCGGTTTATTCGGCGGTTTTGCTCTTGCGTCCAAGCCGCTTCTTTTTCTCAGGAACAGGCGGCGGAGGCAGGCGGTTATCCCAGGCCTCAAAGAAGGCCAGGACCTTGCTCTGATACCGCTCGGGATCCACCATAAAGCTGAGCCCGTGGCCCGCACCGTGGACAATGTACAGCTCCTTGGGGGCCTTGCAGGCGTAGTAGTTTTCCAGGCTCATGCGAACGGGGACGAAGTCGTCCTCGTCACCGTGGAAGAACAGGCAGGGGATGTCGGTATTCTTGGCCATCGCCCGGATGGGGGAGGCGGATTTCAGGGTGAATCCCGCCCGCATCTTGCAGTTGAGGTTCACCGCCGCCATGGTGGGGCCTGTGAAGCCGCCCAGGGTCTTGCCCACCGTCAGCTTGACGATCTCGTCGGGGGTGGAGTAGCCGCAATCCGAAATGATACCGCTGATCCGCTCCGCTATGGGAAGCTCGGCCGCCATGAGGACGGTGGCCGCGCCCATGGAGATACCGCAGAGATACACGGGGATCCCGGGGTGGTTGGCATCCAGCCAATCCATCCAGGCCAGCACGTCGTGACGCTCCTGAATGCCGTAGGAAATGAGGTCGCCGCCGCTCTCGCCGTGGCAACGCTGGTCGATGAGGAGGAGATTGCATCCGTTGTCATGGAGGAAGGGGGAGCTGGCCGAGAAATCCACGTTCCAAGAGCTCCGCCAGCCGTGGACCAGGATGATGGTACGCTTGGCGCCCTCTGCGGGGTACCAGCGGGCGCGGAGGACGTAGCCATCCTGGGAACGAATGGCCACCTGCTCCAGTCCCAGGTCCCGCAGGGCCTGCGCCTTTTCCCGAATGGCGGGTCCGTGGGTATCGTCGGGCTCGCCCGCGGCGGCCGAGACGATGGCATCGGTCAAGGGACTGCGGCGGCGGGCGATCACCGAGGTCATGAGCTCGGTGTACAGGGCGGTAGCGGCCAAGGCCACACCGCCTGCGGCCAGGCCTACGCCGGTCAGGATCTTTTTAGCATCCATGGGTATTTTCCTCCTTGATCGGGGAATTTTCGGTTTCAACGGGGGGATTGGGGGCTGTTTCGGCTGCCTCCGCGGCGGCCTCCGCCTCCATACGGGCGGCCAGCTCGGCGGCTCTGCGAGCCTCAAACTCGGCTACGGTGATGGGGGGCTCGGCGGGGGCTTCGGTTTCAGGGTACAACCGCTCACGGCGGGCGCGGAGGCCGTAGAAGGCCATCAGAATCCCCAGCGGGATGATCAGACGGATGAACCACTCATGGAGCTCCATGAGCAGGGTGATCTCCACCTTGCCCTCCGACTTGGGGATGGACTCCCCCGCGGCCAGGGCGTTGATATACAGAGCCTCACTGATCCCCGACAGGTAGGGGAGCAGGACGGCGTAGGTCAGCACGGCAACCACCGCCACCTCCCAGAACATCTCCCGAGCGGCCGAGCCGTCGCGGGGGGCTTTGCGGTAGGTAAACAGATGGAACAGGCAGATGGTGAAAAAGGGCAGAGAAAAGCTGAGCTGCAGGGTCAGCCAGGCCATGGTCTTGCTGTCGTTTTCCAACAGACGGGCACGGTAGAAATCCAGGGCGGTGTGGGAGAGGTAGAGGCAGGCCGCCATCAGGATGGTCAGCAGGACCCCGAAAAACAGGATGCGCGGGATGCTTACCCCGCCGCGCCGTCGGGCGATGGGATTGGACATGGGAAACCTCCGAGGGGATGGTATATTTCCTTTAGTATAGCACAAAAAACCGCGGTTGTCCAGTAGATTTCAAGAAATTTACAATCTTGCCAAAGTTTTTGGAAACTTACGGGGAGGATATCGGGAAAAGTCGAAGGATTTTCGGGAATTCTTGAAAACCGCCGACGGGTTGCGACAGAATGCTCTCGGGGGATGGGGTATAATAGAATCAAAAACTGTCCAAGTCTGAAAAATACCGATGTGTAAAGGAGGCCACTATGACCCAACACCCCCGCGCCCGCATGGATTCCGCGCCCCATCGCCCACCCCGTCAAGCGTCTGCCACCCAACAGCCCGACCGCAAGGCCCGATTTCGGTGGCTGATCCACCCCGTCCACGGGCTTTTGTGGGGCGGGGCCGCCTTTCTGCTGGGCTCCTGTCCCACCCTGTTCGGAGCCGCCCCCCTGGGGCTGGCCCTGCTTTCGGCGGCCTCCTCCCACACCTGGTACATACTGGCGGGCCTGCTCCTCTCCTCCGCCCTGTTCCCCGTGAGCCTGTCGGGCTGGACCTGGGCGGGGGTCTACATTCTCTGCGTGATTTTGCGGCTAACTATCCGTTTTTTCGTGGATCCTCCCACCCTGCCCGACGGCCGTCCCTGTCGGGGACGGACCTATCTGCGGCTGTGCTGGGCCTCCTTCAAGCGCAACGCGGGCTGGATCCCCCGCTGTGACCGTGACTACACAGACTACTACCCCGGGGCAGACCGGGCATCCCCGCCCCCCGCCTCCGAGGACTCCCCCCATACGCCTCCCCCCGTTTCGGACTTCCATCCCCGCCTGTTCTGGGAGCATCCCTTCCTGCGGATGCTGACCGCGGCGGCCTCGGGGCTGACGGCGGGGATCTTCGGGGCCATCATGGGCGGGTTTCACCTCTACGATCTGCTGGCGGCCTTGGTCCTTCTGCTCATGACCCCCTGCGCCACCTTTCTGCTGGTGGCCTGCTTCGGGGAGGCAGGAGTCACCCTGCTCTTTTCCCCCGATCCCCTGGGACGGAGTCAGGGCTCCCCCCAAAACGGCGAGACCGTGACCCAAAAATTTCACGCCCTCCCGTTGTGCTCGGTGTGCTTTCTCCTGGGATGCGTGGTCTACTCCGCGCGGAGCTTTACCCCCGTTTTGGGGACCCCCTACCTGACCATCTCCCTCTCCACCCTGCTGGGTCTGACCCTGACCCTCACCGCTACAGCCCGTATGGGAGCCATCCCCGGCCTGGCGGCGGGGGTGATCTGCGGGATCGCGGCGGCTCCTTCCCTCTCCCCCATCTTCATCCTCTGCGCGGGCGGATACGCCCTGCTGGCCTCCCTGTCCCATCGGGTGGGGGTGGTCGGAGGATGTATCCTGGGGGCAACCTGGTGCTTTGCGGTGGAGGGAGTCAAGGTCCTGCTCCCCCTTCTGCCCGCCGTCCTGCTGACTCCCCCCGTATTCCTCACGGTGGAGCGGCTATGGTCCCTTCTGCCCGCTCCCGCCGGGATGCGGGCGGGAGCCGACCGCGATCTGGACGACATCACCGAGCTTCTTTCCTCGGTTCTCTCCCTGGAATCCCGCTCCCGCGCTGGAGAAGCCCGCATGAAGGCCCTGTCGGAGGCCTTTGATGCCCTGTCCAAGCGTTTTTACAGCCTTTCGGATCAGCTCAAGCGGCCTCGGATGCTGGACCTGCGAAACATCTGCGACGAGAGCTTCGGACGGCAGTGCGCCCGCTGTCGGAATCGGGATCTCTGCTGGGAAGCCGAGTACGACCGCACCCTGGAGGTCCAGGCCCGCCTGGCCTCCCAGCTCCATGCGGGAGGTCGGGCGGATGCCCGCAGTCTCCCCGACTCCCTGCGGGACTTCTGCCCCCACCTGGAGGAGCTGGTGGAGGACATCAACAGCCGATGCGCCCGTTTGACCGAGAATCTGCTCCGCAGTGAGCAGACCGACGTATTCGCCGCCGACTACGCCGCCATGGCGGCTCTCCTCACCGAAGCACTGGAGGAGGACCGTCGGGAAGCGCGGGACTTCACCTGCAACCGCGAGGCGGCGGATGCCATCTATGACTACCTGACCGAGCAAGGCGTGACGGTACAGGGGGTGGTGGTGGGCGGACACCAAAGCCGCCGTCAGCGGGTCATCATCCGCGGACGGGATTTCAGTCGGATCGACCGCCGTATGGATCAGGTCAAGGCCCAATTGGAGACCATCTGCGGGACCAAGCTCACAGCCCCCGTCTTTGAGGAGGAGGAGCGCGGGGTGGTCATGACCCTCTGCTCCGAGGCGGCTCTGTCAGCGGAGTACGCGGGAAGCACCGTCCCCGCGGGACACCGCAAGGGGGATCCCATCCCCCCGCCCCTGACCCACGAGACACCTGCGGGGGACTACAAGGCCCCTGCCATCTGCGGGGACCACATCGCCATGTTCAAGACCGAAAACGCCTACCTCTACGCCCTCATCAGCGATGGCATGGGGGCGGGCGAGGAGGCCTCCCTGACCTCGGACATCTGCGCCATGTTTCTGGAAAAGATGCTGACGGCGGGCAACAAAGTAGATATTTCCCTGCGGATGCTGGACACCTACATACGGTCCAAGAACCGTGGGACGGGGGGCGAGTGCTCCGCCACGGTAGACCTCATGGAGCTGGACCTCATGGACGGTCGGGCGGTCTTTGCCAAGAACGGTGCCGCTCCCACCTACGTGGTGCGGGAGGGCAAGGTCTACAAGCTCCACGCCCCCACGGTTCCCATCGGGATCCTGTCGGAGCTTCCCCGTCAGAACCTGCAGTTCCGCACCCACCCCGGGGACGTGGTGGTCATGGTCAGCGACGGCGTGACCCTGGGTAACGACGAGTGCCCCTGGCTCATGGACCTTCTCTCCTCCCCCATTCCCCCCAGCATGGACTCCCTCCGCGCCGATATCATCCACCGCGCCCTCTCGGCAGGTGCCGAGGATGACCTCTCAGCCATTGCAATTCGGGTGAGTGAGTAGGCAGGGTGCCGCCCTGCACCCGCTTAAGGGCCTTTTACAAAAGGCCCTTAAGAATCCCAAAAACTTTTAATAAAGGTAGTTATAGGGGAAATTTATCCGCTGACGGGCGTGCGTCTCACGTCAGCGGGGCCCCATCCCCGCCGTTCTCCATACGCCGCAGGCGTATATCATCCTTGCGAAGCAAGGATATCATATGCCGAAGGCATATATCATACGCCAACGGCGTATATCACGTGAAGCTGTACCGCAGCTTCACAAAAAACTCCCCAAGAGCAAGGACCGCTCCTCGCTCTTGGGGAAATTTTTATGTTCTTCAGTCTCTCTCGTACCAAGCGCCGTTGGTGAAGTCGGGGAACGCTACGGGAGCGCCGCCCTTGGAAATGGACTCCTCGGAGAGGGCGGTGACCGCCATCCAGGCCGCACCGTCATATACGTCGATGGGACAGGGAGAACCCGTGCGGATCGCCTCGATGAAGGCATCGTAGACCAGGCCGTCCATACCGCCGTGACCGCCGCGGATGCCGTTCTTGTGGTACTCCACCCAGGTGGGATGGGCGTACTTCTCCAGGTACTGACCCTGGTTGTCGAAGGTGGGACCCCAATGGTTCTCGCTCTCGCCCTCGATGAAGAAGGACTTGTTATCCTCCTGGTACATACCCTTGGTTCCCTGCACGTAGAAGCCGCGGCTGTAGAAGCGGGGGAGGGTGGTATCCAAGGTCAGGGTAATGGTCTCACCGCGGGCGCACTTGATGACGGTGGTCACAATGTCGCCCTGGGCGAACTTGGCGGTGGCCAGCTCCTTATTGGCATTGGGATGGTTGGCGGCAAACTCGTTGAGGCCTACGGCCTTGGAGGACATGGACACCAGGGACAGGAAGCGGTTACCGTGGTTGATATCCAGAATCTGGGCGATGGGGCCCACCTCGTGGGTGGGGTAGTTCTCGCAGTTGCGGTTCAGGTAGTTGCGGAGGCGGTAGTGGCGGTTCTCCTTACCGAAGGCGATCTCGTCCCGCAGATCGTGGCGGTAGCCGCCCTCGCAGTGGACGATCTCACCCAGAATACCCTGCTTGACCATGTTCATGACCAGCATCTCGATCTCACCGTAGCAGCAGTTCTCCAGCAGCATGAAGGGGGTCTTGGTGCGCTCGTAGGTGCGGACCAGCTCCCAGCAATCGTCGATGGAGTAGGCGCCGCCTACCTCCATACCCACGGCCACGCCGTGCTCCATGGCGTAGATGGCCACGGGGAAATGGGACTCCCAGGCAGAGAGGATGAGGACGGCATCCACGTCATCCCGATCCAGGACCTCGCGGTAATCGGTGGAGGCGAAGGGACGGCCCTCCTCGCCGTAAGCGTTGACCACCGCCTGAACGCCGTTCGCCACGCGATCGGGGTACAGGTCGCACACAGCGGTCACGCGGGCGTTGTCCATTTTCAGGACGAGGTCTGCAAGGATACTATAGCCGCGGCCGCCCAGGCCGACGACGGCGGTTCTGACTTGATTCATAGTGATGTACTTCCTTTCGGATTTTTATTCGGGATGAGTGGATCTCCCTACATACGGTCTCATTGTACAATATTTTTTCTCGATTGTCAAGAGGGTGCGAAGAAAAGCTCGCATCATTTTTCAAAAAAATCTTGACAGGATCCATCCTCCCGTGGTATAATAAAACGAACTATCACTTTAACGAAGGAGACACAGATTATGAAACCGAAAAGAATCCTTTCCCTGTTTTTGGCACTGCTTCTGACCGCCGGCTCTTTGGCCGCCTGTGCCGACACGCCCGACGGTCCCGCAGAAACCGACGGTGTGACCACCGAGGCCGTCTTCGAGGAGGAGACCTTCCTCAAGGATGACCTGCCCGATGACCTGGACCTTGGCGGGACGACGGTCACGTTCTACGGTTTATCAGGAACTCGGATCGGGGCCTCCGAGCTGGCCGTAACCGGTGACCACGTCAACGACGCCATTTTTGAGCGCAACAAGTACGTGGAGGATCGTCTGAACGTCGAGATCTCGGTAACGGAAGAGAATACCCTCGATGACTTCTTCATTGTGAACAAGGTTGCCACCCTGGTTCAGAGCGGCTCCACCGAGTATGACGTGGTCACCTCCGCCTGCTGGGTCCTGCTGGATCAGGTTCTCAGCGGATATTACGCCAACCTTGCCGCCACCGAGTACATGGATCTGACCCAGCCCTGGTGGACTCAGGATTTCAACGAGTCTACCTCCTATCACGGACTCCAGTTCGCCGCCGCGGGCCACATTCTGCTCAGCACCTACAGCTCGGCCTACGCCACGACCTTTAACCAGAACCTCTTTACCGAGGCCAATCAGCCCTTCCTCTATGAGTACGTGGAGAACGGCACCTGGACCCTGGATAAGCAGGCCTCCCTCGCCCCCCTCTTCCATCGGGATAACGGCAACGGCGTTCAGGATGCGAACGGGGACTATTACGGCCTCGTTTCCGCCCTGCCCAGCTACGTTGACTGCTACTGGGCCTCCTGCGAGGTGGATATGATCCGCAAGAACGAGGACGGTGATTTCGAGCTTGTCTTGGATACCGAGAGACTCTATGAGGTGGCCGAAAAGGTCCTCTATCTCTTCTATCAGACCGAAGATGCCACCTACCTCGAACCCAATTATGACGTTGCGGGAATGTTCGCCAAGGGAACCAGCGCCATGGCCACCATTTTTTTGGGTGCCATGGAGCAGGCCGCTATGCGGAACATGGAGGATATTTACGGTGTCGTGCCCATTCCCCGCCTCACCGAGGATCAGAAGGACTACCGCTCCTCCCTGGCCCACGGCTTCAATGTTCTGGCCCTGCCCACCACCATCAAGGGTGACCGCCTGGACTCGGTCTCCGCCGTGCTGGAGGCCATGGCATCCGCCAGCTATAACATCGTCAGGCCCGTTTACTACGAGACTACCCTCCGCACCAAGCTGGCCAACGATCCGAAAAGCTCCGTGATGATCGATCTCATCATCAACAATCTCCGCACCGACGCAGGCTACCTCTACGACAAAACCTTCAACCAAATTTACTCCGGTCTCCGCGAGGTCACCGGAAAAAAACAGAACACCATCATCTCCACCTATACCTCCCGCGCCAAAACCTACGAGAAGACCATCCGGAATGTCAACGATAAGATGGCCAGGCTGGCGGCGAAATACCAATAACCCACCCGACCGTACCACGGAGCGGTTTGAAACATGGACAGGGGGCGGGGTCAGATGCTCTTACCAAGCATCTGACCCCGCCCCTATGAATACGCCGCAAAATTACAGGTTGTAATACTTGTCAAACTCAGCGGGATGGGGGATCTTGGCCAACTCGGCGCACTCGGCGCGCTTGGTCTTGATGAAGTTCCCCAGGAGCTCCTCGGGGAACACGCCGCCCTCGGTCAGGTAGTCGTGGTCGGCCTCCAGAGCGTCCAGGGCCTCGTTCAGGCTGGTGGGAAGACCCTTGAGCTTGGCCTTCTCCTCGTCGGAGAGGTGGTAGAGGTTGAAGTCATAGGGACCCCAGCCCTCGGCGTGGGGATCGATCTTGTTCTTCACGCCGTCCAGGCCCGCCATGAGGATGGCGGCGTAGCAGAAGTAGGGGTTGCAGGTAGCGTCGGGGTTGC
>CAYRTP010000021.1:0-20893 GCA_964427175.1 uncultured Clostridium sp. | reverse complement strand
TGGGGAGGGCAAGAAAACACGCCACTTGTCTTTATAGAGTTTTACAATTGTCTATATGATGATTTTGGTCCTTGCCGGGGAAGCCTGCTTGTTGACAATACAACACACAGAGTTATTATATCATATCCTTGTTGATTTGTCAACTGAATTTGAACAAAAAATCGCGCACGCGAAAAAAGGTTTTTCTCGGCGCATTTTTTGGCATTTGGAGACCCGAATATTTCCTCCAATATATTGAAAAAAACCTTATTTCATGCTATAATGGAGGCAGTTGCCCGCCCTTGGGCTGGCGGGCATCAAAAAACAAAACGGAGGTCCAACATGGAATTCAACGTCAACAGTCCCATCCTCTACGTCATCGTGGGAGCCATCATCGCCCTGGTGCTGGCCCAATCGGTGTACTTCCTCGTGAAGGCTGTCCGCCGCGCGCGGGAGCTGGGTATCCGCAAGGATACCGTCAAAAAGACCATCTCCTCGGCGGCCATCTTCACCGTCGCCCCCGCCATCGCCGTCCTGGTGGGCGTGGTCGCCCTGTCCAAGAGCCTGGGTGTCGCTCTGCCTTGGCTCCGCCTGTCGGTCATCGGCTCCATCACCTACGAGACCGTAGCCGCGGGTAACGCCCTGGAGGCCGCCGGCATGAGCGCGGGCACCACCATCACAAGTCCCTCCATCTTCATCACCGTCGCCTGGGTCATGACCGTGGGCATCTCGGCAGGCCTCATCCTGGTTCCCTTCGTCACCAAGAAGCTCCAGAGCGGCATGAACAAGATCGGTATGAAGGATAAGAAATGGGGCGAGATCTTCAATAACGCCATGTTCTTAGGTATGATCTCGGCCTTCTTGGGCTACGTATTCTGCGACGTGGGCCTGGTGGTCAAGGGCGACACGAGCGGTCTGATCCCCGTCTGCGTCATGGCGACCTCGGCGGTGGTCATGGCCATCTGCGGTCTGCTGGCCACCAAGCTCAAGATCCGCTGGCTCACCGATTACGCCCTGCCCATGAGCCTCATCGTGGGTATGGCCTCCGCGATCCCCTACACCATGCTTCTGGGAGGTGCCTGATATGAAAAAGAATCTGACTTATATGGACAGCGTCCACCGCGACGGACGCATTTGGGGTATTATTGTAGCCGTTGTGCTGCTCTGCTTCCCCCTGCTTCTCTCCCTGATCTTCGGAGTCGCCCCCGATTTCGGGGTACTCCTCCAGGGTATCCTGGCCACCGCGCCCATGTACTGGGCGGTGGGTATCGTGGAGATCTTCACCTACGTCCCCATGCTGGGCGCGGGCGGTACTTACCTCTCCTTCGTCACGGGTAACATCTCCAACCTGAAGCTGCCCTGCGCCATCGACGCCATGGAGCGCGCGGGTGTCAAGGCCACCGACGAGGAGGGCGAGGTCATCTCCACCATCGCCATCGCGGTGTCCAGCATCGTTACCACCCTCATCATCCTGATCGGCGTGATCTGCATCGTCCCCCTGACCCCCGTTCTGGAGTCCCCCATCCTGGAGCCCGCCTTCGATATGATCCTCCCCGCCCTTTTCGGCGGCCTGGCGGTGGTGTTCATCTCCAAGAACGCCAAGCTGTCGATTGCCCCCATCATTCTGATGCTGGCTCTCTTTATCTTCGTCCCCGCCCTCAACGCCTCCACCGTGGGCATCATGGTCCCCGTTGGTGTCGTCTTTACGGTCATCGTAGCCCGCATCCTGTATAAGAAGGGAGTGCTCTAATCCATGGAATGGCTGCTCCTTCTCATTCCCGCGGCACTGGCGGTCTTTTTGGCCGTGATCCTCATCCGCGGCGCCGCCTTCAAGCCCAAGGCTCAGCCCAAGCTGGACGAGTCCCCCGTTTCGGTGGACACCGATGCCGCCGTGGAGGCCCTGGCCACCCTGGTGCGGTGCAAGACCGTGTCCTACGCCGATCACAGCCTGGAGGATGACGCGGAGTTTGATAAACTCATCGCCACCCTCCCCGCCCTGTACCCCAACGTGTTCAAGACCTGCGAGTTCCAACAGCTCCCCGACCGCGGCCTCCTGTTCCGCTGGAAGGGTAAGACCGAAGGTCAGCCCGCCGTGCTGATGGCCCACTACGACGTGGTTCCCGTCAACGAGGAGGGCTGGGACGAGCCCGCCTTCGAGGGCCTCATCAAGGACGGTTGCCTGTGGGGCCGCGGTACCCTGGACACCAAGGCCACCTTCAACGGCGTGCTGTTCGCCGCCAACCACCTGATTGCCGAGGGCTTTGTCCCCGAGCATGACCTCTACTTCGCCTTCTCGGGCGGTGAGGAGGTCAACGGCCTCGGAGCCTCCCACATCGTGGACTACTTCGCGGAGCGGGGTATTGAGCCCGCCTTCGTGCTGGACGAGGGAGGTGCCGTGGTGGAGGACGTGTTCCCCGGGGTCAAGGTTCCCTGCGGTCTCATCGGCATTGCCGAAAAGGGCATGATGAATGTCCGTTACACCGTCAAGTCGGGGGGCGGTCACGCCTCGGCCCCCAAGCCCGACGCGCCTGTGGACCGCCTGTCGGCGGCCTGCACCTCAGTGGTGACCCACCCCTTCAAGATCCGTCTGACTCCCCCCGCCGCGCGGATGTTCGACACCCTGGGCCGTTACTCCTCCTTTGCCTATAAGGTCATTTTCGCCAACATCAAGCTGTTTATGCCCGTCCTGGACATGATCTGCAAAAAGAGCGGCGGTGAGCTCAACGCCCTGCTCCGCACCACGGTGGCCTTCACCCAGATGCAGGGCTCCCCCGCCGCCAACGTCATTCCCCCCGAGGCCTCCATGGTCTCCAACATCCGCCTCAATCCCGCCGACGATATGGACTCCGCCATGGCGTACCTGAAAAAGACCATCGGAGACGACAAGGTAGAGCTCACCCTCCTGGGCGGCATGAATCCCAGCCGCATCTCCACCACTGAGTGCGAGGGCTGGGATAAGGTGGCCTCCGCCGTGGCCTCCACCTGGAAGGGCTGTATCGTCTCCCCCTACCTCATGGTCCAGTGCTCCGACTCCCGCCACTACGGCCGCATTTCGGACCGCGTCTACCGCTTCTCGGCCATGGACCTGACCTCCGCCGAGCGGGCTACCATCCACGGCCACAACGAAAAGATCCGCATCGAGGCCGTAGGACGGACTGTGGAATTCTACGTCCGTCTCATGAAGCATTGCTGACCCCGAACGGTTAATCACTCAAAGGAGATTTCCATGACTAAGCTGAAGATCACCGCCCTCCTTTTGGGCCTGCTCACCGCCGCCGCCCTGGCGACGGCCTGCACCGATACCCCCGACTCCACCGATACCGACACCACCGCGGCTATTGAGACCGTCGCCACTCCCGACACCGAGGAGAAGACCGAGCCCGAAACCACGTTCGAGACCGAGAAAGAAACCACCGAAGCCGAGACCGAGTGCCAGCTCATTTTCGAGGACAACTTCGACGGCACCGAGTTGGATGCCGCCAAGTGGAACCTGGGCACCCCCGAAAACCAGCCCGCCAGGACTGCCGACGTTCGTCTGTGGGATCCCGCTATGGTGGAGCTGGACCAAGAAAACGGCCATCTGCTCCTCAAGATGGAGTGGGATGCCGAAGCCAAGAAGGCCCGCACGGGTGCCGTCACCACCAAGGGCCTCTTTGAGTACGGCTACGGCTACTACGAGGCCTCCGTCAAGTTCCCCCTGACCTACGGCCGCTCCAACTGCTTCACGGTCACCGCGGGTGGCGTGGAGATGGATATTATGCGGAGCATCAACGGACGCGACGCCGTCACCTACGAGCATAAGCTCTCGGGCGGCGGGAACGGGGCGGTCACCGTTGCCGCCCTGGAAAAGAACCTCATCAACATCTACGATGGCCGCTTCCACACCTTCGGCCTCCTCCGTACCCCCGAGGGCTATACCTTCTACATCGACGGCAAGGAGTCCGCGTTCATCCCCGCCGATCAGTTTGCTCCCGTAGCCGAGGACGGCTTCATCTCCCTCTGCTGGGAGGCCTCCAAGATCAACGGCTCGGGCCGTAACGAAAGTCTCAATTCCACCCCCGCCGAGATGGTGGTGGACTACGTGCGGGTCTATTCTTCCCTGCCTGAGGTGCTGTCCAAGCCCGTCAACACCGAGCCCGAGCTGGTGTTCAACGATGATTTCGACGGGACTGAGCTGGACAATACCAAATGGGAAAAGTGCCCCGAATGGGACCGCCAGGGCAAGAGCCGCTGGCAAAACGATCTGTCCTACCTGGATGGCGAGGGCAATCTGATCCTGAAAATGGACTGGGACGAGGAAGCACAGCTGGTCAATTGCGGCGCGGTTCGCACCGCGGGACGATTTGAGTACGGCTACGGCTACTACGAGGCACGGATCAAATTCACCGACCACCACGGTGCCTGGGGCGCGTTCTGGATGATGTGCGGTGCCGTCTCCGGCACCGAAAACGGAGCCGCCGACGGCGTGGAGATCGACATCATCGAGAGCATCTATAACCAGGACGGAATCTACAACCACAATCTCCACTGGGACGGCTACGGTGCCGACCACAAGGTAGCCTCCCCCACCCTGTTACGGGAAATCAACATTTACGACGGTGAATACCACACCTTCGGAGTCCTGCGGAGCGAGACGGGCTACTTCTTCTACATAGACGGCCAGCTTTCCAGTCTTGTCACGCCCCAAAACTGTGAGCCCTGCCCCGTGGACGGCTACATGAAGCTGACCTGCGAGGCCGCCGAGTGGTCGGGTGCGGGCACCCCCGAGAGCATCGCGGATATGCCCGCCGAAATGATCGTGGACTACGTCCGCGTTTGGGATATCATGCCCGATTTTGACAACATGGACGAGTGATCCCCAAAAATTTTGCCAAGCGGCCCCGCGCCGCTTGGCTTTTTTGCGCCTATGGCCCACAAACCTTGCCGTCCCCAATTGACAACCGCGGGATTTTATGGTATAATGAGGGATAGTAAATGCCAAATATCCCCCTCGGAAAGGAACATACCGATATGTCAAATCTCAACCCCGTCAAGCTCACTCCCGCCTTCAAGGATTACCTGTGGGGCGGCGTGCGGCTGAAAACCGAATTCAACAAGCAGTGCGACCTGGACCGCGTGGCCGAGAGCTGGGAGCTCTCCGCCCACAAGGACGGCCAGAGCGTGGTAGCCGACGGCCCCTTCAAGGGCCTGACCCTGAGTCAGTACGTGGAGGCCCTGGGCAAGGAGGCCCTGGGAACCGACAGCGCCAAGTACGACTACTTCCCCCTCCTCATCAAGCTCATTGATGCCAAGGGCGACCTGTCCGTGCAGGTCCACCCCTCGGATGCCTACGCCCTGGAGCATGAGGGCGAGTACGGCAAGACCGAGATGTGGTACGTCCTGGATTGCGACGAGGGCGCGGCTCTCTACTACGGCTTCACCCGCGACGTGACCCGTGAGGAGTACGAGGATGCCATCAAGGAAGGCCGTCTGACCGAGATCCTCAACCGTGTGGACGTAAAGCGGGGCGACGTGTTCTTCATTCCCGCAGGCACCGTCCACGCCATCGGCGCGGGCATCCTGATCTGCGAGATCCAGCAGAACTCCAACACCACCTACCGCGTCTACGATTACAACCGCCGCGACAAGGACGGTAACCTCCGTCCCCTCCACGTAGCCAAGGCCCTGGAGGTCTCCTGTCTGCAGAAGTCCCCCGACCTGCCCGCCACTCCCGACGGCGCGGATATTCTGCTGGCCGCCTGCGAGTATTTTGAGGTCCGCCGTCTCCGCATCGACGGTGAGAGCACCGTCACCGCCGACGAGACCAGCTTTATCTCCCTCATGGCCACCGAGGGTCAGGGCACCCTCACCTTCGAGGGCGGCGAGATCCCCTTTGAGAAGGGCGACAGCCTCTTTATCCCCGCCCAGAACGCCGCGTTCACCGTAACCGGAAAGTGCGAGCTGATCCGTTCCAAGGTGAATTAAGGAGAGCGTGCCTCCGGCGTCCGACAGCCGGGCCTTCGGCCCGGACTGTCAAACCTTTCTTGAAAGAAAGGTGCTGGACTCCAAAGAACTTTAAAAAAATTTTTGCGAGGTAATTGATATGTATTACATTGGTATTGATTTAGGCGGCACCAATATTGCCGTTGGTTTGGTTGACGAGAACAGCAAAATCGTGCATAGCGACAGCATTCCCACCCTGAAGGAGCGTCATTGGAGCGAGATCATCCGCGACATGGCTGATCTGGCTCTGAAGGTGGTAGCCGACAGCGGCCACACCCTGGACGAGGTCAAGGCCGTGGGCATCGGTTGCCCCGGCTCCATTGATAAGAAGAACGGCGTGGTGGTGTACTCCAACAACATCGTCATGGACCACGTTCCCATGGCCGAGGAGATCCGCAAGTACATCGACCTGCCCGTGTTCCTGGAAAATGACGCAAACGCCGCGGGCCTGGGCGAGTACGCCATCCACGGCGAGGGCGTGGACAGCTACGTCTTCATGACCCTGGGTACGGGTGTCGGCGGCGGCATCATCCTGAACGGTAAGGTCTGGTCGGGCTTCAACGGCGCGGGTGCCGAGATCGGCCACCAGTCCCTGGTATTCAACGGTAAGCCCTGCACCTGCGGCCGCAAGGGCTGTCTGGAGGCTTACGCTTCGGTCACCGCCCTCATCAGCCAGACCAAGGAGGCTATGGAGGCCAACCCCGATTCCATGATGAACCAGTGGTACAAGGACCACGGTAAGGTCAACGGCCGCACCGCATTCGAGTGCGCCAAGGCGGGCGACCCCGCCGCCATCGCCGTCCGCGACCGCTACATCGAGTACGTGGCCGAGGGTATCTGCAGCATCGTCAACGTGCTCCAGCCCGAGATTTTGGCCATCGGCGGCGGCATCAGCCGTGAGGGCGACACCCTGCTTGAGCCCATCAAGGCCTACTTCGCCACCAACGACTACAATAAGCACATGAAGAAGACGGATATCCGCATCGCCCGCCTGTTCGGTGATGCCGGTATCGTCGGTGCCGCCAAGGCTGCTGAGGCCGGGCTGGCAGAGTAATTCAGTCGTCTTCCTGAACGGAGCGAAGCGAGACTTACAGGGTGGTCATCCTGAGCGAAGCGTGTGCAAAGCACCGCGAAGTCGAAGGATCCCCCTCACTAAGAGATCCTTCGACTCCGCCACGTTGCGGCTCCGCTCAGGATGACCGTTGATCGTTTTTCAAAAAATACAGCCTCGGCAGAAATCCATTCTCTGCCGAGGCTTTTTGATGTCTTGTACTATTTATAACTAGGAACCTTGAATCCGAGGTCGCCATACCCTCGTAGCGCAGGATGTTGTTGAGCACACAGCTGGCGGTCATGGCGGGGGCGGCGATGAGGATCCAGAAGCCGTAGTCCATGGCGTAGGGCAGGATGGTTTCGGTACTGCCCAACAGCCGCATCAAGGGCTCCAGGAGGATGAGCCCCCCCGTCATGATGACAAGCCCGCAGGCAAGGGCCCAAAAGAAGCCCGTGGAAGCGTACCGACTGGCCTTATCCACCTGCCTGGCTCCCAGCATACGGCTGATGTGGCTCCCCGCCCCGTGACCGAACATGAAGCCGAAGGCTTGCAGGATGGACATAATGCCGAACACCACGCTGGTGGCACCGCCCGCGCTGAGGGATACCTGGCTGACGAAATAGGAGTCGGCCATATTGTAAATATTGGTAATGAGCATACTGACCGTAGTGGGGATCCCCAGGGAGATGATCAACCGAGGGACCGGGGTTTCGGTCATTTTTTTGTATTTCTGATCCGCGTTCTGATTCATAGCCGTCCAAAATCCTCCTTCTTTCGCATTTATTATAGTCCCTTTGCACAAGAATGTCAAGGGAATCTCCCTATAATTTACAAAATAGACAAAAGTGGATTTTAACATTTCGCAAACATTTCCCAAACAAAACGCAAAAATTTAAATCGTATAATAGTCCCAGTTCAAAAGAGAAAGGACGTTCAGTCATGGAACATACAAACCCACCCCATCCCGCATTCACCTACCAATACTCGGCGGCCCGCCACAAGGAAGTGGAGTCCATCCGAAGCAAGTACCTCCCCCGCAAGGAGAGCAAGCTGGACCGCCTGCGAAAATTAGACAGCCGCGTGCAGTCGGCAGGCGTGATCCCCGCGCTGACCATAGGTATCGTGGGGTTCTTGATCTTCGGGATCGGGATGTGCTTCGGCCTGGACGTGCTGGCGGGAGCGGCTTGGCTCGCCGTCCTGCTTTGCATCTTGGGTGCCGCGGTGATGCTCCCCGCCTACCCCGTGTACAAACGCATTGCCGCCAAGGCCAAGACCCGTCTGACTCCCGAGATTCTCCGCCTGTCCGAGGAGATCATGAAGGAAACCAACATTTCCAAGGAATAACAAAACACAAACATTTCGCAAAAGAATCCCAAACATTCGTCTGTTATACTATGATCATCAAATCAAAAAACAACAAGTGAGGTATGGAATATGAATCAGAACAATCAGCAGGCACAGGCCCAGAAGATCCGCGAGCGCTACGAGGACAGAAAGCCCTCCGAGCTGGACACCCTCCGCGAGCTGGACGCTAAGGTCAAGCGTCCAGCCGCCGTCTTCGCCTATATTTTCGGCAGCATCAGCGCCGTCGTTATGGGCGCAGGCATGAGCCTGGTCATGACCGATATCGGCTCGGTGATCGGCCTGGCCGACGCCCTGATCCCCGGCATCGCCGTGGGTGTCGTAGGTATGCTCCTGGCCGCCGTCAACTATCCCCTCTACAAGGGCATCCTGAACAGCCGTAAAAAGAAGTACGCCCCCGAGATCGTCCGCCTCAGCGACAGTATCCTGAATCAGAAGTAAACCATTATAAAACACAACATAAAGGAGAATCAACATGAAAAAACACAGCAAGAAGTCCGCAGGAAACAGCAAGACCCCCCTCGTCATTGGGGCAGTCGGCGCGGGTGTCGCCGCCCTGGGCGTATTTTTCGGCAAGTCCTTCAAGGACATGAAGGAGAGTGCCAAGGCCCAGCATCAGGTGGATAAGGCCAACTTCGCCGCCGCCAAGGCCGAATCCAAGGCCAATTGGGAGGCCGCCAAGGCCATGGGCAGACCCTCCACCCGCAAGGCCATGATGCAGGCCAAGCGCGACGAGCAGATCAGCGAGGCCAATCAGCGCCGCGCCGAGGCCGAGGCCCGCATCCGCGAGAGCCGACAGTGATCCATTCCCAAGCGAGGCGTATTCCTACGGCTCGCTTGTCGGGTTGTCTGAAATCTGAAAAAAGGAGCAAACCATGAACGCAATTGAAATCAGAAACCTCTCCAAGAGCTTTCGCGGGATGTACGCCGTGGACCACCTCCACATGACCGTCCCGCAGGGGGCCATCTACGGCTTCATCGGGGAGAACGGCTCGGGCAAATCCACCACCGAAAAGCTCATCTGCGGCCACCTGGTCCCTGACGAGGGGGAGATCCGGCTCTTTGGCCGCGACTACACCGACCCCGGGGTACGGGTACGGGTGGGTGCCCTTATTGAGAACGCGGGGTGCTTCCCCGGCTCCAGCGTCTATCAGAACCTGCGCATGCAGACCATCAACCTGGGGCTCCGAAACCCCGATGCCGAGATCCGTCGGGTGCTGGAGATCGTCCGCATGGAGGACAACGCCCGCCTGCCCTTCAAGAGCTGTTCGTTGGGCATGAAGCAACGCATCGGCATCGCTATGGCCCTTTTGGGGGATCCCGCCCTCCTCATTCTGGACGAGCCCATCAACGGCCTGGACACCGACGGTATGCGGATCATGCGGGAGATCCTCACCGACATCACCCACAAGTACGGCTGTACCGTTCTCATCTCCTCCCACATTCTGGGTGAACTGGAGAAGATCGCCACCCACTACGGCATCATCCGACGCGGACGCATGATGATGGAGCTCTCCGCCGCCGAGATGGACAGCCGCGCGCGGGTGTTCACCTCCCTCAAGACCCGCGATATGGCGGGGGCCAAGGCGGTGTTGCAGTCCCGCTACCCCACCGTCCGTGAGGAGGAGGGGTATCTGCGGGTCTATGACGCAGACGATACCGCCGAGATCGTCTCGCTTCTGATGAAGCATCGCCACCCCGTCAGCGAGATCCGCAAGAACAAGATCGGCCTGGAGGAATACTACGTGGAGCTGATGTCCCGTGCCGAGTCCGATCAAGAGCAAGGAGGAGAAAATTCATGAACACCACCCCCGAACTGAAATTTGAATCCCCCACCCTGATCGAGCGCGTCAAGGGAATGCTGGGCGTAGACTTCTACCGTCTGTTCCATACCCCCCTGTTCTACATCTTCCTGGCCATCGCCGCCATCATCCCCGCCATGGTCTCGGCCATGACCATGATGCCCGACCAAAGCGGCAACACCATGGAGCCCCTGTATGCCAACGTATGGCAGATCATCGCCGCCTCCGAGTCGCTGTACGTGGTCCGTACCATTGCCGACTACGCCAATATGAATATGGTCTTCATCTTCGGCGGCATCATGGTGTCCATCTTCATCGGCCACGACTACAAGTCGGGCTACGTCAAGCAGCTGTTCACCACCCACCCCAAGAAGCAGGACTACATGATCTCCAAGAGTCTGGTCTGCGCCTTCGCCATGGCCTGTATGTGCCTGACCTACCTCATCGGCGGCACCGCGGGCGGGATCTTGGCGGGCTACGATACCGCCGTCAACGTGGGCTCCCTGATCGTGGCTATTCTGGGCAAAATGGTCATGAGCCTGGGCTGGGCCAGCCTCTATACCTTCCTCAACGTCATTTTCCGCCGATATTTCGGAATCTCCATCGCGTCCTCCTTCTTTTTCGGCACGGGCATCCTCATCATCGGGGCGGCCTCCATCGTGGAGAGCCTGTCCCTGCCCACGGCCTTTCTCAATATCTTCCTGTACGGCGCATCGGTCAACGCCAGCCTGTCCGGCGACCTGTGGACCCTGCTCATCTGCGTCGCCGTGTCCTGTACCTGGGCCCTCATCTACAACTGCCTCGGCACCAAGGTGCTGTCGGGCAGTGACGTCTACTGATCGGGAGGTATCCACATGAACGCCATTGAAATCAAGGAACTATCCAAAAATTTCGGTCCTAAGCAGGCCGTCTGCGGCCTGAACATGACCGTCCCCGCGGGAGCCATCTACGGCTTCATCGGGGAGAACGGCTCGGGCAAATCCACCACCGAAAAAATGATCTGCGGTCTCATTCCCAAGAGCGGCGGCTCCATCAAGCTGTACGGCAAGGAGCACACCGGCGAGGCCGTTCGCAGTCGGATGGGGGTTTTGATCGAAGCCCCCGGGTGCTTCCCCGCCCTGACGGTGTGGGACAACATGATGCTCCAGGCCGAGAACCTGGGCCTCCCCAACGCCAGGCGGGAGGTCATCCGCATCCTCAAGCTGGTCCGCATGGAGGGCGCGGCGGGCAACAAGTTCAAAAACTGCTCTCTGGGCATGAAGCAGAGAGTAGGCATCGCCATGGCCCTGCTGGGAGATCCCACCCTGCTGGTGCTGGACGAGCCCCTCAACGGCCTGGATGCCGACGGTATGCGGATCATGCGGGAGGTCTTCCGCGACATCGTGCGGGACGGGGAGCGGAGCATCCTGGTCTCCTCCCACCTGCTGGGCGAGCTCCAAAAGGTAGCCACCCACTACGGCATCATCCGCCACGGCAAGATGATCGCCGAGATGACCGCCGCCGAGTTGGACGCGGACTGCCGTACCTACGTGGCTCTGCGGAGCGAAGACATGAACCGCGCCAAGACGCTCCTGGGATGCAAATATGCCCGCGTGGAGACCGACGAGGCGGGATATATCCGCGTGTACGATGCCGTCACCCCCGAGGAGCTGGTCACCTACCTCTTTGAGAACGGCCTCCCCGTGACCGAGCTCAAGACCGACAAGATCGGCCTGGAGGAATACTACATCGATCTGATGAAGGAGGGCAAATGATCATGAACGCAACACAAGAAAAACGCCTCGGCCTTGGGCCGAGGGTCAAGCGAATGCTTCGGGTGGACTTCAAGCGTATGTGGAAATCCCGCCTCTTTTACATCCTGTTGGCCTGCGCGCTGTGCGCCCCCATCCTCATGACGGTCATGATGTCCATGATGGACGGCTCGGTGTCGGTGGATCCGCAAACGGGGGCAGAAACCGTCATGCAGGGTCCCGAGAACACCTGGCAGAACCTGGGGACCCTCCCCGAGGGTGAGGCCATGGGAGGCACCGAGGTCTTCGCCATGTGCAATATCAATATGGCCTTCATGGGGGTTGCGGTGTTCATCTGCCTGTTCATCTCGGAGGATTTTCGGAGCGGATTCGCCAAGAACCTCTTTACCGTCCGCCCGAAGCGGGGGGAATACGTGATCTCCAAGATCCTCTCGGGAGTGACCTGCGGAGCGTTGATGCTGATTTTGTACTTCCTGGGCTCCATCCTGGGCGGTGCCATCGCGGGGCTGTCCTTTGACCTCCACGGGCTGACCGCGGGGAATCTGCTCTGCTGTCTGCTGGCCAAGATCTGCCTCATGCCCGTGTTCATCTCCATCTTTACCGCCGTCAGCATTGCCGCCAAACAGAAGGCCTGGCTGGCCCTCTGCGGCTCCCTGGGCGGGGGAATGCTTCTGTTCATGATGGTCTCCATGATCACCCCTTTGTCCTCCACCCTCCTCAACGTGGGACTCTGCCTGGCGGGCGGCCTCCTGTTCGCCTGGGGCTTGGGCGCGATCGGGACGGTGATCCTGCGGAGGACCGGCTTGGTGTGAGTTTTCCCGGCGTTCAGACAATCAGACGGGCCGACGGCAAAACAGTCATTCTGAGCGAAACGGAGCATCGCGGAGTGAAGCCGAAGAATCTACGATCCGCCAAGAGATCCTTCGACTCCGCCGCACGGCGGCTCCGCTCAGGATGACCGCCTCCCCAAACACGCCCCGAACGCCGACAAGATCGGCGTTCTTCTCCCATGTTCAAAAATAACCTCAGAAACGCAAACAAAACTTTAACAATTTCGTGCTATACTAAAAGAAGAAATTTTGCGCGGAGGTAACGCCATGTTCAAAATATTGGTTGTGGAGGACGATCGGGACCTGAACCGAAGCGTCTGCTCCTTCTTGAATCAAAGCGGCTACGAAGCCAAGGGATGCCTCGGTGCCGAGGAGGCCTATGACGAGATGTACAAGACCTCCTTCGACCTCATCATATCCGACATCATGATGCCCGCCGTGGACGGATTTGAGTTTGCCAAGACCGTCCGCTCCCTCAACAGCGATATTCCCATTCTGTTCATGACCGCGAGGGAGGATTTCGCCTCCAAGCAACGGGGCTTTCGCATCGGCATTGACGACTACATGACCAAGCCCGTCGATCTGGACGAGCTGGTTCTGCGGATCGGAGCCCTTCTCCGCCGCTCCAGGATCGCCTCCAGCCGCCGTCTGGAGGTGGGGTCCTTTGTCATGGATGCCGACGCCCGCACCGCCGCCCTGGACGGCGAGGAGATTCCCCTGACCGCGCGGGAGTTCGACCTGCTCTACAAGCTGTTGTCCTACCCCAAAAAGACCTTCACCCGCACCCAACTCATGGACGAGTTTTGGGACGTGGACACCCAAACCGGCCCCCGCACGGTGGACGTGTACGTGACCAAGCTCCGCGCCAAGCTGGCGGACTGCCGCGATTTTGAGATCCAGACCGTCCACGGCCTGGGGTATAAGGCGGTGATCAAGTGAAGCACTCGGCTCTCCTGACCAAGGCCTGTCGGGCGGTCTACCGCTACCTCATGTTCTTTCTGCTGGTGGCCTTCCTGGTCACCTGCACTACCTCCCTGTTCGTCAGCGTCCTGTCCTCCTCCCTGGACATGGAATTGACGGACGAAAACCTACAGACCGCCGCCAAGCTCACCTTTGCCAACGTGGTCGCCCTCAGCATCCTGTTCACCGCCATCGACGCGGTGCGCCGTAAGCTGACCACCGAGCGGGTCACGGGCCGCATCACCGCCGCCGCCCGCGAGATGGTCAAGGGGGATTTTTCGGTCCGCCTGGAACCCATCAGCAACCTGTCGGCGGACGAGAACTTCAACGTCATTATTGATTGCTTCAACACCATGGCCGCCGAGCTCTCCAGCGTGGAGACCCTGCGGACCGACTTCGTGGCCAACGTCTCCCACGAGATGAAGACCCCCCTGGCGGTCATGCAGAACTATGGCACCCTCCTGCAGACCCCCGATCTCCCCGAGGAAAAGCGGCTGGAGTACGCCCGCGCCATCACCGATGCCTCCCGCCGCCTGACGGATATGATGACCAACATCCTTAAGCTCAACCGCCTGGAAAACCAGCAGATCTATCCCAAGACCGAGACCTTCGACCTGGGGGAACAGCTCTGCGCCTGCCTTTTGCAGTTCGAAAGCCTGTGGGAGCAGAAGGGGATCGCCATTGAGGCCGACATCGCCGAGGAGATCACGGTGTCCGCCGACGCGGAGCTTCTGTCCCTGGTGTGGAACAACCTGCTCTCCAACGCCTTTAAGTTCACCGAGGAAGGGGGTACCGTCGCCCTCTCCTTGACAGCGGACCATACCTACGCCACGGTGGAGGTACGGGATACGGGCTGTGGCATCTCCCCCGAGGTGGGTGCCCACATATTTGAGAAATTCTACCAGGGTGATACCTCCCGCGCCACCCAGGGCAACGGCCTGGGGCTCCCCTTAGTCAAGCGGGTGGTGGACATCCTGCAGGGCGAGATCGCCGTAGAGAGTACCGTGGGGCGCGGAAGCCGTTTCACCGTCAAGATCAGGAGGAACTGCCATGTCTTGGAAAAAGATCGGTAACGCGTTGCTGTTCCCCCACTTGGCGGTGATGATCCTCCTGGTGCCCGTTTCGACGGTCTGGGTGGTCTACGCCCTGGTCTGCCTGGAGAGTGCTTCCCCGCTGGCTATCGCCTCCTACGTGGTGTCGGCCTACACCCTGACGGTCTGGTGCGTCCGCATCCCCGACCTCATCCGCCTGGCCAAGCGCATCAAGGAGGACAACCGCCACGTCCGCCGACTCACCGAGGATGCCCGCCTGCGGGTCAACCTCTCCCTCCACGGCTCCCTGGCCTGGAACATGGCCTACGCCGCCTTCCAGCTGTGGCTGGGGGTGGTCCATCATAGCTTTTGGTTCGGTTCCCTGGCCTGCTACTACATCTGCCTGGCCGTCATGCGCTTCTTCCTGGCCCGCCACACCCGCACCCACAGGGCGGGAGAGGACATGAAGCTGGAGCTCCGCAAATACCGTGCCTGCGGTTGGGTGTTCCTGTTCATGAACCTGGCCCTGACCCTGATGGTCTTCTTCATGCTCTACTGGAACCGCACCTTCACCCACCACGAGATCACCACCATCGCCATGGCGGCCTTCACCTTCACCGCCTTTACGGTGGCCATCGTCAACGTGGTCAAGTACCGCCGCTACAACAGCCCCGTCTACTCCGCCTCCAAGGCCATCAGCTTTGCCGCGGCCTGCGTGTCCATGCTCACCCTCTCCTCTACCATGCTGACCACCTTCAATGACGGCACCATGGGAGAATTTGAACACAAACTCCTGCTGGGCATGGTGGGTGTGGCAGTCTCGGCGGTGGTAGTCACCATGGCGGTCTACATGATCATCCAAGGCAACCGCCGGCTCAAGGAGCCGGAAGCCCAAGCCATTTCCGAAAACTCATCCCAAAGGAGCTGAATCCCCATGGAAAACAAGAACGATCCCAGCTTTTCCTACACCTACTCCGCCAAGGATCAAGCCGAGATCCGCAGGATCCGCGAGAAATACCAGACCCCCGACAAGTCCGCGGACGGATCGGGAGACAAAATGGAGCGGCTCCGCCGCCTGGACGCGGGGGTAACCAACAAGGCACGCGCCGTCTCCCTGACCCTCGGAATCCTGGGAGCCCTGATCCTGGGGATCGGCATGAGCCTCATCATGACCGACCTGGGCGCGCAATTGGGCCTGGAGCACGCCCTGACCATGCCCCTGAGCATTTTCATAGGCCTTGCGGGCATCCTGCTTTTGAGCCTGGCCTATCCCGTCTATCACCTCATCGTCAAGCGGGAACGCAAAAGAATCGCCCCCGAGATTTTGCGGTTGAGCGAGGAACTGATGAAATGATTGAATAGGAGAGCGTGCCTCCGGCGGCTTAAGGGCCTTTTAAAAAAGGCCCTTAAGAATCCCAAAAACTCTAAAAAAGGATTTATGAGGGATGCGAGAGGACACCAAGAGCCATAGGGGGCATCACCATGGGGCCCCTGCCCCATTGGTATATGGGGGCTGTATTCAAGATTTTTATGGTAAAATAGTATCCATAATTCACAAGCCGCCCCGAACGAATCGTTCGGGGCGGCTTGCTTTTTGTGATTATTCAATTCTCTCCTCCCGTTTGGAGGACCGCTTGCCCGCCTCCTCCCCCAATCAGTGCTCTCTCCCGTAATAAAATCGAAAATTCCACCGAACATTCTTGATTTATTCACGATTTTGTGTTATAATAATCCGATCAAAACCGAGTGCTCCCCAAGGAGGCTCGGCGCGTCATCTGGTCCCTGCCAAGCCCGCTATGCCCTTGGTTCAGGGGACATGAAAGATCGGACCATTTTATACGAGGATAACTATGTATCGCATTATCGACAAGAAAATTCTGAACCCAACGGTCACACAGTTGTGGATCCACGCACCGTTGGTTGCCAACAAGGCCAAGCCCGGCCAGTTCATCATCCTGCGGGTCGATGAGGAGGGCGAACGCATCCCCCTGACCGTTGCGGGGGTCAACAAGCAAAACGGCACCGTCAAGATCATTTTCCAGGTCATCGGCGGCACCACCCAAAAGCTGGCTCATAAGGAGGCGGGGGAATCCATTTCGGATTTCGTCGGCCCCTTGGGAGTCGCCACCCATTTGGACGGCCTGAAAAAAGTCTGCATCATCGGCGGCGGCGTGGGTTGCGCCATCGCCCTGCCCATCGCGGAGGCCCTGCGCGAAAGCGGTGCCCACGTGACCGGCATCATCGGCTTCCGAAGCCGAGAACTCCTCATCCTGGAGGAAGAATTCAAGGCCTGCTCGGATGAGCTTTACGTCGTGACCGATGACGGCTCCTACGGGGAACACGGCAACGTCACCATGCCCCTCCGCCGTCTGTTGGAGGCGGGGGAGCACTTCGATATGATCTTCACCATCGGCCCCCTCATGATGATGAAGTTCGTAGTGGCTGCCGCCAAGCCCTTCGGCACCCCCGTTACGGTGTCCATGAATCCCATCATGATCGACGGCACGGGTATGTGCGGCGGTTGCCGCCTCACCCTCAACGTTGATGGAAAAAAGGTCATCAAGTTCGCCTGCGTGGACGGCCCCGACTTCAACGGCTACGAGATCGACTTTGACGAGGCCATGTCCCGCGGTCGGATGTACGCTGATTTTGAGCGTCACGCGTACGAGGACAGCTGTAACCTCTTTCGGAAGGAAGTGAAGTGATATGGCCAAGGCAAATATGAGTCCCACAAGAAACCCCATGCCCACCCAGGATGCCCGCGTCAGAGCCCACAACTTTGACGAGGTGGCCCTCGGCTACACCGAGGAGCAGGCCATCGACGAGGCCAACCGCTGTCTGAACTGCAAAACCATGCCCTGCGTGGAGGGATGTCCCGTGAAGATCCACATCCCCGCCTTCATCTCCAAGATCAAGGAGGGCGACTTTGAGGGCGCGTATCGGATCATTACCGAGTCTTCTTCTCTGCCTGCGGTCTGCGGCCGCGTGTGTCCCCAGGAGACCCAGTGCGAATCCAAATGCGTCCGCGGCATCAAGGGCGAATCGGTGGGCATCGGCCGACTGGAGCGTTTCGTGGCTGACTGGCACAATACCTTCTCCGCGGAGGATCCTGTCAAGCCCACGAGCAACGGACACCGCGTGGCGGTGGTGGGCTCGGGGCCCTCCGGCCTGACCTGCGCGGGGGATCTGGCCAAAAAGGGCTATGAAGTGACCGTCTACGAGGCCCTGCACACCGCGGGCGGCGTGCTGGTGTACGGCATCCCCGAGTTCCGCCTGCCCAAGAGCATCGTGGCCAAGGAGGTAGCCACCCTGAAAAAGCTGGGAGTTCAGATCGAGACCAACGTGGTCATCGGTAAGACCCTGACCATCGACGAGCTGTTCGACATGGGCTACGAGGCGGTATTCGTGGGCTCGGGAGCAGGCCTGCCCAACTTCATGGGCATCCCCGGAGAGTCCCTCAAGGGAGTCTATTCGGCCAACGAATTCCTGACCCGCAGCAATCTGATGAAATCCTACCTGGCCCACCCCGAGACCCCCATCATGAAGGGGGGCCGCGTGGCGGTGGTTGGCGGCGGCAACGTGGCCATGGACGCGGCCCGAACCGCCCTCCGTCTCGGTGCCGAAAAGGTCTATATCGTTTACCGCCGATCCATGGAGGAGCTCCCCGCCCGACGGGAGGAGGTGGAGCACGCCGAGGAAGAAGGAATCGAATTCCGCCTGCTCTGCAATCCCACCGAAATCCTCGGCTACGAAAATCCCGATGACCCAAAAGACCCCAAAAACGGCTTCGTAACAGGCATGAGCTGTGTCCGCATGAAGCTGGGCGAAGTCGACGGACGAGGCCGCAGGATCCCCTCTGTGATCCCCGACAGCGCGTTCACCATCGACGTGGATACCGTCATTATGTCCATCGGCACCTCACCCAACCCTCTGATCAAGTCCACCACCGAGGGTCTTGAGGTTAACCGCCGCGGAGGCATCGTCGTAAACGAGGACGGTCTGACCTCCCGCCCCGCCGTCTACGCGGGCGGCGACGCGGTAACCGGAGCGGCCACCGTCATCTCCGCCATGGGCGCAGGCAAGCAGGCGGCCAAGGCCATCGATGAGGCGCTGAGCGGCTAACAACGGACCAAGAACCATTTCAAACGCGAATTTTTGACGCAGGAGGAACCGACTATGAACCAATTTACGAAAAGCAAATGGATATGGATATCCGAGGGAGAGATCCCGGACAGCTACGCGGAGTTTCGGGACAGTTTCGCCTATGACGGCGGACAGGTATGGATGCGTCTTTCCTGTGACACCGACTATACGCTGTACGTAAACGGACAATTCGCCGCATCCAATCAGTACGGAGATTTCGAGCATTACAAAATCTACGACTCCCTGGACATCACTAATCATTTGCTCCCCGGGGAGAACCGCATCGATATCCTGGTTTACTATTGCGGTGTGGATAACCAACGCTACCGCAAGGCGGGGGCGGGTCTGCTCTACGAGGTAATCTCGGATGACCGCATCCTGTCCTACAGCCACGAAGCCATCCTGTCCCGCCTCAGCCCGACCTACGAAAACGGCCAATGTCTGCTGGTCACCCCCCAGTTGGGCTTCACCTTTGCGTACGATGCCACGAGACAGCGGGAGGAGGGTTATACCCCCTCGGTGTGCGTGGAGAAGAATTGCCAACTGTATCCCCGCCCCGTGGTCAAGGGGGCACTGCTCCCCCGTCACGCGGTCAAGTCTGTCACGAAATACGATGACACCCACTATCTGATCGACCTGGGCGAGGAGGTGGTGGGCCTGCCCACGCTGGAGATCAGCTCCGACACCGAGCAGACGATCATGGTGGCCTGGGGTGAGCACATCGACGACGGCTGTGTCCGAAAGGACCACCATTCCAAGCACTTCTACTACCAATACAAAACCGTCACGGGGCAAAACGAGTTTACCAACTATATGCTCCGCATCGCGGGACGCTACCTTGAGGTGTTTGCCCGGGATGCCATCGAACTGCATTACGTCGGCATCATTCCCCAGGTCATACCGGTGGAGGAGGTTCCCTGCCGCTTCGACTCGGAGGAGGACAGACGCATCTACGACGTTTGCGTCAATACCATGAAGCTCTGCATGATGGAGCATTACGTGGACTGCCCCTGGCGGGAGCAAAACCTCTACGCCCTGGACGCGCGGAATCAGATGCTGTTCGGCTACTACGCCTTTGAGGGCGGAAACGCCGACTACGCCCGCGCCAATCTGAAGCTCATGGGCGAGGACCGCCGCAGCGACAGGCTGATGTCCATCTGCTATCCCTGCGGGACCTCCCTGGCGATCCCCTCCTACGCTCTCCACTACGTCATGGCGATGAAGGAGTACCTGATCTACACGGGCGACACAAGCCTGGCCGTGGAATACTTCGACCGCATGAAGGGCATACTGGACACCTTTTTGGAGAACACGAAGGACGGACTCGTTTGCACGCTTCCCGGAATGTGGAACTACTACGATTCCTCGGAATTTGCCAACGGTCTGATCCCCGAATCCGAGCAGGGACTCCCGGACCTCCCCGTCAACTGCCTGGTGGTGATGGCCCTGACCTGCTTTGAGGAGATCTGTCGGCGGATCGGTATCCCGTACCCCTACGGTGACAGGGTCCAAAGCCTGCAAAAGAGGATCAAAGAGGTATTTTACAACCCCGAAAGAGGCCTGTTTACCATGAACGCGGGCAGAGAGCAATACACCGAGCTCTTCAATCTGTGGGCCATCATGGCCAACACCGTAACCGCTGAGGAAGCCGAGGCAATCTGCGACCGCATCGTCAGCGGTGCCCTGTCGGAGATCTCCCTGAACATGAAGCTGTTGAAATATCAAGTGCTGATGGCCGTCAACACCGACAAGTACCGCGATCATATCCTCACCGAGATCCGAAAGAACTACAACATGATGCTGGACGCGGGCAGTACCACCGTCTGGGAGACCATCAAGGGTGCCGACGACTTCTCCGGCAACGGCAGTATGTGCCACGCCTGGAGCGCCGTGCCCGTGTACGTCTATCACAAGCTGGGGATCGCGAAGAAGTAATACGAATACTTTAGACAATTGTAAAACTCTATAAAGACAAGTGGCGTGTTTTCTTGCCCTCCCC
>CAYRTP010000020.1:0-21125 GCA_964427175.1 uncultured Clostridium sp. | reverse complement strand
CGTTCGGGTGGCTCTATTTTGCCGTGCAAGTGGCGTTGGGAGAGCGTTTTTTACATTTGATAACCAATCTCTAAATAAATGATCGAATTAAAGACACGCAGGCTCCCTCACCCGCCTGCGGCGGGAGCTCCCTCCCGGAGGGAGCCTAAAGGTGGCAATTTCCTCGTTAGGCCCCCTCTGGGAGGGGGCTCCTGCGAAGCAGGTGGGGGAGAATGCGGGAATCGATCATAATACTTTTTGTGAAATTAAATCAATATTCCTATCAGAAAATCGTATAAAAAATCGTATAAAGATATAGAAAAGAGACGGCTCTTTGTGAACCGTCTCTTGTTTTTATTCCGCCCTCAAAGCCTTCTCAAAGGCCCCGTGAGCCGCGGTGGTATCCTCGGCGTTCAGGATGGTGTAGAGGACGTAGTTGCCGCAGACCGTGACCTCGGCGCAGTCCAGCTTGGGGAGTTCGGCCTGGTTGTAGGACTCCAGCAGGGGAGCCATGCGGAGCTTCTTGGCCTCCAGGTATTTCTCGGCAAAGTCCTTGATCTTGGTGGCATCCTTGGCGTTCTTCACGTGGAATACGCCCATCTCGTCTACGTTCATGTCGGATTCGGCCGAGATGGTGATGACGTAATCGGTGACCAGCGCCAGGTAGTCGGCGTAGTCCTCGCCCCAGGCGGAGGGGGAGACGTAATCGTCGCTGACGGTATCCCAGCCGTCGCCTGCGGGGAGGGCGGCCTTGACCGTGGTGGAGAGGGAAGCGGAGGTGAGGTCATCCTTCCAGTTACCGCCGTTGTCGCAGGCGGCGAGGGAGGCGATGAGGAGAACGGCGCACAGGGCGCAGAGGAGAATGCGGGTGGTGTGTTTCATAACGGTTCCTTTCTTTGGGTGGGATCAATCGGGTACGGCGTGGGTGCGGATGTAGGTCAGAATGGCCTCGTAGGCGTTGGTGCCCAGGTGGATGCCGTCCGAGCTGTTGCAATATTCGGCTTTGAGGCAGTTGTTCTCGTCCTTCAGGACCGACTGGGTATCCAGGTAGTAGCAGTCATTTTCGGCGGCTACCGCCTTGACCCATTTGTTGGCGGTGTCAATCTTGGTGTTATCCAGGGTAGCGCAGGTGGCGGTGACGGGGAAGATGGATTGGAGCACGATGGTGGTCTTGGGGGACTGCTTTTGGATGGCCTTGACCAGCTTGGCGTAGCAATCCTTGAACTCGGACTCCGAGAGGTAGGACACGCCCCAATCGGTGCCCAGGGTGACAATGAGGATCTCGGGCTCGGCCTCGCCCGCGGCATCGGCAATGGTCATTTTCTCGCCCGTGCCGGGGAAGATGATCTTGGCGGAGGTGACCTCGGAGTTGAGGTTGACCATGTTGGACTCACTGCGCCAGACCTGTTTCGTGTTGGTGCCCCCCGTCAGCACACCGCGGTTGATGAGGTGGGCGGTGAGGGAGTCACCCACGAAGGTCAGGCGGTCCTGGTAGGTCAGGCCCGCGTCGGGGGTTTGGGCCAGGGTCACGCCGTCGGATACGGGATCATTTCCGGGCTGGGAGGGGAGGTCTCCGATCTGGGTGGTTCCGTCATCGGGGGTGGAGGGGGTAACAGGCTTTTCGGGGAGACGGATGATCACGTTTGCCACCGTCAGCACGACCAGCAGGACCAGCAGAACGGCAGTCGCCAGGAGCAGGAGACGGAGCAGGGCTTCGGGTAGGGACTTGTTGGGCATTTGTGGACCTCCGTGTGATTACTTTTTGCGGTACTGGCTGACGTAGGGGGTCTCCTCGGTCTGCTTACGGCGGCGGGCACCCGAAATCAGGCAGATGGCGGTCATGACCAGGCCGTACACCAGGATGGCCAGGAGCAGCATGATGAGCACCTGCGCGCCCGAGGGCTTGGTGCTGACCTGGAAGGGAAGGTAGCCGAACAGGTAGAAGCCGCCCAGGGAGAGGATGGGGTGCAGGACGCACTTGACAGCCGTGGTCAGCTTATCGGTCAGGCGGGTCCTGGCGGCAACGGTCAGGAGGAAGGCGAAGGGAAGGATCAAGAAGAAGCGGAGGGGATCCACGTAGGTCGCGGAGGGGGTCTCGGAGACGATGGCTCCGACGAGCAACAGGATCAGGCAGAGCACCGTATAGCGGATGCAGGTCCCCGACCACAGCTCGCGGGGCAGCGAGGGGGCGGGCAGGGGGGCTTCCTGTTTATTTTGGGTTTCGAGGGGCTGTTTATTCATGGGGAAGGGTCCTTTCGTGTGAGTTGTATTCTATTATTATATAGCATTTGGCGCAGGATTGCAAGGGTTATTTGTTAATTTTTTGTTTGCGGCACAAAGTTTTGAAGAATTGGCGGTATGGTCAAATTACGTTCACAATTATGTGGTACAATAAACGAACTACATGGAAAGGAGGCTGTCTTATGGCTGACCAAATCGGTACCGAGGGCTATCTGTCCCGTATTCATACCCCTGCGGACCTGCGGGCTCTGCCCCGCGAGGCCATCCCCGCTCTTTGCGGCGAGATCCGCGAGACGTTGGTGAAGACCGTGACCCAAAACGGCGGACATCTGGCCTCCAATCTGGGGGCTGTGGAACTGTCGGTGGCCATGCATCGGGTGTTCGACTGCCCTAAGGATCATTTCATTTTTGACGTGGGCCATCAGAGCTACGTACACAAGCTCCTGACGGGCCGGTACGATCAATTCCCCACCCTTCGCCAAGGGGGCGGGTTATCCGGCTTTACCAAGCGGAGCGAGAGTGAGTACGATTGCTTTGGGGCGGGGCACAGCTCTACCTCCCTGTCGGCCGCGCTGGGCTTTGCCCAGGGGGACCGCATGGCGGGCTCCGAGGCCTACACCGTGGCGGTGTTGGGGGACGGTGCCTTCACGGGGGGCATGATCCACGAGGCCCTCAACAACATCACCCCCGGGTTGCGGCTCATCATCATCCTCAATGAGAATGAAATGTCCATTTCCAAGAACATCGGCCGATTCGCCACCCACATGGCGCGGCTTCGTCGGAAGTCGGGTTATTTCAAGACCAAAAAGGGCATCACCCGCTTCATCAAGCGCATCCCGCTGATCGGCGGAGGGCTGTTCCGCGCCATCCGCGACCTCAAGAAGGCGATGAAGAACGCCCTGTACGGCAGTAACTATTTTGAGGATATGGGACTCTACTACCTGGGTCCCGCCGACGGCAATGATTACGAGGCCGTGGAGGCCCTTCTGACCGAGGCCAAGAATCAGAAGGAGAGCGTGGTCATTCACCTCAAGACCCGCAAGGGCAAGGGCTACGCCCCTGCCGAGGCGGATCCCGGGCGGTATCACGGCATGGCTCCCGCGGGGCACACTTCGGTGGAGAACTTCTCCCACCGCTTGGGTGAGATCCTGATCGACGAGGCGGGGAAGGATGACCGGATCTGCGCCATTACCGCCAGCATGAGCGAGGGAACGGGGCTGGAGTCCTTCCACGCCGTCCGCCCCGACCGCTTCTTTGACGTGGGCATTGCCGAGGAGCACGCCCTCACCTTCGCCGCGGGGCTGGCCGCCGACGGCTACAAGCCCGTGACCGCCATTTACTCCTCCTTCATGCAGAGGGCCTACGATCAGGTCATCCACGACATTGCTCTGCAGAATCTCCCCGTGCTCATGTGCATTGACCGCGCGGGGCTTAACGTGGGGGACGGTCCCACCCACCACGGCATTTTCGACGTGGCCTTCCTGTCCTCCATTCCCAATCTGACCATTTACACCCCCGTGACCTTCGGGGGGCTGGCGTTGTCGGTGAGGACCGCCCTGGCGGAGGGCAAGCCCGCCGCCATCCGCTACCCCAATGGCGGGGAGAATACCCGCTTGAAGGAAGCCTTTTACCCCGATGGGGAGGCGGACGGCATCGGGGTGCGGGAGAGCGATCCCGCCTGTCGGGAGATCCCCGCGGCGGTCATCGTAACCCACGGCCGCATCACCGCCGAGGCCCTGGAGGCGCGGGAGCGGTTGGCCCGCGAGGGGATCCGCGTGGGGATCCTGCTCTGCGAATATCTCAAGCCCTATAACCGTCTGGCAGGGGAGATCGCGGCCAAGCTCCCCGACGGAGTTCCCGTCCTCTTTTTGGAGGAGGAGATCCGAGCGGGAGGCTTCGGCATGATGCTCTCGGATGCGCTCATCCGCCTCGGAGCCATGGCGGGCCGAGACTACGCCATTCTGGCCACCGACGACAGCTTCGTGAGTCAGAGCCGTCCCGAACCCATCTTCCGCACGGCGGGGGTTGATGCGGAGGCCATCGCGGAGACGGTCCGCAGGTGGATCGGCTGACGGTTTTCGGTTGATTTGTCCATTCCGACGAAATTCCCACACACGTATTGACAACCAGTACGGACTGTGATATAATCTTTTTGTTATACTATTTTACAATAAAAATCTTAAAATACAGCCCCATATACCAATGGGGCAGGGGCCCCATGGTGAGGCCCCCTATGGTTCTTGGTGTTCTCTCGCATCCCTCATAAATCCCTTTCCAAAGTTTTTGGGATTCTTAAGGGCCTCGCAAACTTCGCCGTAGGCGAATTTGCCCCCGAACGAAGTGAGGAGGTTTTCAAAAGGCCCTGACAGACTTGCCTGTCGGACGCCGGAGGCACGCTTTTCCACTCAAGTTTTGTTTGTGAATTAGTAATAGATAGTCTAATAAACCATGACGAAAGGCGGCTGACGAGCCCATGGATGCAAAGCTGACCGAATTGAATACCCTGTTGGTGGACACCTTCGGTGCCATTCTGCGTGTGGAGGAGAAAAGCCTCAAGCAGGTGGGCAACGGGGAGCTGAGCATTGCCGAGTTCCACACCCTGGAATGCATTGGCCGAGGGGAGGAGTGCCGTCGGACGGTGGGCGAAATCGCGGAGGCATTGGGGGTTACGGTCCCCACCGTGACGGTCTGCGTCAACAAGCTGGTCAAGAAGGGCTACGTCACCAAGACCCGCAGTGAGAAGGATGCCCGTATCGCCATCATCGAGCTGACCGCTGAGGGCAAAAAGATGAACCGTCTGCACCGTTTCTTCCACGAGCAGATGATCCTGTCCATCCGCCATGAGTTTGACGACGAGGAAATGGACTGCCTGGTCCGTTGCATCCGCAAGCTCAACGAGTTCTTTGACGAGCGCGCGTAACCTTCATGCGGGAGCATGACCCAAATCCGATCATAACCGCCGCGGCGGAACAAGATATGATATGAAAAAATAAGGAGATATTCACATGAAAGAGAAGATCGTAGCAATCCTGGCTGACTACAAGCGCGTGTCCCCCGACACCATCAAGACCAACGTCCCCTTCACCGAGCTGGGACTGGATTCCCTGGACGTGGCCGAGCTGGTCATGGAGATCGAGGAGGATCTGGGTGTGACCCTGGAGATGTCCATCAAGTACAACACCATCGACAAGCTGGTGGCCTACATTGAGGCGCATCAGTAATCCTTGGATACAAAAAAGAAACCGTTGCGTGGGTGCAACGGTTTCTTTTTTTACCGGATGTGTTCGATAATCTTTATAATGTATCCGATTGACGGAAAAGAGCCGTATGTTTTGGGGAGACCCTCATCCGTCAAGTATGCCTATTTGTAAAGATTTTCGAGCGAACAAGGTACTACGAGAGAATATCGAACACATCTACTTGATATTCACAAAGCAATCCGCCGTGACCAAATTTTCCCGATTGCAGACGATGAGGACGCGGTCGCAGTGATACTCGGCGGCCAGCTCGGACAGGTTGGTCTTACCGCCCGAGAGGTTGACCATGCAGATGTCGAAGTGGCGGGCCAGGAAGGGAACCATGCTGTTGGCGAAGGAGTCGCGGGCCAGGAGGAGACGGGGACGGGACTGACCTTGGGCGGCGGCCTCGCGGTCGGTGATGAACAGGACCGAGTGGGTGCCGTCCAGGAAGGCTCCGTATTTATCCTTTTCGGACAGGTGCTTTTCGCTGATGAAGCCGGCTTGGATCACCGTATTCCCTCGGTCATCGGTGACGGTATAGCGGCTATCGCTCTCGGCCTCCCAGATCTCCAGGGTATCAGGGAGGACAAACTGCATCCCGCTTCGGGAGTAGGTGGTGCCGTAGAAGTCGGGGACCGTGCGGACGGTAAAGGTCTCGGCGGGGAGGATCTCCTCGGCCATGCCCCAGGACTCCATCACCGCGGTGTAGGCGGTGTAGGCACCGAGGGTGGTCCAGTGATGGTCGGTACGGTAGTAGACATACTCACCGCTGTCATGCATGGCGCGGAAGGTGTCCAGGAGCTCCACGCTATGGATTCCCGCCTCCGACAGGGTGGTTTGGATGGTATCGTCCAGGCGGTCGGTGAGGTCGGCGGGATAGGCGAAATCCCCGATGGTCACGTCGATGGTGCGGGGGGCCAGGAGGACGCAGAGGGGGATATTTTGCTCCGACAGGGTTTTGTCCAGGGCTACGATGGACTCCAGGCCTTTCTCAATATGGGCGGGGCTGTAGGAGTCGGTGTCGGCCAGCCGTTCGGTGAGGGATACGTAGGCATCGAAGCGGCGGACGGCCAACTGCTGATTTCGCCCCAGCAGGACACCGTTGCTCTCGCCTCGGCCCATGCCCAGCTCGGCGGCGGCGTGGAGGGAGAGCCATAGGTCACGCAGGGGGAACTGGTCGGAGTAGTAGTTGATGAGGCGGGCGGACACCTTGCCATCCAGCCAATCCTCCGCCGTCATGGCGGGGAAGGTTTGGAGGGTACGGTTTTCCTCGGGGGAGAAGTCGGTATCGGGGACCGCCCAAAAGGCAATGCCGAAGCCGAAGATCACCGCCAAAAACAGGACGGTGATGGTGAGGTTGATCTTGTTTTTCATAGGAATCCTTAGAATATATAATATAGGAAGGGACTGAAGGTACCGCTGACCATGTAGGCGATGCCCGCAAGGAGAGCCAGGCCCATCAGAATGGGCTCGCAGAGGGAGATCGCGGGGTGCTTGTCCCGTAGTTTTCCGAACAGGCGGGCGGGATAGGGCGTGGCGGCGACCGCCGAAACTACCAGCAGGGGGAGGGCGCGGGTCAGCTCATAGGTCACGGCGGGGGAGGTGAGGGCTACGGTACCCACACCGAACATTCCGCCGATGATGGCGAAGGCCTCGGACAGGTTGCCGTGATCGAAGATCATCCAGCCCATGCCCACCAGGATCAGAGCCCAGGCATGGCCCAGGGCGCGGGTGAGGCGGGAGCGGGAGAACCACTTGAGCAGAAAGGCTTTTTCAATGGCCAGGATAACGAAATAGAACACGCCCCACAAAATGAAATTCCAGGCTGAGCCGTGCCAGAAGCCCGTGAGGAACCACACCGCCGCCATATTGACAAACTGGCGGGCCAGGCCCTTACGGTTACCGCCCAGGGGGATGTAGACGTACTCGCGGAACCAGGAGGACAGGGAGATGTGCCATCTGCGCCAGAAGTCGGTGATGGAGGAGGCCAGGTAGGGGTAGTTGAAGTTCTCCAAGAACTCAAAGCCCAGCATCCGTCCCAGGCCGATGGCCATGTCGGAGTAGCCCGAGAAGTCGAAGTAGATGTGGAGGGTGTAGGTCAGCACCAGCAGCCAGGAGGTCAGCACCGTGGGCTCCATCGCGGCGGCGGTGCCCAGGTAGGCGTAGATGGCGGCCAGGGAGTCGCCCAGCAAGAGCTTTTTGGCAAAGCCCACGGTGAAGCGGCGCACGCCCGAGGCGAACTTGTCCACGCTGTGCTCGCGGGCGGCCAGCTGGTCATTGACATCCCGATAGCGGACGATGGGGCCTGCGATGAGCTGGGGGAACAGGGAGACGTAGGTGCCGAAGGCGATGTAATTGCGCTGGGTGTCGGTGTCCCCTCGGTAGAGGTCGATGGAGTAGGACATGATCTGGAAGGTGTAAAAGCTGATGCCGATGGGGAGGGTCAGCCCTTCGATGGGCTCCAGCACCCCCGACAGAGGCGGGATGAGGGCCAGGTTTTCAATGAAGAAATTGGTATACTTGAAGAACAGGAGCAGGACCAGGTTGAGGCAGAGGGAGACCGTCAGCCAGACCTTGGCACGGCGGGGGTTGCTCTCCCGATACTTGCCGATGGGGAAGCCTGTGAGGTAGGCTACCGTGATGGAGAACAGCATGACGGCGATGTAGGTGGGCTCACCGAAGCCGTAGAAGATCATGCTGAGGAGAAACAGGGCCAGATTCCGTCCCTTGAAGGGCATGACGTAGTAGATCAGCAGGGAGAGGGGAAGGAATCCGAACAGGAATATGGTGGAGGAGAAGACCATGGGGAGATCCTTTCAGGTGGTTTTTTCCGGGGATCAGGCCTGGGCGAACAGGGTCTCGGTGACGCGGATGACGTCGCCCGCACCCATGACCACGATGCTGTCCCCCGCACGGGCCATACGGCGAAGGGCCTCGGCGGCCTCGTCGGGGGTGGCGCAGTAGCGGGCCTTGGTGGGACCTGCGGCGTTGATGTCGGCGGCCATGCCCTCGGAGGAAACGCCGTAGGTATTGTCCTCGCGGGCGGCGTAGATATCCAGGAGCAGAACCTGGTCGGCGGCCTCAAAAGCCGTGAGGAACTGGGGGTAGAGGCTGGCGGTACGGCTGTAGGTATGGGGCTGGAACACGCAAATGAGCCGACTGTCGGGGTGATCGGCGGTGCAGAGGGCCTTGGCCCCCTCCAGGGTGGCCTTGATCTCGGTGGGGTGGTGGCCGTAGTCATCGTAGACGGTAGCGCCGTTGATCTCGCCCTTGCGCTCCATGCGGCGGCCCGCGCCGATGTAGTGGGACAGACCCGACAGGATGGCCTCCCAGGAAATCCCGCAGGCTTCCATGGCGGCGGCGGCGGCCAGGGCGTTGATGACCTGATGACGGCCCGGGACCGCCATGGAGACCTCACCGCGAAGCTCGCCGTGGGCGACCAGCTCAAAGCAGGGGAAGCCGCCCAGGGTACGGATGTTGCGGGCAGAGAGATCGGCCGTCTCTTTACCGCTCGCGCTGAAGGTGACGATACGGCCTGTCTTGCCCAGGGCCAGGGCACGGCTGGCGGATTCCAGGATGTTCTTGTCGTCGGCGTTGACTACGGTGATGCCCTCGGGGCCTGTCAGAGACGCGAAGCGGGCGAAGGAGCCGATGATCTGCTCCATGCTCTTGAAGTAGTCCACGTGCTCCAGCTCGGCACCCAACAGGACCGCCACGGTGGGGTTGAAGTCCAAGAAGGAGTCCATGTATTCGCAGGCCTCGAACAGGAAGTGCTCCTTGGAGTCACCCAGGCGGTAGGCTCCCCCCATGGGGGCGTAGGCCGCGCCCGACAGGATGGTGGGGTCCACGGCGGCATCCAGCAGGATCTGGGCGCACATGGAGGTACAGGTGCTCTTGCCGTGCATACCGGCCACGCCCACGCGGCGGGTATAGTCGGTCATGAGGGCACCCAGGTAGTCGGCGCGGGAAACGCAGGGGATGCCCCGCTCGCGGGCGGCGACGTATTCGGGATTATCGGGGGAGATGGCCACGGTGTAGACCACCAACCCGCAGTTTGCGGGGAGATTGGTAGCATCGTGGGTGTAGAAAACCGAAACGCCCGCGGCTTCCAAAGCCTCGGTGACGGCGGTGCGGGCGCGGTCCGAGCCTGCGGTGGGGTGGCCCGCCCTGTGGGTCAGGAGGGCGAGGGAGGACATCATTACGCCTCCGACTCCGATGAAGAATACGGACAGGTGATTGTGGGTACAATTGTGAAGGTGGGCGGTGATGCGGAGGGCCCCTTCGTGGGTATTGGGTGTAGACATGGCGTGCTCCTTTATGTAAAATGACGGGGGCCTGACGGAAGGCTCTCGGCTGTGGATGCGGTATGCAGGGAATGTGAATGTTATGTGAAAAGCGACGGAATTGAAAAAATCCTTATTTTAAGGCGGTTTTGGTTCATAAATTCACAAAAAAAACTCAATTTCATAAAATGGATTTCACACAATTGGTTTATACTTTATCTATTCAACTGAAACATTGAAAATTATTGCAACGGAGGTTAAAGATTATGCAGATTACCGATGTAAAGGTACGCAAACTTTTTGAGGAGGGCCCCATGAAGGCCATTGTATCCGTGACATTTGATGCACAGCTGGCCGTGCACGACATTAAGGTCATCAACGCCCGCGACAAGTATTTTATTGTGATGCCCAGCCGCAAGAACCCCGACGATACCTACCGCGACATCGTTCATCCCATCAACTCCCAGTTCCGCGCTACCCTGGAGAAGGCTGTCATTGACGCTTACTACGTAGCTCTGGAGACTGCCGAGGCAGAGGGTGAAGCTCTGGATGCCGAGGTCGAGGTCGAGTTCTGAGCGTATTCTGTTTCCATAAACAGGTCGAAAAGGTCGTTCCGTGATGGCGGGCGGCCTTTTTGTTTTTGAGGGATGCAATGGTTGGGTAACCGTCATCCTGAGCGGAGCGTGTGCGAAGCACCGCGGAGTCGAGGGATCTCTTTGGGGGGAGGAGATCCTTCGACTTCGTGCTTCGCACTCCGCTCAGGATGACCGTTGCGCCGTTATGCCGTTTCGTTGTCTGCTCTTGATACTGTTTTACAATAGACGTGTTCGATAACCTGATTCTGTAGAGGCGGCCATTGGCCGTCCGTGTACTCTCCCCTATCTCACATGGCGGACGAGCGATGCTCGCCCCTACTATCTTGTAACGCCTAAAACTTTAGGTTGTCGTAGGGGAGGGGCTCGCAAACTTCGCCGCAGGCGAATTTGCCCCCCCGAACAAAGTGAGGATACGATGTGAGGATGTTTTCAAAAGGCCCTGACAGGCTTGCCTGTCGGATGCCAGGAGGCACTCAAGATATATTTCCTATTTACAACTCCCCGTGGCCGAGGAGCATCTGGCCGCCTCGGATGGTCAGGGTTCCGAAGGACGCGCCTCGGTCTCCGAGACTGCCCGGGTTGAACAGGGTTAGGGGGCGGGGGACGGCCAGGTCATCCGAGCGGTCAGGGGTGAGGTGCAGCTCCAGGGGGATGTGGGTGTGGCCGAAGACCAGGAGGTCGGCCTCCTTGGAGAGCGCGCGGGCGACCGCGGAGCCCAGCCCGCCCTTGACACCGCAGGTGTGACCGTGGGTGAGGAGGATGCGGATCCCGCCCAGGGTGATGAGCTCCTCGGCCTCGGGCTGGATAGCGGCTCCGCCGATGATGAGGGGGGAGGACAGCCAATCACAGTTGCCGCGGACCGCCCAGAGGGGGCAGGGAAGGTCGATGTGGGTGAAGTCCCGCAGGCCGTCGCCCGCAAAGAGAATGCCGTCGGGCTTGGTACGGCGGATAGCCTCGGCCACGCGGTCGGAACGGCCGTGGCTGTCGGAGAGAATGAGCAGAGAGGTATCGGTCATGGCGGGCTCCTTTGGGAAAAATTACTATTATATAGTATAACACGAAACCCCTGATTTGTCCATGCGTTTTCTGCGTTTTTTTCAAGAAATTCACACATTTTTTGGCGCGTCATATACTGGCAGTAGCCGCCCTTCCGCCGTCTCCATGGGAGCACCCACGGGGCAAGGCAAAACATCCGCGGCGGCGAAAGGGGTATATCATGCAACTGGATAAGAAGAGTCTGGACCGCCTTTTGAAGCTCAACGACGATCAGCTCCGCTTGGTGATCGGGAAGCTGCTTGCCGAGTACGGAGTGGACGTGAGCCGCGTCCCCCTGGCGACTTTGGATATGTCCGCCCTCCGCGCGGTCCTGCAGATGGCCAACGCCGAGGACCTCTCCCGTCTGCTGGGGGCGCTGGGCGGCAGTCAGCCCAAGTGAGGAGGACGATTCATGGATGCAAACCAAACCACGGGGGCAGGAGCAACCCCCGCCGCAGCTCCGGCCGAGCTCCCAAACGGACTGCCCGACCTGCTGGAGCGTCTGTTGGACGAGGCGGAGCAGGGAAGCGAAGCCACGCACGCCCCGCCGTCGGAGGTCCCTCCGCCTCCCGCGGCACCTGCCGTTACGGTGTCCGCGCCGCCGACGCAGGCTCCGACTCCGCCTTCCCGGCCGACGGGCGGGTCCCTCTTGGGCGGTCTGCCTTTGGGAGGACTGCTGGCCAATCCCGCCCTGTTGGCGGCTTTGCCCACTCTGGCCGAGAATCTGGGACCTCTGCTGGGGAGCCTTTCGGGGGGAACGGGGAGTGCTCCCACCGCCACCCGTCCCCATACGGTGGACCGTCACACCGCCCTGCTCTGCGCCGTCAAGCCCTATCTGAGCCCCCAGCGTCAGAGTGCCGCCGAGACGGTCATCCGTCTGTGCCGTGTGTGGGACGCGCTGGATCGGTCGGGGATCTCGCTCTCGGGCCTGCTGGGCGGGACGGGGGGAGCCGTTTCCACGGCTTCGCCCAAGTCTGACGGGGAGGTGACATGATGTACAGTAAGGATAAGGGGATTACCTACGATGCGGGTCAGCCGTTTCCCCGCCGTCAGCCCGCGTACCGCCAGCCCGACCGTCCCCGTATGCAGGTCCCGCCCAATTACAGCGGTCATGCCATCGTGGACGGGGAGGAGCGTCCCTTGGGACAGATCGCGGAGGCGGAACCCGCTCCCGAATCGGTGCCCGCCGAGGGACCTACCCCGCGGTTTGACGATCTCCCGCGGGTCAGCGACCTGGGGGACCGCCGCCGTCCCCCCGCGCGGACGTTGCCCGCCACCTTTGAGGAATCCGTGGGAGAGGCCGAACGGGAGGAGCCTTCGGTCCCGCCCGATGCGGTTCCCGCCGTGCCTGCCGCCGCTACTCCTCTCCCGACCGCTCCAACGGCACCGACCAGTGCGCCGCGGGGGGTGTTCGATCTGTCCCGTTTTCCCTTCGGGCATGGAATCGGCTTTGAGGAGCTTCTGATCCTGGGGCTGATCCTCTTTCTCCTCCACGAGAGCGGGGAGTGCGAGGATCGGGGGGACATTGACGAGACGGTGATCCTGCTGGGGCTGTTGTTACTGCTTGGATAGAATGGCCCCCGCGGGCGTTTGCTCGCGGGGGCTCGGTCGATCGATCGGTCAATCGATATAGCAGTAGGGTTGGCCGAAGGCACCGTCGCCCAAGCGGACGGTGACGGTGTCCCCCTTCTCGGTTGCCTTGTAGAGCGAGGAGGAAACCTCCACCTCCAGGGGCTGACCGTTGACCGTGACGGTCAGGTAGCGATGGCTCCTCCCGCGGCTCGAGCCCGTGGTGGCGCGTTTGTCCAGGACCGTGGAGGTGATCTCGGTAGCGGGGGCGGTGTCCAGGGCGTAGTTGAGGTTCCCGATGGTCAGCTCGGCGAGAAATCCGCCCACGAACAGGGCGGCTACACAGGCGCAGGCCAGGTGGAGCAGGTCCTCCTTCCAATCCACGTATCCCTTACGGATAGAGCCGTAGACACAGGCGGCGGTCAGGATCAAGGCCACCGCCAGGGATATGGGCCAAAAGGGGAAGACGGCGTTTTGATAGGTATAGGTCTGCGTGGCGGCGAAGGTACTGATGGCCTCCAGGATGCAGAGAAATAACTGCAAAAGCAGAGCTTCCGACCAATCCCGATGCCAAAGGAGGTAGATGAGGTAGGCCACGTGGACCACCAGGAGGATCGCGGTCCCCAGAGCGAACAGGCGGGGCATGGTCAGCAGGGCCGCCACTGTTAATTTGACCGCCGATAGGAGGTTGAGGATCTGCCCGAAGGGGGCGGGCTTGTATCGGCGGTGCAGGGAAAAGAGCAGGATGGGCAGACAGACCGACGCCGCGAAGGTGAGGCGGACGGGGAGCACCGACGGGAGGGCATTGCGGAGGAGCAGGAAGCTCACGAGGAGGAGAGCCAGGGCCAGCTCGGCGAGGATGAGGGCTTTGAGGGAGCGGTCCAGGTCGGCGAACCGCATGAGCAGGGTGCGGCGTTGGCGGTTTTTACGGCGCTTGTGAGTTCGGTGCTTTGGTTTCATGGTGACTCCTTTCCAAGTACATGGATGATCCTATTATAGCATCCCTTTATCAAAATGTCAAGGGGCGGTGGGCGAGGGAATTTGGTGTCCCTCTTTACATTTCCCGCGGAATGTGGTATAATGAATGCTGACCATTCCAATTTCCCACAAAAAGGAGCTACGACATGAAACATATTCCATCCTATCCCATCGCCGCCTCCACCTGCGGCGCTCTGCCTACCCGGGACCTGTTCGCCGCCTACCGCGAGGCGGGGATCGACTATATGGAGGTCTCCTGCTCGGTGGCCGAGACCTCTGCTCTGGATCTTGCCGCCGTTATGGAGCTGGCCAAGATCTACGGAGTAACGGTTTCCTCCCTGCATCTGCCTTTTTCACAAGAGAAGGACCTGTCCCTCACCGATTCCGCCGCCCGCCGCGGGGTGGTGGCCTTCCAATCCGAGCTGATGAAGCGGGGGGCGGCCGTGGGGATCCCGCTGTTCGTGATCCACCCCTCCTCCGAGCCCATTGAGGACGGGGAGCGGGCCGCTCGCATGGCCTGCGCCAAGGAGAGCCTGGCCACTCTCGCCGAGCTGGCCGAGTCCCTGGGGGTGACCCTGGCGGTGGAGGACCTGCCCCGCACCTGCCTGGGCAATTGCTCCGCCGAGATGCTGGAGCTTCTGTCGGCCCATCCCGCCCTGCGCTCCTGCCTGGACACCAACCACCTGTTGGGTGAGGACACCGCCGCCTACGTCCGCCGTGTGGGGGACCGCATTGTGACCACCCACGTGTCGGACTACGATTTCATCAACGAACGTCACTGGCTCCCCGGGGAGGGGAAGCAGGACTTTCTCGCCATTCTGGAGGCCTTAGGCGAGGCGGGGTATGAGGGGCCCTGGCTCTATGAAATCGGGCTCAAGACACCCCACACCATTGTCCGTCCCGGAGAGTTGACCTATACCGACCTTGTGGAGAACGCCCGCACCCTGTTTGCGGGGGAGAGACCCGCGCCCTTTGGCACGCCCATTCCCAATCTGGGAATGTGGGGGTGAGGCGATCGGTTCCGCTTTGTCGAAAATGACCGCATCTTCTGTGCGTGTTCACAAAAATGTTGATTGCGTAACATTTTTTTGAAAAAACTATTGACAAATTCCGACCCGTTGTGTATAATGGATGCATTATTTTTATTGAAAGGAAGTTTCAACATGAAACGCAAAATCATCCTCAACATGACGGTTGTGGCGATCCTTCTGGTGCTGTTCGTGGTGCTGTCCCTCGTGGTGGACAACGGCGCAGTCGGTCAGTACATGGATGGCGACGGCTTCATCATGTCCCAGGCCGAGGTGGACGCTTACGTAGCTGAGGGCGGCAGCCTTGACGACCTCTCCACCGTGGACACCCCCTACTACGCAACCTACCTCGCGCTTCTTCCCCCCGTTATCGCCATTGTCCTGGCGCTGATCACCAAGGAGGTCTACTCCTCCCTGTTCGTCGGTGTGCTCTCGGGCGCGCTCCTGGCCACCAACTTCAGCCCCGTCGGTACCCTGACCACCATCGTCAGCGATGGCTTCATCGCCTCGGTGGCGGATGCCTGGAACGCCGGTATCCTCCTGTTCCTGGTGCTCCTGGGCATGATGGTGGCTCTCATCAACAAGGCAGGCGGCTCCCGCGCCTTCGGTGACTGGGCTAAGGCTCACGTCAAGACCCGTGTCGGCGCTCAACTGGCGACCCTTGCCCTTGGCGTGCTGATCTTCGTGGACGACTACTTCAACTGCCTTACCGTTGGTAGCGTCATGCGCCCTGTTTGCGACAGCAAGAACGTCTCCCGCGCCAAGCTGTCCTACCTGATCGACGCGACCGCCGCTCCCGTTTGCATGATCGCGCCCATTTCCTCCTGGGCCGCCGCTGTGGCCGGTGTGGTGGTATCGGTCAACGGTCTGTCCCTGTTCGTCAAGGCCATTCCCTACAACTACTACTCCCTGCTCACCATCGTGATGATCCTGGTCATCACGCTCATGAAGTTCGACTACGGCCCCATGAAGCGTCACGAGCTCAACGCCATGAACGGCGACCTCTTCTCCGAGGGTGAGAAGCACGCCGGTGACGGCGAGGAGGCCGAGTTCAATTCCCGCGGCCGCGTCGTCGACCTGGTCCTGCCCGTTCTGTTCCTGATCTTCTGCTGCATCGTAGGCATGATCTACACCGGCGGTTTCTTTGACGGTACCTCCTTCGTGGATTCCTTCGCCAACTGCGACGCTTCCGTGGGTCTGGCTCTGGGCTCTGCCGTTGCGGTCATCTTCACCGCCATCTACCTCATCGCCCGCCGCGTTATCTCCTTCCAGGATGCTATGGCCGCTCTGCCCAAGGGCTTCTGCGCCATGGTTCCCGCTATCCTGATCCTTTGCTTCGCCTGGACTCTGAACGGCGTAACCGGTACCCTGGGTGCCGCCGTCTACGTCCATGACCTCATGGAGGGCGCGGCTTCGGGTCTGACCATGCTCCTGCCCGCCATTATCTTCCTGGTGGCTTGCGGTCTGTCCTTCGCTACGGGTACTTCTTGGGGTACCTTCGGTATCCTCATCCCCATCGTCACCGCCCTCTTTGAGGTGGGTGCCGACGGTTCCATGCCCGAGCTGATGGTCATCGGTATTTCGGCTTGTCTGGCCGGTGCGGTTTGCGGCGACCACTGCTCTCCCATCTCGGATACCACCATCATGGCCTCCGCGGGCGCGCAGTGCAACCACGTCAACCACGTATCCACCCAGCTGCCCTACGCCATCACCGTGGCCGCTGTTTCCTTCGTCTGCTTCATCATCGCCGGCTTCATTCAGAACTGGCTCATCTGTCTGCCCATCGGTATTCTCCTCATGATCGCTACCCTGCTGGTCATCAAGGCGGTTACGGGGAAGGCTGATAAGAAGCAGTAATCCTACATAGCAAAAGTCCCGCCCGACTGTCTCTGTCGGGCGGGACTTTTTGCGCGGGGCGGTGATCAGCCTCTCATCTGCGGGCCGGACAGCTTTACGGATATGGGGTTCTCCAAAATATAGTCGTAATGGAAGCTCTGCTCATCTGCTCCGTCGGCGGCACCGAGAGTGCCCTCCTCGGGCTTCAGTTGGGCGGGGTGGTATAGGACTTGGACCGTGTCGAAGACCTTGAAATCGTGGGGGACCTTGACGTAGACCTCTGCGTCGATATCGGGGAAGTAGCCCCAGAAGCCATCTTCTCCGACCCACAGGACAAAGATATTGATCTCGCTCGGGGGATCGGAGGTCATGGAGTCGATGATCTCCTCCAGGTTGGTGGTGACGTGGGGCTGATGCTCCTGGATCTTGGACCAGGAGGCTCCGCCGTTGCGGCTGAGGAATTTGCCTCGGAACAGGTAGGACGCGGTGGTCCCGCCCTCGTAGGTGATGGTGACGGTACATTCGAGGCCGTCGGAATCGCCGGGGAGGGTGTCGTAGACGTAGGTGGTGTATAGATTGGCGCAATATTCGTGCAAGCGGGCCACCTTTTCGGGGGTGGCGTAGTAGAGACCCGTCCAGCCGATCTCCGCGGGGAAGGTGACCGATGCGTACAGGGGGGCGGGATTGCTCCACAGCACGTCGGAGACGGTGCCGCCTTCGCCGTGGAGGTAGATGAAGTAGAGATCATCCTCGGCGGTGCGGTAGGCCAGGGTGGAGGCACCCGAGGTATAGGAGCCTTCGGGACGGCCCAGGAGGGCGGTGAGCGTGTAGACATCCATGCCCGCCTCAACCGCCGCGAAATCCTCATGGGTGGGGGATTTTGCGGTGTAGGTGCGGACATCCGTGACCGTATAGGCCCCCTCGCTGTCGGCTCCGCAGGTGATGAGCAGGAAGCGGTCGCCGCTTTGGAAGGACGCGAAGGTCCAGTTTCCGTACTGGAAGGGGTCGCGGTACAGGGAGGAGTTCAACTCCTCCGTCATGTCCTCGTAGGACATACCTACGTAGAAGGCCTGGTCGCCGGTACTGCCGACGGGGTTGGTGACGGGACCCGGTCCATGGCCGGATCGCCCTGCCGCTACGATGGCGGCCAGGACGGTCAGGGATACTACCACGGACAGCACTACCGCGGCTACGGGGGAGCTCATCAGCTCGGAAAACCAGGTTCGTACCCGTCGGGGCTTGGCTACGCGGGTGTGCGGGAGGAGGGTGCTCTCCTCGATCAAACTGTCGCTCATATCGGTGAGCGATGAAAACAGGCGAAGATCACGGTCATTCATACAGAATACCCCCTTTGATTCAAGTAGATGCGGAGCCGCTCGCGGGTGCGGTTCAGACGGTGGGAAACGGCGTTGGGTGTCATGCCGTAGTGGGCGGCCATGTCCTTGACGGGATAGGTGTGCCAGTAGCGGCCCATGAAGAGCTTGCGGTCCAGGGGCTCCTCGGTGGCCAGAAAGTCCTCGATGAGGCGGGGCAGGATGCTCTCCTCCTCGGGCGGGACGGCGATGTAGGGGGCCACCTCCTCTAAGGCTACAGTCATTTCGCTTCGCCGTCGGGCGGCCTTGCCCATGCGGTAGCGGTCGATGGCCAGGCGGCGGATGATCTTGCAGACGTAGGCCCGCAGGGACGGCGGGGAGGCGGGGGGAATGGCGTTCCACACCCGCAACCAGGTGTCGCTGACGCACTCCTCGGCATCCGAGCGGTCGCCCAGGATGCGAAACGCCAGCTCGTGGCAGAGCTTACCGTAGGCGGAGTCGGTCTCGCGGATGGCGGCCTCGTCGCGGGCATGGTACAGGGCAATGATCTCGGTATCGGTCACGGTACGTGTCCTCCTTTCAGGGTATTTGAGCGCTCTACCTACTATAACGGATTTTTTGGGGGAATCTGCCGCGGATTTGAAAAATTTTGTAAAAATAACCGCCGATCGGGGAATCGGCGGCTCATACTTTACAATGATAATCTTGAATGCAGGCTTCATAGACCAATGGGGTAGGGGCCCCATGGTGATGCCCCCTATGGCTCTTGGTGTCCTCTCGCATCCCTCCTAAATCCCTTTTTAAAGTTTTTGGGGATTCTTAAGGGGCTTTTGCAAAAGCCCCTTAAGCCGCCGGAGGCACGCGCTCCCATTCAAGTTTTTGTTTGCGAATTAGTATCAAAGGATCCCGGCTCGTCCGATGACGGTTTTGGGGTCCAGGGGGTCGTAGTAGACGGTGTAGGGCTCGCCTACGGCGTTGGGGGAGCAGGCGGTGGACAGCTCGGCTGTGTGGGGGACACCGTCTACCTCATACTCCACGATGGGGTAGTAATGGGAGTGCTTGCCCGAGCGGCGGCGGACGGTATCCACGCAGTGGGCGGTGGCCTGGACGGTACAGCGGAGCTTCAGCCCGCGGTTCTTAAGATGGTTGCTCAGGACCAAGAGGCCTACGGCGGGGAAGACCATGAAGACGAAGAACATGGGGTCCTGGTCGGTGGTCTTGAAGATGACGGCGGACAGGAACGCCAGGCCGATCAGGCCGTAGGACAGGAATTGGCAGACCCGACTCCACAGGGCCAGCTGTGCGGCCCGTCTCCGCTCGGGGGAGTTCGGGTCGCGGGAGGCCGACTCGGGACGGCGAGGGGGATTTGGCTCGGAGGGCTCCTGCTCACGGCCGTTGGAGGCAAAGGGGTCGGTATGTTGGATCAGATTGCCGAAGGGATCCAGCTCGGCATCCTCGGGAATGGGGTCGCTGACCGCCAGGCCGGTTCGGGGGAGGTACCACACCCGATAGCGGTGGTCGGGGGACATCTCCTTGGTGTGGAGCATGAGGGTGGCGTGGGTCAGCTCGTCCTCAAAGAGCAGGCTGGTGTCCAACCCGGGAGCGTCGCCGTCACGGTGGCTGTACCGCTTCATGCGGCCCGCGGCCTCCAGGGGGGATTCCTCCTTCAGGCGGCGGCTGTCCGCCATCAGCAGGACCACCGAGATCAGGGGGCGGAAGAAGATGAAGCAGACGGCAAACAGGATGCCTGAGACCGCGTCCTTGGGGAACAGGCCCGAGCGGGACATGGCCTCCAGGATGAGGAGGGGCAGGAGGAAAAAGAAGAAATACACCCATGCCGTACTGCGGCCCCGCTTGTGGAGGGCTCGCTCTATGAAGAACTCGGTGACGGAGGCAATCGCGGCCAGGCCCACCGAGAGGGCCAGGGACAGCGGGGTATGCCCATTTGAGCCGAAGCCGAAGAACAGCCCGAAGGCCAGGACCGAGGCGGCCATGGCACCCAGATTGGTCAGCAGGTTCTTGCGGAACAGCGCGCGGAGGGCGGGAAGGTGTTGGTCGGGGGTGTAGGTGTTCATGGTGGGACCTCCGAGGGGTGGATTTTTGGGGGAAGCGGCGGGAGCAAGCCCCCGCCCTACGGCACGAGATCGTCGGAAGATTTAATCAAAGAAGCTCTGCTTATCCGTACGGACGGTTTGGGGGACTTGGGGGTCATAGTAGATCGCGTAGAGCTGGCCTACGGCATTTTTGGGGCAGGAGACCGACAGCTTGGCGGTGTAGGTTTTGCCGTCCACCTCATAGGTCACGATGGGGCGGAGATGGAGATAGCGGCCGCTGCTGTGCCAGTCGGTGCCGATGCAGGTGGCGGTGGTGCGGGCTGTACACAGGAGAAGCAGCTCCCGCTTGCGGAAATGGCGGGTGAGGAAGATGCTCAAAAAGCCCAGGATGAATGTGATGCAGACCCCGATATACAGTTGACACACCCCGAATATGAGGACGGGAATCATCAATATGTAGATCATGACCTTGCAGACCCGATGGGCCGCCGCGCATCGGGCGGCACGCTTGCGGCCGTCCACGCTCACACCATCCTCTCAAAATCGAACGCCGCGTCGAACTCCTCGGCGGTGAGGTAGCCTAGCCGCAGGCAGGCCTCCTTGAGGGTGATGTTCTCCCCGTGGGCCAGCTTGGCTACGCGGGCGGCGTTCTCGTAGCCGATGTGGGGGTTGAGGGCGGTGACGGTCATGAGGGAGCGATGGAGGTTCTCGGCCATCTTGTCCCGATTGGCCTTCAGGCCGTCCAGGCAACGCTCGCGGAAGGAGTCCATGGCATCGGTCAGCAAGCGAACCGACTGGAGGAAGTTGTGGATGCAGACCGGCATGAAGACGTTGAGCTGGAAGTTGCCCTGGGAGGCGGCCATGCCCACCGCCACGTCATTGGCCATGACCTGGATGGCCACCATGGTCAGGGCCTCGCACTGGGTGGGGTTGACCTTGCCGGGCATGATGGAGGAGCCGGGCTCGTTCTCGGG
>CAYRTP010000019.1:0-21254 GCA_964427175.1 uncultured Clostridium sp. | reverse complement strand
TGGACCCGCTCAAGGGACTTTTGAAAAAGTCCCTTGAGAATCCCCAAAACTTTTAGGAAATAGGGCTTTAGGGAGGGTAATTGTTAACGAATTGTGTTTTGCAATTCGTTCTTGTTTATGGAATTCTATAAATTATTTGCAACAAAATAAAATGTTTATAAGATTTGGAGTGAAATATGTACGCATTTGAATCGAGCGGGTCGCGGAAGCCTTTACATCTGATGGTTGTGGGGGCCTTTGTGGCAGCGGTAGTCTTATTTTCCTTGTCCAACAGGGAAGGGATGCCTATGCCCGTTTTGTGGCAGATTGGCGGGATGCTTTGCCTGACCGCGGCGGTCTACCTATTGATTCGGTATTCCCTGCGGATGTACCGATACGCCATTGAGCCCAATGGCATTGTGGATGCCTATGGGGTGGAGCAATACGATCTGGTCATCACCGAGGTGGTGGGCAAAAAGATGACCGTAGTGGCACGGGTGGCCCTGCGGGATGTTGACCGCGGTGCCCTGACCGTGGTTCGCCGTTCCGACAAGGCTTCTGACCGAGACAAGACCAAGCAGACGTTGGAGGTACTCTGCCGCGACAGGCGGGTGTACCGCTACGAGAACACCCCCGTGTCCCCTGCGTCCTGCTACATCCCCCTGCCCGAGGAGGGAGCCGTGGTGGTGATCCCCGCGGACGCGCGGATGGTGGAGATATTGAAGGGAAGCAATTGATAAAAAAATGGGGATGCCATGGTTGTGACATCCCCTGTTGTATTTCAGGTGTAAAAAAATATCCGATCATACGGGACACTCGCCCAACTCCTCCAGGCCCCATTCGCTATAGTAGCGGCGGAAGGGACCGAGATACCGTTCGGGATTTTCTTCCAGATAATTGGCGGAACCATCCTGTTCCACCCAAGCATGGAGAAGGATGTATTTGGCCCTCTCTACCTTTTCTTGAGCTTCTTCTATTCGGCCCAGCTTGACCAGGCAAGCGGCCTCGTGCAGGTAGGCGGCCCAATGGTGGGTCTGCATACCTCCCCAAAGGTAGCTGTCAATATGGATCTCCTGCGATTTCATGAACAATTCGATGACGCGGCGGTACTGTCCAAAGGATTCCAGCGCCTGTTCGTATTGCTCGGTTTCAAAGTAGCCCTGACCCTCAAATTTACAGGCCAGATATAATTCCTGGATTTCCTCGGTTTTCCACTGTATTGCCCACTTGAGCCGATCCTTACCCCGCAAGGTTCCTCCGCCGACACGCAATCTGTCGTGGACATCCAGGGAATATAGGATAGGCAGTGACTCAACGACACGATTCGCGTCGTCATGTCGTCCTTGATCCACGTAAAGTGCGGTCAGGATGGCCTTTGCGCGGCCCTGTATGAGGAAATCCTTGGCGTTGTTGGCCAGGTCCTCGGCCATGGGGAGGGCCTTATCGGGGGCTTCACTGGTGTAAAGCTCGGCCAGCTCGATCATCAGCCGCTCGTTATCGGGGTATTCCTGCAAGGCATTGACCAGGATCTCCTCGCTCTTTTTTCGATCCTTCCAAAAATATTTGTTCTGTTCTTCAATGATCTGATCGATTTTCTCATTCAGCTGGGTCACGTCATAATTGAAAAGCTCATCCAGGCTCACCCCGAAAAAGTTCGCCAGGGTGGGGATTTGTTCCATATCGGGATAACAGGTGCCGTTTTCCCACTTGGAGATAGCTTGGGAGGAAATATTCAGCTTGACGGCCAACTCCTCCTGGGTCAGGCTTCTTTTTTTGCGAAGCTCGCGTATTTTGGTTCCGAGATTGATGTCCATATCGGGCTCCTTTCTGTTCCGTTGGGTTGGTATTCGTCTGTAAGGCCTTACGAGCTTATTATATCACAAGTCTTGGATTTTGACAATGACGCGTTTTTCGGAAAAATTCTACCTATGGTTGGAAAATGGAAAAGGGAACCACCGCCAAATAAATCCCAACAAAAATTCCCCAATCCATTGATTTCTTCCTTAAAATATGCTATAATCAAGGTTAAACGCTTACCCCACCGACTTTGTACCCGAAAGGAGACCCCTATGATTTTCCATCCCAAGCACATCACTCCCGCCGACGGCTGCTTCCGCTTTGACGGCGAGGTCCGCGCTACGGCCCACGCCTGTCTGAATACCGCCGCCATTTTGACTTTTTGGAAGAATTTTACCTACAGCCTCAGCACCCTCGCAGTTACCGAGGCTGACGAATATACCTTTGTCCTGGGTCATGCCGAGGCCCTCCCCCCTGACGGCCACGCCTACAGCATCCGCGTGACTACGGACGGCGTCTGCCTTCGCGCCTCTGATCGACAGAATCTGATCCACGGCTTCATGACCCTCCTGGACCGCATCCGCGTGGCCGAGGATAATGACAGGTCTTTGGAGCTGGACTGCTGTGAGATTTTGGACACCCCCTCGGTGGGGACCCGCATGGTGCATTTCTGCATTTTCCCCGAGACCGAGCTGTGGGAGCTGGGGCGCTTCATCCGCCTGGCCGCCGCCCTGCGGTACACCCACATCGTGCTGGAATTCTGGGGCATGGTCAAGTACGACTGCATGAAGGAGCTGGCCTGGTCCCATGCCTTCACCAAGGAGGAATTGTCTCCCCTCATGACCGAGGCACGTGAGTTGGGCCTGGAGATCATTCCCATGTTCAACCACTGGGGCCACGCCACCGCCTCCCGCGTCATGCACGGCAAGCACGTGGTGCTGGATCAGGATCCCTCCAAGCAGAGCTACTTCACTGAGGACGGCTGGTGCTGGGACATCCGCAAGCCCAAGGTACGCGCGCTGATGCGGCAGATCCGCGCCGAGCTCACCGAGCTCTGCGGGGAAGGGAAGTACTTCCACGTGGGATGCGACGAGGCCTACAACTATGACTTGAACCCCGTGGAGAATCGGGATGCCATCTGCGATTATCTCAACGAGATCTCGGCCGAGATGGTGGCCCGAGGACGGCGGATCATTCTGTGGGGTGATATGTTCCTCTACCGCCATTCCCACTACAACCGCGGCTACACCTGCCTGTCCCCCTCCGCCGAGGCCGAGGCCTATATGCTGGATCGGCTGAGCAAGGACGTGGTCATTGCCGACTGGCAGTATTTCCCCGGCCGCGGGGTGGTGGAGACCTCGGGGGTCTTTGTCCGCGCGGGCTTTGATACCCTGATCTGCCCCTTCGATTGCGGCGAGGACCACACCGCAGGATGCCTGGAGACCGCCAAGCAGGAGGGTATGATGGGTCTGCTCCACACCACTTGGAACACCCTGTCCAAAGGTATGCCCTACGTCCTGATGTCGGCGGTGGGATGCTATGACGGCGACTACCCCAAGAACTTTACCACCTGCATGACCCACACCGCCGCCCTGCTTCGCAAGGCCTCCCCCGTAAGCGGGGATTATCGTCAGGCGGGCTGGGCCAAGTTCCAGACGGGAGTGTACCACTAAGCCATGGAGATCGCCATTTATATCGCCATCGTGCTGGCCACGGTGACCCAATCGGCCTCCACCAAGGCCTTCAACAAAACCGGCGGCTCGTCTCTGATCTTCAACTCTCTCAAGACCCTGTCCGCACTCCTTCTGTTTCTCATTATCAGCATCCCCGGCTTTACCTTCCATATTCCCACCGTCTTGTACGGTTTGGCTTATGGACTTTCCCTGTGCCTGTCCATGTACGCGGGCTACCGCGCCCTCTGTCTCGGGCCCATGGCGCTGACCAGTATGCTGGTGTCCTTCTCCCTCATCGTGCCCCTGTGCTGGGGCATTCTCGTGCGAGACGAGCCCATGGGGGTATTGAAATGCGTGGGGCTGGCACTCCTGTTCGCCGCCCTCCTGCTGGTCAACGCCCATAACCTCAAGGGGCTCCGCTCGGCTGAAAAATCCCAGTCGGGACAGGGACTTTGGCTGTTGTTCGTAGCCCTGACCTTCGCCTGCAACGGCGTGTGCTCCATCCTGCAAAAGGAGCATCAGACCGCCTACCCCTCGCTATACAATCGGGAGTTCATGCTGTTCGCCATGCTCCTCTGCGCCCTGGTATTCACCACGGTGACCCTCATCCGCGTCCCCGTGTCCACCTACAAGACCGTTGCCCGCAAGGGCTTTGGCGTGCTGTCGGGCGTGACCAACTCCCTGGCCAATTTCCTCACCCTGGCCCTGGCGGGGATGGAGAACGCCTCGGTGCTGTTTCCCATCATCTCGGCGGGGACCATCCTGTCCTCCCTGCTCTGCGGGCGGTTTGTGTTCAAGGAAAAGCTGAGGATCAACCAGTACGCCGCCCTGGTGCTGGGCGTGACGGCTATTGTGTTTTTGAAGCTGTAAACCAGTGACAAGATACAAGTGACGAGTGACAAGATGGGGTCACGAAAATCCACCCCCTCTTTGATCTTGTCACTTGTCACTTGTCGTTTGTCACTCCATTCCAACCTATTACATTTTTCGGAGTATCCATATGATCGTATTAACCACAACCGACCTGACTTTGCGATTCGGGACCACCTCGGTGCTGGAAAAGGTGTCCTTCTCGGTGGACGAGCGGGACAAGCTGGGCATCATCGGTGTCAACGGAAGCGGAAAATCCTCCCTGTTCAAGCTCCTCACGAGGGAATATGAGCCCACCGAGGGCGAGGTGTTTCTGTCCAAGGGCAAGACCATGGGCATTCTGACCCAGGAGGGAGCCTTTGACGAGAACGGTGAGGATGGCACCGGGGAGGAGTCTGCCCTCCAGCATATGGTCCACGCCTTCCCCCACCTGCTCCGCACCGAAGCCGAGCTGGAGGAGATGCAGAGGGCTTTGGACGCGGGAGCTGATGCCATCGGCTCTGCCGAGTACGACCGCATCACCCGCGCCTATTCCGCGCTCCACGAGCAGTTCATTCGGGACGGCGGCCTGGAATTCCGCAGCCGTTGCGTGGGTATCCTGCGGAGCCTGGGCTTTGATGATACCCTGGCCGCCATGCCCGTGAAGTTCTTGAGCGGAGGTCAGAAGACCCGCCTGGCCCTGGGTATTCAGCTCTCCCGCAAGCCCGACGTATTGCTCCTGGACGAGCCCACCAACCACCTGGACATCGAGACCCTGGGCTGGCTGGAGCGGTTTCTGTCCGACTACGAGGGCTGTGTTATGGTGGTCTCCCACGACCGATATTTCCTGGATCGGGTGACCAACAAGACCCTCTGTATTCAGAACCACCGCGCCAAACTCTACAACGGGGGCTACACCCAAAGCATGGAGCAACGCCGCATCGACCGCGAGATCCAGGAAAAGCACTACCGTGACCAGCAAAAGGAGATCGCCCGCCAAGAGGCCTACATTGCCCAACAAAGAGCCTGGAACCGTGAGCGCAACATCATCGCCGCCGAGTCGCGGCAGAAGATGCTGGACAAGATGGTGCGGGTGGAGAAGCCCGAGAACGCCCCCAAGCCCATCCGTCTGAAGTTCACCGCCTCCCGCCCCAGCGGCAACGACGTGTTGGATCTGCGGGACGTGTCCATGGGCTTTGACGGGCGGATGCTCTTTGAGCATTTGAATTTCCTGGTCAAGAAGGATGACCGACTCTTGATCCTGGGTCAGAACGGATGCGGAAAATCCACCCTCATCAAGCTGATCATCGGGAAATTGGAGCCTGTTTCGGGTATGATCGAGGCGGGCTACAACGTGGAGATCGGCTACTACGATCAGGAGAATCAGAACCTGGATCCCCAGAACACCGTGCTGGACGAGCTGTGGAACGCCTACCCCCGCATGACCGAGACCGAGATCCGCAATACCCTGGGGCAATTCCGCTTCGTGGGGGAGGACGTATATAAGGAAGTGAGCGTGTTGTCGGGCGGTGAGCGGGCGCGGCTGACCCTGGCCAAGCTGATTCTGTCCAAGATGAATCTCCTGGTGCTGGACGAGCCCACCAACCACCTGGACATCGACTCCCGCGAGGCCCTGGAGGCCGCTCTCGAGGGCTTTGACGGCACCATCCTGGCGGTGTCCCATGACCGTTACTTCATTGAGAAGCTGGCCACCCGCATTGTGGAGATCACCCCCGGGCGGGGCGCGACCCTGGTGGACGGGCAGTCGGGGGGCGATTTCACCGACTACCACATTGAGCACAAGGGCGAGGCCTACACCGAGTACCGCCGCTTCATGGAGGCGCGGAGGCTGGGGAACGGCGTCCGTCCCACGGTCATGGGCGGGGCTCCCGCGGCTTCGGTGAGCGACACCCCCACCGCCTCCAAGGAGGCTTACCAGCAGGCCAAGGCCTCCGCCGCCGAGGCCCGCAAAAAGAAAAACCGCATCGACAAGCTCCACAAGGAGGCCGAGCGGTTGGAGGCCGAGATCGAGGCCATCGACGAGGAGCTCAACGGCTCCGCCGCCACCGATTACCTCCGCGCCGCCGAGCTGGATACCCGCAAAAATGAATGCGAGGAGGAGCTCATGGCGGTCTACGAGGAGCTGGAGGAGTTGGAGGGGTAGGGAGAGTGAATGTGCCTCCGGCGGCTTAGAACCTTTCGTGTACGAAAGGTTCTAAGAACTCCAAAGAACTTGAAAAAGGATTTATGGGGTTACGAGAGGATACCAAGGGCCATAGAGGGAATCACCATGGGGCCCCTGCCCCATTGGTATAGGGGGAGCGTATTCAAGGATTGTATTGCAAGAACCGAACAGGAGGGAAGCACCATGCTGCATGATTTTTCCACAGACAAATTCGACATTCTCATTCAGGCGGGCCAGTCCAACGCCGAGGGGGCCGGGCTGGGATCTGTGGATGATCCCTACGTCCCCGACGGACGGGTGTGGTATTTGAATCAGAACGGCACTATTACCCAGGCCGCCGAGGAGGTCTGGTACAACGACGTGCGGTCCAACTACGCCCTGCCCTTTGCAAGGGAGTATCTCAAAGCGGGGATGCTGGCCGAGGGCCGACAGTTGCTCATCCTGCGGTGCGGCGTGGGCGGTACGGGCTTTTGGAACGGCCGTTGGTCCATGGACGGCGATCTCTACCTGCAGATGATGGACATGATCTCCACCGCCCTGTCGCTCAATCTCGAAAACCGCCTGGCGGCCCTTTTGTGGCACCAGGGCGAGTCGGAGGCGGCAAACGGTCGATCCTATGAGGAGTACTACGGCTACCTGTCTGCCCTGCTTTCCTCGGTTCGGAAGACCTTTTCCGTCCCCGACCTGCCCTTTGTGGCGGGGGATTTCGTCCATGACTGGAAGGGGGATCACGCCGCGCTCTGCGAGCCCATTGTGGGGGCTCTGCGGACGTTCTGCCGCGACTGCGGGTACGGCGGATTCGCCGAGACGGACGGTCTGCTCTCCAACCGCCAGGAGCTGGACTACCACCCCATGGGCTGGTGGGAGGAGGACCCGATCCATTTCTCCCGAAGGGCTATCTACGAGCTGGGAAAGCGGTATTTTGCCGAGTTTGAGCGGATCGTAAACGGATAAAAACAGAATAGAGATGCGAAAAACCGCCCGTTGGGGCGGTTTTTGTAATATGGATTTTATTCATTTAAGTAGTAATATATATATATGTACTCCATTGCTTCGTTTGGATCTATTGAAGTTCCATCAACTTCAAAATATGCCAACTCTAAACTTTCGTCGGAAAAGCCCATGCCCATAGAGCCCCAAAATTGAATGCAAATGTTTTCTCCTTCAATACTCATGCCGTTTACTTCTACTACGGCTACATCATTATCTGTATTAAATGCAGTCCATTCGGCATCACTTATATAGCTGTCAATGAGTTCCTCATAGGTAACATTATCGTAAAATTCCATTTTTTGAACATTGGAAATAGAATTATTAGATATTGAACCTATAACTGTAAAGAATCCAATTACCAAAAAAAGTAAGAAGGCAACAAATGCAATAACAGATGTTTTTGCAAAAAAAGTGGTTTTTTCATATTCTTTTTTTGTTGGCAAACAATTATTTTGAAATGTGTCCATCACCATATTGATCAGTATGGCTTTGTGTGCAGATTTCCAAAATTTTATTTTTTTTGTTATTTTGCCAAGTGTCGATAGGCGAACTCCGAAACCGGACATATCATATTCAGTATATGCCTTACCATCTTCAATATATATGGTATAACAATTATTTTTACAAGCAAAGCTGACCTGATTTTCCTCGGAACGAATATCGCTTATGCCTAAATTTGAGACTTGATTAAGTTTCGATACCACTTCTTCGGTATTGAGAACGGTAATATTGCTATGTTCTTTATCATATTTTGTAAATTGCTTTTGTCCGGCACGGCTAAATTTAAACCATAACAGTTCACCAATAATACCCAAAACAATTGCGATCAATAAAGCTTCCATTTTTTTCTCCTATTAAAAGATTATTTGTTTACATAATATTTAAAAGTTATTTATTTTGCGATGATTTTTTTTATAATGGCAACAGGAATTAAAAACCATCCAGCCAAAACACCAATTATGAGTTGTGTCATAAATAGATTGGACCATGTGCCTATTCTGATTTTGTTTGCGTAAATAGTTTGTCCCACGGCCCAGTACCCTGCAATCATATAAGCGAGTAGAAGAATCATTTCTAACATAAAAGAAGCCCTCCTGTGTCTAAAAAATTCGCTTGATTGTCATAATAACTACCATAACACATTTGTCGTATCTATGGTAATAAAAATATTATAACACATTTGTGTTCATTTGTCAACATATGTATTCAAAGAAATAATCAAAATAGTATAAAATTTTTTTATACACATTTATAACTATACTATTTTGGGGGAAATATGTTGGATTCTGTAATTGTTGGTAAGGTGATTCAGGAATATAGAGAAAAGCGTAAACTGTCTCAGGATGTTGTGAGTGGGTTAGCGGATATAGGTCGGACGCATTTAAGTGCTATTGAGCGAGGTGTTCGCAAGCCTACTTTAGAAACCTTTTTTAGAATTGCGGAGGCGTTGGACATTGAACCGCATAAATTGATGAAACTCATTGAGGAAGAAATAAAAAAATAATATGAACAACCGACGGAACCACTCCGTCGGATTTTTTAGACTCTGACAAAAAATCACATATTTCCCTTGAAAAAACATAGAAAATATGCTATACTAAAAGAAGAATTTTCCACAGCCTCAACCGGCGACACGCAATCCACAGAAACGAGAATACCATGAACCATATCAAGCTCCACGAAGCATTCCCCACGCTCCCCGGCCTGCGGGCGCGGGCGGTCATTGACACCGCCGCCCTGGCCGAAAATTACCGTACACTCATGGCCCCCGTGCGGGCGGTCTCCCCTCACACCATCCCCATCGCCGTGGTTAAGGCCGATGCCTACGGCCACGGCATCCGCCCCGTAGTGGGGACCCTGTTGGGAGAGGGGTGCTCCTTCTTCGCGGTGGCCTGCCTGGAGGAGGCGGTGGCCCTCCGCCGCCTCCTGCGGGAGCTGACCACCGACTCCGCCTCCGAGACCGACCGTTCCCGTGACTCTGAGACCGACATCCTGGTGCTGGGCTTCACCGACCCCGCCAACGCGCCCATCCTCTCGGATTATCGCGTTACCGCCACCCTCCTGTCCGAGGACCACGCCCGCCGTATGCTGGACCACGCCAAGCGGACGGGTGCCCGCGTCAAGGTCCACGCCGCTCTGGATACCGGCATGAACCGCATCGGCTACCCCGCCCACACCGAAGAGGAGATGGCCGATACCGTAGAGCTCCTGACGACCCTGTTCGGGAGCGGGGAGCCCGCCAGCGGGGAAGGCGGGCTGATCCCCGAGGGTCTGTTCACCCACTTCGCCTGCGCCGACGAGGATTTTGACACCGAAATGAACCACCCCGACAGTCAGACCATGATCCAGTACGCCCGCTACCGCCGTGTGCTGGAGGGCCTGACCGAGCGGGGCGTCACCCCGGGGCTCTGCCACGTTTGTAACAGCGCGGCGGCCATCCGTTTCCCCCACGCCCTGCCCGAGGGATGCATGGACGCGGTGCGGCTGGGCATCAGCCTCTACGGCTACGGGGTGGATATTCCACAGAAAAAGGGGACGACATCCGATTTGCCCGCCCACACAAAGCCCGTCATGCGGCTGGAGACCGTGGTGACCCACATCCACACCCTGCACCCCGGGGAGTCGGTGGGCTACGGCGGTACCTTCGCCGCGGATTCTCCCCGCACTCTGGCCACCCTGCCCGTGGGCTACGCCGACGGCTGGATCCGGGATTTTTCGGGGGCCACCGTCACATTCCACACCCTGGAAGGTGATGTGGCCGCCCCCATCGTGGGACGGGTCTGCATGGACCAATGCATGGCCGACGTGACCGACCTGCCCATCACCGTGGGTACCCGCGTCACTCTGTTCGGGCAGACCTCCGAGGAGCTGGAAGCCCTGGCCCTGCGGGCGGGTACCATTACCTACGAGCTCCTCTGCCTCATCACCGCGCGGATCCCGCGGGTGTATTGATCTTTATTTGAAAAAGGAGACCAACCATGTCCATCATTGATTCCGTCAAAAGCTCCCGCCTGATCTATGGCGACGATACCCATGCCTTCCGCGACCCCACGGTGATCCATCGGGACGGGGTCTTCCACCTCTACTGCACCTACGTGGAGACCGAGGCCCCGGGAGAACTTTACATGTACACCATCCACACCGCCTCCACGGATCTGGTCCATTGGACCGAGCCCGAGAAGCTGACCCCCCGCAACAAGGCCCTCAACTATTCCAGCCCCGGCAACGTGGTGGAGTTCGGCGGGCGGTATCTCATGTGCCTCCAGACCTACCCCCGCGAGAATGGGGAGAAGTACTGCAACGAGAAGGCCCGTGTCTACACCATGGCCAGCGATGACCTGGTGCATTGGGATGAGCCCCGCCTTATCCGCGTCAAGGGGGAGGTCCCCTTCGAGGATATGGGCCGCATGATCGATCCTTACCTCATCTATGACCCCAAGACCGAGATGTGGAACTGCTTCTTCAAGCAGAACGGTGTCAGCCGTTCGGTGTCCGCGGACATGGAGCATTGGGCATACAAGGGCCATACAGCCGGCGGCGAGAACGTCAGCGTCATCGCCAAGGACGGGGGCTACTACCTGTTCCACTCCCCCCACAACGGCATCGGAGTAAAGTATTCCACCGACCTGGAAAACTGGCAGGACGTGGGGGAGCTCCTCACCTTCGGCCAGGCCGATTGGGAATGGGCGAGAGGACGGCTCACCGCGGGCTTCGTCCTGCCCTATGAGGAGGACGAGGAGACCCTCTACCTCATGTTCTTCCACGGGACAGGCCCTGAGGATGAGTCCGTGATCTTTGACACCAACGCCAACATCGGCCTCGCCTGGAGCCGAGATCTGATCCATTGGGAGTGGAGATAAGCCCCATTTGTCAAACCTTCTCTCGTTCTCCTGACTCAATGGGGCAGGGGCCCCATGGGGGTTATCTCTCTTGCGATTTTTTCAGAATATTTTCCCCGAAAAAATGCTTTAAAGTTTTTTGGAGTCTTGAACCTTTTTTTCAAAAAAGGTTCAAGCCGCCGGAGGCGCGTTCTCCCGCTTCCCACGCTCCCCCGCTCTCCAACGAAAGGATTTTGCCATGATCTACGATATTACCCAGGAGTTGTTTTCCTGCAGGGTGTTCCCCGGGGACCCCGCGCCTGTCTGCGAGGTGCTGGGGGAGATCACCAAGGGGGACAAGTGCAACCTGACCGCTTTTTCCATGTGCTCCCACAACGGGACCCACATTGACGCGCCCGCTCATTTTCTGGTCAACGGTAAGACGGTTGACCAGTTGGATCCCGCCATCTTTTTGGGGGATTGCTACGTCACCCGCCACGAGGGAGACGTGACCGCCGAGGATGCCCGCCGTATGCTGGGCTACGCCGGGGCCGCGGGGGCTCCCGACCGCCTGCTCATCGCGGGGAAGGCCACCGTCACCCTGGAGGCCGCCTGCGTCTTTGCCGAGGCCGGGCTCAAGCTCATCGGCAACGAAAGCCAGACCGTGGGCCCCGAGGACGCGCCCCTGATGGTCCACATGGTGCTCATGCGGGCCGACGTGGTCCTGTTGGAGGGAGCGGTGCTGTCCCACGTCCCCGCGGGGAAGTATTTTTTGTCGGCGGTCCCCCTCAATCTGGGGGGATGTGAGGGCGCGCCCTGTCGGGCTGTGCTGATCGGGTAACCTATACTAATTCACAGACACAAACTTGAATGTGAGACGTGCCTCCGGCGGCTTGAACCTTTTTTGAAAAAAAGGTTCAAGACTCCAAAAAACTTAAAAAAGATTATGGAAGATGCGAGAGGACACCAAGAGCCATAGGGGGCATCACCATGGGGCCCCTACCCCATTGATATATGGGGCTGTATTCAAGTTTTTTATTGTAAAATAGGATTATAAGGAGAAACCAATATGAAAATCACGTTTTTAGGCACCTCGGACGGCGTTCCGCGCAAGGGCCATTTCTGTACCTCCACCATGGTGGAGGTGGGGGATCGCATCTACCTGATCGACGCGGGCGCGCCCGTGGCCGAGCTCATGCTCAATCACGATAAACACCCCAATCAGATCAAGGCCTTTTTCAACACCCATTCCCACGGCGACCACATCGTGGGTCTGCTCCCCCTGCTCTCCCTGTGCGGCTGGGCCTTCAACGAGGCCGCCTTTGAGCTCTACGTCCCCGAGGAGCGGGTGGCCAACGCCTTCCACGCCTTCCAGGAGGCCCTGATCGGCCGTCCCGTCCGCAACGAGCGTCTGCCCTTCCGCGTCTACGAGGCGGGGGAGATCTATGACGACGGCTACGTAAAGATCACCGCCATCCCCACGGGCCATTGCCTGCCCCGTCCCTCCTACGCCTTCCTCATGGAGGCTGAGGGCAAGAAGGTCTTTTTCTCGGGTGATCTGGCCTACGGCCTGGGGGACTACCCCCAGCTGGTCAACGAGGTCGAGCTGGACCTGTTTGTCTGCGAGATGGCCCACTTCGACGAGGAGGAGATCGCCGCCCGCCTGGAGACCTGCAAGGCCAAGCGTTTGATCTTCAACCACTACCAGGCCCGCAAGCCTCCCCAGATCGAGTCCCTGGCCGCCCCCGGCCGCTTCCCCTTCCCCATCAGCCGCGCGAAGGATGGGGATACCATTGAAATCTGACAACGAGGAGAATATCGTCATGGAGCAAAACTGGAACCAAGGCATCCTTTACATTGACAAAAAAACAGGCCCCGTCTGCCGCGGGGCGGCTTCGGACATCCTGCGCTCGGAGGAGCGGGAGGTTGTCAACCCCTATATCACCCGCCATCGCCTGACTTATCGGAATCACGGCGAGCGGGCCGAGATCATCCCCGTTTTTGAGACGGTCACCGAAGGGGCTCCCGACTTTTTCATGATCCCCTGCGTCAACTACAACGGCAACCAATGGGGTACCCGCCGTGAGCCCCACGATATGGAGTGGGAGGGCAAGCCCTGGATCACCTCCTCGGACCGCGTGGGCATCCCCGGATGCTCCATCGCCGAGCTGGAACATACCTGCGTGGGTCTGTTCGCGGGGAGTCGGTTCCCCTCCTCCAACGCTTCGGCATCGGTGTACGTCCGCGACGGCATGACCATCCAGCGCATCTATTTTACCCACGTGGAGTACCCCGTCACCTTCGTGCGGAAGTTTGACTACGATCCGCCCGTCATCGAGTACCTGACCCTGGAGGCGGGGGAGGAGTGCTGTTTTGAGTGCTACACCTACGCCTTTGAAAAGAGTAACCCCCGCGAGCTGTTCGGCTATACCGCCATGCTGGATTTCATCCACACCGAGGGCTACCTGGATATGCCGGATGAAACCTACTCCCTCGAGCGGGTGAAGGAGCTGAACTACTGCTTTATCGAGAGCGTCACCGAGTGCAAGGAAGGGAAGTACATCTCCAACATAGGCTTTCTGCCCAACGGCGAGCACCGCATGGGAGACCCCGAGAGCACCTTCATTTACCGCAAAGGCAACAACTACGAGATCGGCTGGTGCGGGCAGAATGTCAGCGTGGCCGAGATGTACATCCGCCGCTACCTGGAGAGCGGGAACGGAAAGGACCTGGAGATCGGCACGGGTATTCTGGACACCTGGCTGGAAAGACAGTACGAAAACGGCCTGATGAGCGTGACCATGAATCGTCCCATGGGGGAGGAGACCATGGACACCTGCAACCTGGGCTGGTTCGTGTGGAAGGCCACCATTTGCTGTGAGTTGCTGAAAAAGGCGGACCGAAACCCCGGGAAGTACGAGCAAGCCGTGAAGGTTATGTGCGGATTCTTCCTGCAAAACTACCCCGAGGGCGGCTTCCCGCAGATCCTGGACTGCCGCGGCGGGATCAGAAAGCCTGAGGGCTGTGCGGGGGCCATGCTCCTGGCGGGATTTTTGTACGCCTACAAGTATTTCGGGGACAAGGCCTACCTGGATCGGGCGGTGAGTGCCTTTGATTTCTACTACGGTACCTACCTGCAGAATTCCATCGCGGCTGGTGGTGCCCTGGATACCTACTGCGTGGACAAGGAGAGCGCGGGCCCCGTCCTGCGGGCGGCTCTCCTGCTCCACGAGATCACGGGGGCTCCCGACTACCTGGAAAAGGCCCAAAAGGTGGCCTACTACCTGATGACCTGGTGCTTCTACCACGACGTGACCTTCCCCGAGGCCAGCGACTGCGCCCGCATGGGGGTTCGGACCACGGGCGGTACCTCGGTGTCCACCCACCACCACCACATCGACTGCTGGGGTGCCTACTACGTCCCCGACATGATTAAGCTCTACCGCCTGACGGGGAAGGAGGTCTTCTTTGCCCAGGCCCGCATCCTGTGGCGGTTTACCGTCCAATATCAGAGCGACGGAGAGCTTACGCTCCACGGCATGAAGCGTATGGCGGGAGCCCAGAACGAGGCCATCTTCCAGAACCTCTGGTGCACCGAGGCCGACGGCATCATGCGGGGCACCCTCAACGACTGGCTGATCATTTGGGTCAAGACCTTCCAGTTGGATGCGCTGTATGCGGTGGAGGAGATGGGGGAGCGTCACCTCCTATGATCCCCCCGTGATCCGCGCCGCGAAAGCGAGCGCGGATCATATCGAGCTTCGCAAAGCGCAAACCATATCGAATTTGCCGCAGGCAAATATATCGAGCCGAGCGGAGTGAGGCATATCGACTGTCCTCCTTCCGCCATCAAGCCGCAACCAAAAAAGGACAGGAATTGCCCAACTTCTCATAAGGAAGTTGGGCAGTTTTATTCGCCTTTGGCGAGTGATATTGCTTCGCAGTGATATTCGGCTCACGCCGGGTGGTATTCGCTACGCGAGTTTAGGAGGCGAATAAAATACCACTCACCCCATAATCCGCACAAACTCCTCAAAATACCGCACTCCCAGCTCATAAATCGACCGCCGTGAAAAATGGATATCGTCGGCGTTGCCCCAACCCAGGGGATGGACCTCCACGTCCTGGGCATTGGAATGGAGACCGTCGGTCTCGGCAAAGCCGCCGTGACCGCAATCGGCGCAGAGGGTCCGCATGGCATCCGAGACGGGGGTGGAGGCCTCGATGGTCTTCTCCTTCCACTGGGGGACGAAATCCCCCGCGATGAAGGGAAGCTCGGGGACCCCGAAGGTGTCGCGGACCGAGCGGAGCAGAGCACCCAGCTGGTTGTAGTGGGTCTCAAAGGAGGTGTTGACCGAGACCTCGTTTTCCCCCTGGTGCCACAGAAGGGCCACCAGGCGGTTTTCGGGATTGAGGGCGAGAGCGGTGCGGATCATCTCCATCATGCGGAGGTAGAGATCGTCAGAGAGCCCCCAGCGGTGGTCCCGGAAGCCGGTGCCGCCCGCCGCCGTCCGCAGGATGAGGAGCTTCCGCCCCTCGGCCAGGTAGCCCGCGTTGATGTATTCTCTCGCGAAAGGAAGCCCGAAATTGGCCTGGATGCCGTTGAAGGCCACCTTCTCCACGCCGAGGGAGATGGTATTGTTTTCGTTCATATACCAAACCCGCCCGTCGGGGGTATAGGGGGTGTCAACCGAGCCAAATCCGTAGCCCTCGGAATTGGATTGGCCTGCCTGGATAATGATGTCGAATTTTTCTTGGGTAAAGTCTTTCAGCATGATGAAATTCTCCTGCTTTCCGTTTTATACTATTTACAATAGACGTGTTTGATAACCGTTTCGCTAATGTAGTACTTTGTAACATCTAAAACTTGATGACGGTAGGGGAGGGGCTTGCTCCTCCCGAAATATGCCAAAACCGAAAGATAGCGCAAAATTTTTGTGGTAGCGGGAGGAGCAAGCCCCTCCCCTACGACAACCTAAAGTTTTAGGCGTTACAAGATAGTAGGGGCGAGCATCGCTCGTCCGCTATGTGAGATATGGGAGAGTGCGCGGACGGCCAATGGCCGCCCCTACAGAATAAGGTTATCAAACACGTCTAATAAAATCTTGAATACGGCCTCCATATACCAATGGGACAGGGGCCCCATGGTGATGTCCCCTATGGCTCTTGGTGTCCTCTCGTATCCCTTGTAATCCCTTTTCGAAAGTTTTGGGAGTTCTTAGAACCTTTTTTTAAAAAGTTTCTGACAGGCTTGCCTGTCGGATGCCAGGAGGCATCAATCCATAATTTCCACAAATTTCTCAAAATACCGACGGCCCAGCTCGTAGAGGGAGTGGCGGGAGAAGTGGATATCGTCCCCGCCTCCGAATTCCTGGTCGTTGGATTTGAGGCCGTCGGTCTCCACGAAGCCGCAGCGGGTTTCATCACGGCAGACGGCGCGGATCGCGTCCAGCACGGGGGCGCAGATCTCGCTGTTCTTTCCGATCCAATGCCGGACGAAATCGCCCGCGATGAAGGGAAGCTCGGGGACCCCGAAGGTGTCGCGGACCGAGCGGAGCAGGGTGGTCAGATGGTTGTAGTGCTGATCGTAGGTTGCGTGGCAGATGGCATCGGTCTCGCCCTGGTGCCAGATGAGAGCCACCGGGCGGTTCTCGGGATTGAGCGCCAGCGCGGTGCGGATCATCTCCATCATGTGGAGGTAGAGATCGTCGGTGAGCTTCCAGCGGTTATCCAAAAATCCCGTGCCGCCCACGGCCGTCCGCAGGATGAGGAGCTTTCTGCCCTCGGCCAGCCGTCCCGCGTTGATATACTCTCTCGCGAAGGGAAGGGCAAAGTTGGACTGGATGACGTTGCCGTTTACCTTTTCCACGCCGAGGGAGATGGTGTCATCTCCGTTCATGAACCAGACCCGCTCGTCGGGGGTCCAGGGCTTGTCGGTGTTGCCAAAACCCGTGCCGTCGGCGTTGGACTGACCTGCCTGAATGATGATGTCGAATTTTTCTTTGGTGAAGTCTTTGAGCATGGTGAGTACCTCCGAATGATGATGCGCCCCATGGGGGCGCGGATTTCTTCTATATTCTATCACACATCGGATGGTTTCGCAAGTGGTATCGCCAAAAAATTCAAAAATTCGTTTTTCTTTTTTATGCAAAACCGCTTGACCTCGGAAGATATTTATGGTATAATGGGAACAGCGGGCAGTTTTGTCAGCTCGCGCTTACTATGATTTTGTATGATAGACCCGCACCTGCGGGGAGGAGGTTTTTATGCTGCCTATTGCCATCCAACTGTACACCGTCCGCGATGCCCTTGAGGCTGATTTTGAGGGTACCCTGAAGGCCGTCAAGGCCATGGGCTACGAGGCTGTGGAGTTCGCCGGTCTGTACGGCCATTCCCCTGCCGAGATCAAGGCTCTTTGCGCTGAGATCGGTCTGAAGCCCATCTCGGCTCACGTTCCTTACTACGATATGGTTGCCGACCCCAAGGGTGTTCTGTCCCAGTACGCCGAGATCGGCTGTGAGTACGTTGCCATCCCCTACCTGACCGAGGAGTGCCGCCCCGGCACCGACGGCTTTGCCAAGGTAGTGGAGAACGCCGCTATGCTGGGTCAGATGGCCAAGGAGCTGGGTATGACCCTCCTGTACCACAACCACGATTTCGAGTTTGAGAAGATCGACGGCAAGTACGCCCTGGAGATCCTCTACGATACGGTTCCCGCTGACATTCTGCAGACCGAGCTGGATACCTGCTGGGTCCGCGTGGGCGGTGAGGATCCCGCGCCCTACGTGCTCAAGTACACCGGCCGCGCCCCCATCGTCCATCTGAAGGACTACGTGGGCGGCAAGTCCGAGCATATGTACGAGCTGATCGGTATTGATTCCGAGGAGAAGGCTCCCGAGGAGAACCCCTTCGAGCTTCGTCCCGTGGGTTCGGGATGCCAGGATATGCCCGCCATCGTTGCCGCCGCCGAGGCCGCCGGTGCCAAGTGGGTAGTGGTCGAGCAGGACCAGCCCTCCATGGGCCTGAATCCTCTCCAGTGCGCTGAGAAGAGCATCAACTATCTGCGGACGATTTGAAAATGTAATGCAAAATAAAGGAGGATATGCCGATGGGTTAAATTACGAACAAGAGTTGACTGAATATTACATATTTAAAGCATTTAAAGCAAAAGGGGGTCTTATGATGTTGAAAAAAAGCATGATGATTGTTTTTTTGATTTTGACATTGACGATATCTTCTTGTTCTGTGCGTGATGATCAAAATGAAAGTTGGACAGTGGCATCTAAGCAGAAAACTGGTTATTCATCTGGTTCGCTGATGCTGTCATCGACTGTTGCGATGAATAGCGAAGTTGCGGTTGAATTGATTGATTCTACCCAGGTGAAAGAAATTTGTGACAATGCAGAATATGTCTCTAAAGATATTTATTTGGAAAGCGATGAACAGGAATTAGAAGATGGCTTGACTGTTTTGTATGGAAGTGATTTGGATGTATCTACGATTTCAAAATTTGTCAAAAAGCCGTTGACGAAAAATAAAGCAGACTACATTGCTTTGGATGCTGTTATTCCTCAGGATGAATATACAAATGTTTATATGGTTATGCGCTTGGTCTATGGCGGATTGATGGATGTTAAGATAATAAGCGTTTCGTATTCTGAAGAAGTTGATCTTGGTGTAATTGAGCGATTTGTGAAAACTCAAATAGAGGAATCTGCAAGAACTCAAAAAGTAAAAGCCTTTATCAACGATGCGGCTACTGATGTTAGATCTGTTCTGCATAGAGCGAAAACTGCTGTTGCCAGTCGTTCGTCCACATCTTCTCCGTGCGTGCGCGTTTATGATCAGAATCAATATATTGATAACTATATACCGCTTGTGCTGCCGTATCCAGTTATTGTGTATCAGAAAGACATAACCTATGAGGCTATATATATTCCTGATTCAATAGAGGATTCAGATTCGTATATTATTGTAGCATATGTATATGTAACGCCCGGAAATCAAATTGCATCTCCTACCAAGGAAATTTATAATGATAAATATGGTGATAGAGTGAAGATAAGGGGGGCGAAAACAGAATTTCATAACCTATTCCCCGATGACTGTGACAAATTTATAACTATGTCACCTAATAATGGGATGCCTGATGTTAATGGAGAGAATTTAGATTGTAAAATCTCTTACAATGGAGAAGAAGTCGCAATAGAATTTTCTTTGACCTCTCCGGATCCTGCTACAATTTCTATGGACACTTTTTTTGATTCAGATGGTGTGTCCTATGTAGAGTTTATGGCAAGTTCAAATAAAAGAATGGCTGATAAACAATTCTTTTATGCTACGGCGATGTATATGGAAAGTGGCGGTGACATACTGTACACTCGAGTTGCAACAGGTATCACCTATCGCTTTAATCAATATGGCGGGGCGGCGTACGAATCTGATGACAGGTTTACTGGATCGGGGAGAGACATCTATTATGAAAAAAATTAAAAAAACGCTCATGAATTAAATTGTGGTATGTAACGGCGTATTGCCGTTCAGATATAATGAAAAATTTTTTGATAAAGGAGAAATTTATCATGGCAGAAGCAAAAATGGATGCCGCTCTCGACTATGCGAATCAGAAGGTCGAGAAGGTTATCGACACCAACAAGAAGCTCCGCATCGGTATCATCGGTTGCGGCTGGATCGCTGAGTCCCACCTGGATTCCTACAAGCGTATGCCCGACGTAGAGATCGTGGCCGGCGCTGACCTGATCCCCGGTAAGGCTGCGGCTTTCTTCAAGAGATTCGGCGTGGAGGGCGTTAAGACTGATTACGCTTCCCACAAAGAGATGCTGGATGACGAGTCCCTGCAGCTGGATGCCGTTTCCATCTGTACCTACAACCGTCAGCACGCTGCTCCCGCTATCTACGCTCTGCAGAAGGGTGTGCACGTTATGCTGGAGAAGCCCTTCACGGTTACCGTTGAGGAGGCTCTCGAGGTCATGAAGGCTGAGAAGGAGAGCGGTAAGGTCCTCTCCATCGGCTTCCAGCCCAGACTGGATCCCAATATGCAGATGATCAAGAAGATCGTTGACTCCGGTGAGCTGGGTAAGATCTACTACATCCAGACCGGTGGCGGCCGCCGCCGCGGTATCCCCACTCCTTTCGGTACCTCATTCATCGAGGACAAGACCGCAGGTCTGGGCGCACTGGCTGATATCGGTTGCTACTCCCTGGACATGGTCCTCAACGCCATTGGCTATCCCAAGCCTCTGACCGTTACCGGTTACAAGTCCGACTTCTTCGGTAAGAACCCCACCACCTACGACGGTCATCCCGAGTACGCTGACCTGTTCGGCGTTGATGACTTCGCCGCCGCTTTCGTCCGTTTGGAGGGCGGTATCATCCTGGACTTCCGTATTGCATGGGCTATGAACATCAATACCCCCGGCGATACCATCATTCTGGGTACCCAGGGCGGTCTCCGCATTCCTTCCACTGACTGCTGGAACGGCTCCGTGGGCGGTCCTATGACCATCTACAAGACCATCGGCGGTATCAACTACGAGACTCAGGTTCCGATCATCAACGATGGCGGTCCCAGCCTCTTCGACCGCAAGATCCGTTCCTTCCTGGACGCTTGCAAGAACGGCACCAAGGCTCCCGTTCCTTCCTCTCAGATCATCTACAACCAGGCTATTCTGGACGGTATCGCCAAGTCCTCCAAGCTGGGCCGCGAGATCGAGATCGAGCTTCCTAACATCTGATTTATCAGCCGTCCGTAAGGACGAAAATAAGCCCGCGGGGACCCTGTTCCCGCGGGCTTTGTCGCTTTTAGGGACTTTTTGTGTGCAAGGTGCATAATTTACCAATGACATAATTATAACATATTGCCAACAACTCCAAAGTGAAAAAATTTTGCAAAACCCCCTTGACAATTGGAAACGAAAGTGCTATAATATGCAAGCTGTC
>CAYRTP010000018.1:0-21411 GCA_964427175.1 uncultured Clostridium sp. | reverse complement strand
GCATATTTAATTCTTTATGCATCAATGCATTTTGCCATTTTACAATCGACTATTGGCTTTATTATACCATAAGAGGAGGAAAATATCAATAGCCTTTGTGAAAAATGGACCAAATGGGGCTATGGCTGTTCAAGCAGGGCCGCTTACCCGACATGGATCCGCTTCTTACACCATCCCCGCAGAACCAGCACCCAACCTACGGCCGAGAGGATCAGAATGGGGAAGGAGACTGTCGGGATGGACAGGATGGCTTGCGGAAAACTCTCCAAAAAGGCGGGGCTGACGTAGAGCAGATGGATCACGCCGAAAAATTTCGGGACAATGACAGGCCAGATCCCAAAGCCGATGGCGTTCAGCCAAAAGTCGCCGTTTTTCAACACGTATCCCACGGTTGCCCCGAGGCTCCATTCCTTGCCCTTCATGAAGACCAGGTACTTGGTTTTGTGGGTGGAGGCCGTGGCCTTCAGGTGGACCATGCAGGTGGCCAGCATCCAGCCGTACAGATAAATGGTTTTCCACAGATACTCCCCCTTGCTGTTCGCCTCCACGAACAGCCGCATGACGGTCTGCGCCACCGTCATGCCCAGGGTGGAGGTGAGAAAATAACTCCAAAATAAGACGAATGAATTAACGATAAAGCTTCCGATCTTTTTCATGATCCCATTCCTCCCGATGTTTGTTCGTTGAGCGTTTCCATGATGGCCTTGTATCGGGGATCCTCCCGCAGAGGCTCGAAGGCGGGCTCTCGGCGGATGAGCTCCGCAAATTCCCGCCGATACGAGCGTTCTTCAGTGTGCATCTCTCCTCCGCCGTAGCCCCGAAAGGCCAGGGAGACCCCCGTGCCGTCGTGGCCGTCGCAGTATACGGCGTATGCACAGGCCTGTTCAAGGGCGTGTAAGGCTTGGTCACAGGCACCCGATTGGGCGTGGAGAGACGCGATGACGCAGTACTGCGATGCCAGAATGGCCCCGTGATGCAGGTAATCCCCCGCGGGGTACAGGGCCTGCATCAGCTCGATGACCTGCATACGGATCCGGATCTGCTCCTCGGCGGTATAGCAGGGAAGGCGCGCGATCTTGTCGAAGCAGGTCGTCAGGCTTTCCACGTGCATTTTCGCGTAGCGGATCAGCTCCCTCCGCCGCGCCTCGTCGGTGCCGAAATCCCAGCGCAGGCGGGTCTCCTCCTGGGACACCCAGATGTGGGGGAGATCGCTCGCCATGTCCAGGATCTCATCGTACTGACCCCGCTTCCCGTACAGGATGATCTTCAATCGGTACGCTCGATCCCGCGGGCCGTTCTCGGTACATTCCTTCAGGATCTTGTTGCAGAGCCGCTCCATCTCATGCTCACTGCCTCGGATGGCCTGCAGGCTCTCGGCCAGTCGGGCCATCAGGTGGAAGGATTGGGGATACTGCCTGAGACCTCCCCGCGCGATCTCAACGGCCCTCGTGAATTGCCCCGTCCGATAGCAGGCCAGGGATTCCTCGGAGATCCGTCGGATCTCCTCCTCGTCCTTGCTGAAATCAATGCCCAATAGTCGGTCGGTGGACACCTGCAGGACTCTTGCCAGGATGGGAAGCTGGGCGATATCCGGGGCCGTGCGGTCGCATTCCCATTGGGACACCGCGTTGGCCGTGATGCCGAGACATTCCGCCAGCTGTTCCTGGGTCATCTCCCGTTCACGGCGGAGTTTTTTGATGGTGGAGCCGATGGACATGGTTGCCTCCTTGTCTGTTTGAAGATGTGTTTTTGTGCATTCGTTGGGCGTGCTCGTTAGTTGAACCCGTGTAGGGGCGAGCATTGCTCGTCCGCTGCTTGAGGGCGAGAGAAATACGCGGACGGCCAATGGCCGCCCCTACGAAAGGTGATTGTGCAAATCTATTATACCATTTTGAAGGGAAATTTTCCACACAGCAGATGAATACCCCGCCTAAAGCGTTGCTGTAGTTTTGTCAGCCGTTCTGCTTTTTTGCTTTGGAATATGACAATACCGCACAGGTTTCGCCGTGCGGTATGGCCGTTGTGCTTTCTTGGCGGAGAAGATGTCCTTTAACCCATGAGCTCCTCGTAAGACAGCCCATATTTAGCCGCGATCCGCGCCGCGTAGGATTTCCCATCGGGGGCTCGGCGCAGAATACGGAACCGCTCGTCTCCCTCGGATCCCGCCGACAGGGTGGCGACCTTGGAGCATCCCTCGGCACGGGAATTGATTTCGGGAATATGGGTGGTCAGCTCATGCATATGGGTGCAGTAAATGGCGTGAACGCCGCGAGCGGACAGGGCGGCCAGCACGTCGGCGGCCAGGAATGAACCCTCGAAGGAGCCTGTCCCCGAGAAGGTTTCATCCAACAGCACCAAGCTGTTGGGAGTCAGCTTTTCAAAAATGCGCTTGACCAGCGCGCACTCGCTCCCCAGCCGTCCGTCTGAGGTGGAGGCTTCCACCTCATTCGGGAAGTGGGTAAATATCCCATCCACGGGGCTGATGGCTCCATCCGACGCGGGGATCGGCATACCGAGCTGGAACATGATCTGCAAAATGCCGATGCCACAGGTAAAGATGCTCTTACCGCCGCTGTTGGGGCCAGTGAGAATGTAAATACCGCCCTCGTTGTCGAAGGACAGGTCGTTGCAGACCATCTTGGCGTCGGGGTTGATCTCTTTTAGCTTCATGGCCAAGGCGGGATTATACATTCCCTTGACCGAGAAAGCCTTTTCCTCTTTGGGGCGTACTTCTGCCCAGTATAGAGGCAATCCCTGCGCGGTCAAACCCGTGAGCAGGTCAGCCGCTACGAGAAGATAGCGCATTTCGGGCAGAAGTCGGAGCCACGGGCAAGCTCCCGCCGCCACGTACTTGCGGATCATGGGAGCCCATGGACGGAGTGCCCCGCCATAGACCTTTCGCATGGCTCCCATAAAGACCATATCCACGCTCTCACGCTCTCTTGCCGTCAGCCGTTTGGAAACGGCGGTCATGGGGGCAAGAGCGGTCAGGTCATCCTTGGCTAATTCAAGGCTGAGCAGGCGGTCAATCAACTCCCCCGAGCGTACAGGTTTGTCATTGATGGACAGAAGCCCCGCCTCATAGGGGAACAGGTTGGTATCCAAATTGAAACCGATGGTCACGCTTTGAATGTTTTCAACCGCCATGACCATGCGGGACAGCCCTTTGCTCAGTTCAGCGACGGTGTCCATTTGCCCCGCCACGCTCTCCCGCAGAGCCTCAAAGCCCTCGGAGCGCAGGATGAATCCCTCAGCCTCGATGGTCTGGAAGGCCTGACGCATACAATTTGCCAAGTCGATGTAAACCTCCAGCTCTCGGATGGTGAAGAACTGCGACTCAAAGCTGTCGTTGCCATTATCCCTCCGTTTGCTGTTTCCCTCGATCTGACCCAAAAGTTCTGTGGCATCGCGGAGCATCTGCAACAAGGGCGGGCATTCCATCACGTCCCGCAGGGCGGTACGGCGGTACTCGATCACCGTCGGGGAGGACGCGAGATAGTCGATCAAACGGCAATCGCGGCTATGGAAAAACCAGTCCGCGCCCAGATTGGCGATCAGATCGCGGGCGGTAGTGCGGACGGGGGAATCCTCCGCGGTGTTCGGCGGATAGATCAGGGAGAAAAGCTCCATGGGGGTAACTCCTTTCACATAATGAGGCGGGGCAGATCCAAAATCAACCACGGAATAAAGGCGCGCAGGGCTCCCCCGATGATGACGGCGGGAATCCAAAGCAAGCCCAACACGATATACAGGGTGGCGGGATGGTAATACAGCCGCCAGACCGTCTGAAATTTTCGGGTCAGAAGGAATCCTTCCAACACGCAAAAGACTGACACGATCCCCAAGATGCCCACGCCGCACGTGCAGGCGATGATCTCAAAGATCCATACGATCGCCGTCCGTTTGGCCAGCGTACGGCGGGGGACGGCGATGCGGTTGATGCGCTCGGTGTTGATCTCCATGGTCTATCCCTTCCGAGGATTCTGTAGTTTCTCCATGACTTTGATATAGCGGGGATGTGAACGCAGAGGATCGAAGGACGAATGATTCATGATGATCGGCAAAAGCTCGTCACGACAAAATGATCGCTCGTCCGAGTGCCGCTGTCCCTCGCGGTATCCGCGAAAAGCCGGAGATATATTTTCACCGTTATGGCAATCGGAATAAACCGCATATTCGCCCATTTTCTCGAAAGCCTCCAACGCCTGATGGTATTCTCCCAAAAAGATATGAAGCTCCGCAATCTTCAAGTATGCGTGCGATAAAACCACGGCTTCGGATAGGAAATCATCCTCCGGATGCAGAATTTGGATGATGCCGATGATCTGCATCAGCATCTGAATCTTTTCCTCGGCGGAATAGCCCGAGAATGCGGCGATCTTCTCCAAGCAAAGTGTGAGGCCGCGTAAATAGTACTTTGCATACTCGGCGAGTTCCATTCGATGCGCTTCGCTGTCATCGTGATACCAGCGCAGCAGCAAATCCTCTCGGGATGCCCACACGTGCGGCAGGTTCTCGGCCAATTTCTTGACCTCCTTGGATTGCCCCCGTTGTCCGCACAGCACGATCTTCAATCGGTATGCGTGCTCCCGCGGTCGGCTCTCGGTACATTCCTTCAAGATCTTATCGCACAGTCCTTCCGTCTCCTCCTCGCATCCCTTCACGCCGACCAGATTTTCGGCCAGTCTTTCCATCAGACGAAAGGAATGGGGGTACACCTTCAAGCCGTCACGCGCGACCTCAACGGCCTTTTGGACTTGTCCCGCCCGATAAAACTCAAAGGATTCATCCAGGATCCTCTCGATCTCTAACTCGTCCTTGTCAAAGTCAACCCCCAGCAACTGGTCTGTTGTCACCCGCAGAACCCTGGCCAGCATGGGAAGCTGTGAAATATCCGGCGCGGTTCGGTCGCACTCCCATTGGGATACCGCATTGGCCGTGATGCCGAGATATTCCGCCAACTGTTCCTGTGTCATTTCCCGCTCGCGGCGGATTTTTTTGATAGTGGATCCGATAGACATACTGTTTGCCTCCTATCTGTTTTTCGGCTTCATTATACCATATTTCCGCAGGATTGACAACGGAGCCGTTCAACACCCGCCTGAAGCGTTGCTGTAGTTTTGTCAGCCGTTCTGCTTTTTTGCGTTGGGATATGACAATGCCGCACAGGTTTCGCCGTGCGGTATTGTTTTGATTATTCTTTCTCCGTTTAGCCGAGGGCCAGCTCGAATATCCCGCCCTCAAACACAATGTCCTCACCACGGGAATCCTTGTAAAAGGATACCTTTTCGGTGCCGATCGGCTGAAAGCCCAGGGAGGTGAGCAAGCGAACCGAGGGGGTGTTGGACAGCGCTGTTCTTGCCGAAAAGCGGGTCAGTCCCAGTTCCCGTAAATCCGCGATAACGGCTCGCAGGCTTTCGCTTGCATAGCCTTTTCCGTGATAATCGGTGTGAAAACAATACCCGATCTCGTAGCCTGTCTGACGGATATTGAAGGCTACGTAGCCGATCACAGCCCGATTCAGGCAGACGGCGAAAAACAGATGCTCCGTCCCGCTGTTCGCTTGGGCCCAACGGGCGATCCGCGGCTGAACGTCCTCCTCGGCCGTATTATGAGGCATATCGTATTGGGCGTATGCGGAGGCGTTCACGCTCTCCCAAATTCTTTTTATGTCCATCCAATCCTCCGCTACGATGGGGCGGACGGTGAGTCTGGACGTTTGGATCTCTCGAATCATCATGATGTTTATTCTTCCTCCGCCACAACCCCATCCAGCATCCTCTGCGCGTCCTCGGCGGGGAGCTCGGCTACCGATTTGAGCTTGCGGTTGATCTGACGGGTGCGGGTGCCGATGAGCTTGTCCAGCTCGTCGCCGGTCTGGTCGATGCGCTCCTTGGCCTTGGCCAGGACCTTCTCAAAGTTGCCGAATTCGGTCTTGACCGCGCCCAAGACCTGCCAGACCTCCCCCGACCGCTTCTGAATGGCCAGGGTGCGGAAGCCCATCTGCAGGCTGTTGAGCAGGGCGGACAGGGTGGTGGGCCCCGCTACGCTGACCTTGTACTGATTCTGCAATACGTCCACCAGGCCCATGCGGACCACCTCGGCGTAGAGCCCCTCAAAGGGCAGGAACATGATGCCGAAGGTGGTGGTGTAGGGGGGCTCCACGTACTTGTCGCGGATGTCCTTGGCCGCCCCCTTGATGCGGGCCTCCAGCTCGGCGGAGGCCGCCTTGATGCGGTCGGGATCCCCCTCCTCGTAGGCATCCACCAGGTGATGGTAGGCATCGGCAGGGAACTTCGCGTCGATGGGGAGGTAGATGGGCTTGTCCCCCTCACCGGGCAGGCGGACGGCGAACTCCACCCGATTGGCGGTGCCGGGACGGGTGACCACGTTCTCCTCATACTGCTCGGGGGCGAGCATCTCGGATATGATGGCCCCCAGCTGGATCTCGCCCAGGATACCGCGGGTCTTGACACCCGCCATGACTTTTTTCAGGTCCCCCACGTCCCCCGCTAAGGTCTGCATCTCGCCCAGGCCCTTGTACACGTCGGCCAGACGGTCGTTGACCGCCTTGAAGGACTGGGAGATGCGCTCGTCCAGGGTCTTTTGGAGCTTTTCGTCCACGGTAGCCCGCATCTGCTCCAGCTGCTCGGCGTTGCGGGTCTGCATCGCGGTCATGCGCTCCTCCATGGTGCGGCGGAGCTGCTCCTGGGCGGCGGTGGACTGCTCGCGGAACTCACGGAACTGCTTGTCCACCTCGGTGAGACGGCGGTCCACCGTGGTGTTCAGACCGTCCATGCGCTCGGAGAGCAGGGCGTTCAAGGACTTCTGCATGGCCTCCAGACGGGCATCCTGGGCCTCGAAACGGCGGTTTTGGGCGGCAGTGAGCTCGGCCATCAGCTTTCCCTCGGCGGCGGTGAGCTCGGAAATACGGCGGGCCTGGAGCTCGGCGGTCTCCCGCTGGGACTCCCGCAGGGAATGACCCAGCTTTTCCATGGAGGTCTGCACCGCCCCAGTGGTCTCGGTACGGGAGCCGCGGAGTTCGGTTTGGAGCTCGGTGCGGAGCTGGCTCTGATTGCCCCGCTCCTCCCGCAAAATGGGCTCGGTGACCTCACGGCGCAGGGCGGGGGTCAGGGCGCGGAGAGTGGCGGCGGCGATGTCCTCCTCGTCGGGGGCGGTTTCGCCGTCGGTGGCGCGGGATCTTTTGACCTGCAGAATGAGCACCGCCAGCAGGGCGATGGCGGCCAGCACGCCGACCAGGATGAGAATGGCAAGAATTTCAACAAGTTCCATGGGTTTTGGGACCTCCTTGGGGTGATGGTAATCTGGTCTTTATTATACTGGATTTTTCAGTGCTTGTCAAGAGCGATTTGTCTCAACCGGGAGTTCCAAAAATCGTCCGAATAGTTTTGCTCAACCCCCTTGATAAATTGCATACAATGTGGTATAATGTATGAACTATGTGTAAAATGCCGTTTTCTGCGGTATTGGTAAAAAAACAAGCGAAATGAGGTGAACCCATGCTTTTCGGAAAGCACATCAATCGGTACTATCTCAAGCACCTGCCCGCCCTGGTGATCGGCGTGCTGGCCTTGGTGGTCATTGACTTCCTCCAGCTCAAGGTGCCCGAGCTGTACCGAATGGTCATCAACGGAATCAACGAGGGCTCCGTGGCTGTGAAGGACGTGGACGGTCTGTACGTCAATATCCCCTTCGACATGGACTTCCTGCTGGATCGGATCTGCCTGCCCATGATTTTCATCATTCTGCTCATGGCGGCGGGACGCTTCTTGTGGCGGATCTGCTTCTTCGGCTCGGGCATCAAGGTGGAGACCGACCTGCGGGGACGGATGTTCGACCGCTGTAAGGATCTCTCCCGTGAGTACTACCAGGTCAACAAGGTGGGTACCCTCATGTCCTTCTTCACCAACGATCTGGAGACGGTGCAGGACTGCTTCGGCTCGGGTATCCTCATGTTCGCGGACGCGCTGTTCCTCGGCGTGCTGGCCCTGGGCAAGATGTTCCGTATGAATATGACCCTGACCTTCTTCGCCCTCATTCCCATGGCCTTTCTGTTGGTCATCAGTGCCATCGTGGGCCACTACATGGAGAAAAAGTGGGACGAACGCCAGGAGGCCTTCTCGGCCCTGTCCGACTTCGCCCAGGAAGACTTCTCGGGTATCGCGGTCATCAAGGCTTTCGTCAAGGAGACGGTGGAGCTCATGGCCTTCCGCAAGCTCAATAAGCAGAACGAGAAGGTCAATGTGGAGTACACCCGTATTTCCACCCTGCTCAACATCGTGGTCACCCTGTTCGTGGAGTCGGTGGTCTGCGTGATCTTAGGCTACGGCGGTTACCTGGTCTATAACGGCCAGTTCAACGCGGGCCAGCTGGTGGAGTTCATCGGCTACTTCACCTCCATCGTATGGCCCATCATGGCCATCTCCCAGCTCATTGAAATGCGTTCCCGCGGCAAAGCCTCCCTCAAGCGCATCGGTGAGCTTCTGGACACCCCCGTGGACGTGGCGGACAAGCCCGAGGTCCGTGAGCCTGCCGCTCCCCTGGCGGGCAACATCGAGATGCGGGGCCTGACCTTCCGCTATCCCGGCGGCTCCTACGATTCCCTCACCGACGTTTCCTTCTCCATCAAGGCGGGAGAGAACGTGGGCATCATCGGTAAGACCGGCTCGGGCAAGACCACCGTGGTGGACCTCCTGCTCCGTACCTACAACGTCCCCGACGGTACCGTATTCCTGGACGGGTACGATGTCAACGATATCCCCATCCGCACCGTCCGCAAGTACGCCGCCTACGTCCCCCAGGATAACTTCCTGTTCAGCGATACCATCGCAAGTAACATCGCCTTTGCCTCGGATACCGACGATCAGTCGGTCATCGAGGAGGCCGCCCGTCTGTCCGACGTGCACGATAATATCAAAGAGTTCACCGAGGGCTACGGCACCGTGCTGGGCGAGCGAGGGGTTACCGTTTCGGGCGGTCAGAAGCAACGCATCTCCATCGCCCGCGCCCTGATGAAGGACGCCAACATCCTCATCCTGGACGATGCCGTCTCGGCGGTGGACGTCCGCACCGAGAAGGTCATCCTGGAGAATCTCCGCCGCATCCGAAAGGGAAAGACCACCATCCTCATCGCCCACCGTATCTCCACGGTGGAGGGTATGGATAAGATCATTTTCCTGGATGACGGCCGCGTCACCGCCGTGGGTACCCACGCCGAGCTGCTCAAAACCTGCCCCGACTACCGCACCATGGTGGAGCTCCAGCAGGTGGAGGGTGCCATGAAGGAATCCGACTCCCCCGAACTCAATCGACCGATCCGCAACCGAGAGGAGGTGGGCGACTATGCGTGAATTCTATCCTTTGCTGGTCATCGGTGCCGTTGTAGGCGTTCTGTCGGTCATCTTCCTGGTGGCCTTCATCACCATGAAGGACAAAAAGGAGGCCATCGGCTTCGACCGCAACATGAAGGACTCCGAGATCGTCCGCCGTCTCATCAAGTACGCCAAGCCCCAGTGGAAGAGCTTTCTTTTGGTGCTCTTTCTCATGGTGTTCTCCATCGTCTACGATATCGTCTCTCCCCTGGTCATCGGTGATCTGACCCAGTCCATCGAGAAGGACAGCTTCACCCTGACCTACCTCTACACCTCGGTGGCGGTCTACGCCTCCATCCTGGTGGTGTCCATGATCTGCACCTACATCCAGGCCATCGTGCTCCAGCGGACGGGCCAGCGCATCCTCTCGGCCATCCGCGAGGACTTGTTCGTCCACATCGAGAGCCTGTCCCACGAGCAGCTCAACCACATCCCCGTGGGTAAGCTGGTCACCCGCGTGACCAACGATACGGGTGCCATCTCCATGATGTTCACCCACATCATCGTCAACCTGGTCAAGAACGTCTTCGTCATCCTGGGCGTGCTGGTGGCCATGCTCTGCCTCAACTACGCCCTGACCCTCATGGTTCTGTGCTTCGTCCCCTTCATCGTGCTCTTTACGGTGATCTTCCGCAAGTTCTCCCGTAAGGCCTACCGCCGGGTCAAGGACGGCACCACCGACATCAACACCTTCCTCTCGGAGAACCTGTCGGGCATGAAGATCATTCAGATCTTCAACCGCGAGCAGCATAAGAAGAACGAGTTCGACCGCAAGAACGCCGCCCTGGGCAAGGCCAAGCGGGATCAGATCTTCGTCTTCGGCGTGTTCCGTCCCGTGGTGTATATGCTCTACATCGCCTCGGTCATGTGCCTGTTCTACCTGGGCTCCCGCGGTGTCATCAAGGAGACCCCCTTCTTCGGTCAGATGATCAACGGCGGTATCGTGGTGTCCTTCTATATGTACATCAACAAGTTCTTCAACCCCATCCAGTCCCTGGCCGAGCAGTTCAACTGGCTCCAGTCGGCCATGGCCTCGGCGGAGAAGATCTTTACCGTGTTTGACATGGTCCCCGAGATCCAGGACGCTCCCGATGCCATCGAGCCCGAGGAGATCCGCGGCGAGATCGAGTTCCGCAACGTTTGGTTCTCCTACGTCCCCGGCGAATGGGTGCTCAAGGGAGTATCCTTCAAGGTGGAGGCGGGTCAGACTGTGGCCTTCGTGGGTGCTACGGGCTCGGGTAAGACCACCATCCTCTCCCTCATCTGCCGTCACTACGACATCCAGGAGGGACAGATCCTCATTGACGGGCGGGACATCCGAGAGATCAAGATCTCGGCCCTCCGCCGTCACTTCGGCCAGATGCTTCAGGACGTGTTCCTGTTCTCGGGCACGGTCCGCTCCAACATCGTGCTGGGTGCCGACCACATCCCCGACGAGGAGGTCATGGAGGCCTGCCGCTACGTCAACGCCCACCACTTCATCGGAAAGCTGGCAGGCGGCCTGGATGAGCCCGTCCGCGACCGCGGTAACAACCTGTCGGCGGGCCAGCGTCAGCTTCTGTCCTTCGCCCGTACCATCGTCCATAAGCCCTCGGTCATGATCCTGGACGAGGCTACCGCCAACATCGACACCGAGACCGAGATCCTGATCCAGGACTCTCTGGAAAAGATGATGAACATCGGTACCATGCTCATGGTGGCCCACCGACTGTCCACCATCCGCCACGCCGACAACATCATCGTCCTGTCGGGCGGCGAGATCGTGGAGCAGGGCAACCACGAGGCCCTCATCGCCCTTGGCGGCCGCTACTACGAGCTCCACAAGCTCATGGCGGACGAGGAGAGACTGCGTAAGGGGTCTTAAGGATCTCCGCATCAAAAGAACGCCGCTTCCCGGGAGGGAGGCGGCGTTTTTGAATACAAGAGTCCGGTCAAGGCTTGGGCGTGTATGTCGGACTTCGGTATATGACCGTAGTGGTTCCGTTCTCTGCGATGGCTTTTTCCAATATGACCCATCCGGTTTGGTTGAGCGTGTAGTCCAACTCGTCGTCGTCAAAGATGGACTTGCAATAGTATTGCTGATCTCGCTCGTCGAGAAATAAAAAGAAGCCTTTTCCGAGTTGATCGCTGTACAATAGGTAGGCGGATATTTTGGAGTAGAAGGGAAGTTTGGAGGCGGAGAACCGATAAATCTTGAAATCGGAGTTTAAAATTTGGTGTATATTCAGAATACCCGTCAACCGACGGGAAATTTTGGGCCATTGCGCGCTTTTTTCGATCAAGAGCGGGTCGATCTTTCCTGTGCAAACGGCTTGGAGTAGTTTTTCTCCCCGATATTCGCGCCTGTGTAGCTTGAAATCAACATCATTTGCATAGTGGATGCCCGACAAATGGTCAAAATCTACTTCCCGAAAGACCAGGTGCAGAGTTTGACTCTGTCCTTTGCGGCCGATTTGGATTATGTAGGTAATATGCAGTAACTGCCGCCACTGTTTGGCGGCATCCAATAAAAGACTCATGGGGATTTCCTTTTTCACAAAAATAAGAGGTCGGTTCGATTATCATGAACCGACCTCTTTGGTACGTTCTTTCGGAGCGTACCTGTCGGTATGCTCCTATTCAGCCTGCGGTAGTACCAAACCCCAAACAAGACGCTCCGCGTATAACCGAAGCTGAACCGGCTATACGTTTCACCGCGACGATGAACAGTCGAGCTGTCATCTACACCTATATTATAACCGATTCAGGCCGTTTTGTCAATACTTTTCCGAAAAAAGTCATGATGTGACGGCAAGCGGTGATAATATATATTTGGTATATGTGAAAACAGGCAAGTATATGCGCAAAATTACGGGATCGGCCGCACCGAGATCTCCCCCGAAGAAAGCCTCAAAACCTCCCCGCCCACATCCACCAGCAGGGAATACTCCTCGTCCACCCCGCGGACGATCCCCTCAAAGGTTTCGTTCCCGCGGGTGCAGAGGACGGCTTGCCCCACGTAGAGCAGACGGCGGCGGTAGGCCTCCAGGCAGGCGGGCTCCCACAGGCCTCCTTCGGTGAGGGTGAGGAGACGGCGGGTGATCTTCCCCGCCAACTCTCCGATCAAGGCAGGGGTGACCAAGTGGGCCTCGTCGGGGGAGAACAGACAGGACGCGGGGGCGCGGAGGCCGTCGGGAAACCGAGTTGTGGTCAGATTGATGCCCAGCCCCACCACCATGCGGGTCAGCCCACCCCCAAGGGTGACCGCCTCGGTGAGGATGCCTCCCACCTTGGCCCCGTTTAAGTAGAGATCGTTGACCCACTTGATGTCGGCAGCCTTGCCTGTCAGGTCTTCGATGGCGGTAGAGGCGGCCACCGCCGCCCCCGCGGTGACGCGGACCGCCTCGGTGAGGGGCTTGTCGGTGGTGTAAGCCACCGTCATGTACAGCCCGGTATCGGCGGGGGAGTGGAAGGAGCGGCCCAGCCGTCCCCGTCCTCCTGTCTGGGTGCGGGCCGCGTACAGGGCAGGGCCTGCGGCCTCGAAGGCCTGCGCCTTGGCGGCGGTATTGGTGGAATCGATGGTATCGTACAGCGTGACCGCAACCGCGTGGGAACCCAGGGCGGTTTGCAGACTGTTGAGATCGAGAAAGGGTGTTGTGGGCATGATGGCGGCTGTGCCTCCTTTGGCGCATGGCGATGTCCCCTCCATCATATCACCCCGCGAGCCAAAAGTTGTGAACGCGGTGTAAATTCTGAATCGATTTGAGTGGCGGCAGGGTGAAATGGTCTGAATTTTTTGTGAATTCAAAAAATAGACTTGATTTTTTGGGAAAAAGGTAGTATCATAAATGAGTATTGCTGTTTTGAGCCGAGTGTTTCCCCTCGGCCATTTGTAAAGGAGAACTCTATGAACCGCAACCGCAAATTTGTATCCGCCCTGCTGGCCGCTCTGCTGGCCCTTTCCCTGACCGCCTGCAACAACGGCGACGGCTCCGCCGAGACGGGAACCGACGCTGCCACGGGCACCACTGCCGAAACGACTGCCGATTCCAACAGCGGCACCCCCCTGCCTCGCTATGACTACATGGCCGCCGACGTGGCCGCCGACGTGACCATCGACCGCGCCAACTACACCGGCCTGGTCCTGACCGTGCCCGACTCCCTGCGGATAGATCATGCCGACGTGCAGGACTACATCGAGGACATCCGCTTCCAGTACCGCGCCGCCGTCAACGGCACCACCATGGTCAAGGACAAGCCCCTGGCGATGGGTGACGATGCCTACATTTACTATAAGGGCTTCCTGGACGGCGTGGAATTTGAGGGCGGCTCCAACTGGGATGACGCGGCCCCTTACACCCTGGGTCTGGGCTCGGGCTCCTTCATCCCCGGCTTTGAGGAGGCCCTGGTGGGCGTGGTCCCCAACACCACCTCCAAGAACAAGCCCGCCGAGATCACCGTCACCTTCCCCGAGGACTACGGCACGGCCGACCTGGCAGGGAAGGAAGTCATCTTCCAGATCGTGGTGGAGTACGCCGTGCAGTACACCCTGCCCGACTATACTCGCGAGTTCGTGGAGACCACCCTCAAGTACCAGCCCAAGAAGGAGTTCTACGCCAGCGACGTAGCCCTGCTGGACGAGTTCGAGGAGTACGTCTACGATTACCTGGTGGGGCAGACTCAGTCCAGCCTGGAGACCGCCATGACCTCCGCCTTGTGGGATCACCTCACCGCCGAGGCGGTCTGTCAGAACCTCCCCGAGGTCGAGGTGGACTACTACTTTGACGTGTACAAGTCGGACGCGGAATACTACTACAACGTCTACGCTTCCTACCAGGGTGAGGCCTTCACCTCCCTCTACCCCAATATGGACAGCTTCGCCTCCGCCTACTTTGGTCTGGCCGCCGGTGCCGACTGGCAGGCCGAGGTCCGTGAAATGGCCCGAGACCTGGTGCGCCGGGACATGATCACCCACGCCATCGCCGAGCGGGAGGGCATGGAGACGGTTACCGCCGAGGAGTTCGAGGCCCAGGTGCAGTACTGGATCAGCTACTATTCCGCCTACTACGGTACCATGACCCGCGAGGATATTCTGAAGAATCTGGGCGAGTCGGTCCTGAATGAGGCCGCTCTGAGTGAGAAAATGAGCGCCTGGCTCCGAGGACAGGTCGCCTTCACCTACGAGGACGGTACGCCTGTCGTCAGCAGTGCTGATAATTCGACCGAGTTCGCGTCCTGAGAAGGTGAAATTGCACAAAATTTCGGTTTGACCAAGGATTTTTGAAAAAAATTTCAAAAAGCCCTTGACAAATCGGAATAATACGGGTATAATATAACAGTCAATGTCGTGCGCTCTGTGCCCCTTTTGGGATCGTACAGGATTTCTGCGCCTGTCAGACCGGCAGAATTACGCCCCGACAGCAAATCTTGAAGGAGGTAACCGATAATGCTCAGAACTTACCAGCCTAAGAAGCGTCAGAGAAAGAAGGAGCATGGCTTCAGAAAGAGAATGAAGACCTCTGATGGTCGCAACGTTCTCAAGAGAAGACGTGCAAAGGGCAGAAAGAGACTGACCTACTGATTTGGGACGGTCAAGCCCCATATTACGTAAAAACCCCGAGGAATGATAGGAGACGAGCCTATGCGATTGTCTGTATCTCCTCGGGATTTTTCACGAAACGGCACTTTTTGCTCGGGCCGCCATGGTCTCACGGCGGCCGATCCTAATTCATAGCATCGCTATGGGGAAGGAGTCCTATGAAACCCATCGCCATCAAGGAGAACCACCTGTATAAGAAGACCTTCCAGCGCGGGCGGCGTTGGTCGGGTAAGTACGTCACGGTCTGCGTTCTCAAGGATCTGGCGGCCAAGAGGCTCAAAAAAGCGAATCCGCAAAAGCAGTATATCAATCGGATCGGTCTGTCTGTGCCCAAACGCGAGGGCGGCGCCATCGAGCGCAACCGCGTCAAGCGCATCATCCGTGCGGGACTGCAAGGTGTGGAGCGCCGTCATCCTCTCCGCCGCGGGTTCCTCGTCGTCATCGCGGCACGCCCCGGGATCGAGCGGCAGAAATCCACCGCCATCGAGTCCGAGCTTCGCTACATCTTCAAGAAGCTGGAGATGTTTGAACCGCAAGCCGCCCGGCCCTCCGAACCGAAGGAGGACGGCCGTCCATGAAACGTATCGCCATGGCTCTCGTCCGCTTCTATCGGAAGTATCTGTCGGGCCTCAAGCCCGCGCCCACCTGTCGGTTTACCCCGACCTGCTCTGCCTACTCCCTGGAGGCCTTTGAAAAACGGGGCTTTTGGGTGGGAATGGCACTTACCGTCTGGCGGATCTTGCGTTGCAGTCCGCTCTCTCCCTGCGGGTACGATCCCGTACCCAAAACAGGCTTCAAGACCATGCCCATGCGCTGGAGCAAGTTCGACCGCTTCCGCGCCGAGCGGGAAGCCGAAGCCGCCGTCTCCCAAGACCCTCCGAGTCCCGACGGGGAAGGGAAAGACCCCGAGCCCCGCGACCCTGACTGACGTTTTTTGCACGGAGACGATCCACAAACGTACACAGCGGCCAAATTTTGAGGAGCCGCGCCCCCGACCGCCTTTGTCGGGGTATGATCCAAAGGGAACCCAAAGGTCCCCCAAGAAACAAAGGAAGCATCAAAATGAAAACACTTTTCCCCTTTTCTAAGTTCCGTCCCATCCTGACCCGCCTGGTGGTGGCCGTCCTTCTGCTGGCGGTCCTGGGTTGCACCATGACCTCCTGTATGACGGGTGCCAGCCAGCACACCACCATTAAGAAGGGCTACGTCATTGCGGACTCCATGCTCACCGATGCCAACGGCCTGACCGCCGTACAGCTGGATGCCCTGGCCGACGATATCGCCGGCAGTAAGAAGGGCTTCGAGGTCCGTGAGCAGCTGGTCGCCGCCCTCAACGGCTACGATATGACCGCCGCCGACTTCGACGACGCTAAGGTGGCCGACGGTACCCTGGCGGCCCAGCCCGACATGGCTCCCAAGTTCGCCCTGAACGTGCTGAATCGGGCCGACATCGATACCACCGCTTGCTACAAGATCTCCACCGAGTCCAGCGAGGAGCTGGTCATCACCGCCGCCGACGTGCAGACCCTGGTGGATTGCTTCAAGGTCAACGTGGCCACCGAGGGCGAGCTGGGCCCCATGAATCAGCTCCTCCACTGGGTGGGTCTGGGCTTTGAGTGGCTCATCGACGTTCCCGGCTTTGACAGCTTTATCCTGGGTACCCTCTACTTCGCCATCGTGCTGGAGATCCTCATGCTCCCCCTGGGTATCCATCAGCAAAAGAACTCCCGTAAGCAGGCCAAGCTCCGTCCCAAGGAGATGGCCATCCGCAACAAGTACAGAGGCCGTAACGATCAGACCACCCAGCAGAAGCTGAACCAGGAGATCCAGGAGCTCTACACCAAGGAGGGCTACAGCCCCATGTCGGGTTGCCTCCCCCTGCTTCTGACCATGCCCTTCCTGATCGCCCTGTACTACGTGGTCATCGACCCCATGACCTATATCTTCGGCGCTCCCCTGGAGCTGACCTCCGCCTTCCTGACCTTCGCTGACGCGCCCCTGGCCGCGGGCGGTCTGGGAATGTCTCTCGGCTCCAACCGAGGTACCATCGAGGTGCTCTCCCTCATCCGTGAGCAGGGCCTCAGCCTGGATAGCCTGGCCGGCTTCCAGTACTTCGCCAACTCCTCCGAGTGTCTGTCCGCCCTGTCGGGCCTGTCCGAGAGCATCCCCAGCTTCTCCCTGTTCGGCCTGAACATGGGTATGACCCCCGGCTTCACCTCCAAGGCGCAGGCCGTCCTGCTGTTCATGCCCGTGCTGACCTTTGTGGTCTATATGTTCAGCGGTAAGCTCTCCCGTAAGTTCTCCTTCCAGCCCATGCAGCAGACCGAGGGTCAGCAGGACCCCGCCCAGGGCTGCTCCAACAAGATTATGGACTGGATGATGCCCGCCATGAGTGCCTACTTCACCTTCGTGGTGCCTGCCGCCGTGGGTTTGTACTGGCTCTTCAAGAGCGTGATCAGCACCGTCAAGCAGTTCATTCTCTTCAAGGCTATGCCCATGCCCACCTTCACCGAGGAGGACTACAAGGCCGCCGAGCGTGAGCTCATGGGCCGTGAGCCCAAGAACAAGCCCGCCAAGCGTGAGGGCGGTCCTCGCAACCCCAACGTCCGCTCCCTGCACCACATCGACGACGAGGACTACGAGTCCCCTGCCGAGCGTGAGGCCCGCCTGGCCGCCCGCAAGGCCGAGTACGTGGAGCCCGAGGATGAGACTCCCGCCGCTCCCAAGACCGCCGAGGGTGCCTACGGCGACGGCGCGACCCTGAAGGAGGACGACCGTCCTGCCCGCAAGGAAAAGAAGAACAAGAAAAACAGCGATGAATGACCGCGCGGCAAGCCGCGCAGGGGAAGCTCCGCTTTAGGCGGGGATTCCCCACCACACTGAAAGGACATAAGCAACCGTTATGAAGAAGGAAATTGAAGTTAGTGCCAAGACCCGGGAGGAGGCCATTGCCAAGGCCGTAGTCGAGCTGGGTGCTCCCTCCGCGTCCGCCATTATGTACACCGTGATCAACGAGGGCCGTAAGGGCTTTTTGGGCTTCGGTGCCGTGGATTGCACCATTAAGGCCGTCTACCAGGTTCCCGACGCGCCCGTCGAGGAGAAGCCCCGCCGTGAGCGCCGTGAGGGTGACCGTCGCGAGGGCGACCGTCGCGATAGACGCGACAGCCGTGAGGCCGCTCCCAAGCGCGAGCGCACCCCCAAGCAGGAGGAGCCTGTAGAGGTCGCTCCCGAAGCCGTCGCGGAGCCCGCCCGTCCCGCCGTGGAGAACATCGACCCCGCCACTGCCTCCGAGAGTGAGCAGACCGCCTACCGCTTCATCTGCAAGCTGGTGGAGGACATGGCCCTGGAGGACGTGACCATCGGTATGCATCCCGGTAACAACGACGATATGGTCATCACCGTGGACGGCGAGAACGCCGGCGTGCTCATCGGCCACCACGGCGATACCCTGGACGCTCTCCAGTACCTGGCCAACCTGGCCGCCAACCGCAAGGAGGAGGGCGAGAAGCGGGAGTACGCCCGCATTACCGTGGACGTGGAGTCCTACCGTGCCAAGCGTGAGGACGCTCTCCGCATCCTGGCCCGCAAGAAGGCCCACCAGGTGCTCAAGTACAAGAAGAGCATCATGCTGGAGCCCATGAACCCCTACGAGCGCCGCATCATCCACTCCGAGATCCAGCACATGGAGGGTGTTGCCACCAACTCCATCGGCGTGGAGAACAACCGCCGCATCGTGATCTACCTGGAGGAGGAGGGTATGCCCACCGCCGGCATCAAGGCCAAGGCTCCCGCCGCTTCGGGTGAGAAGAGTGCTTCGGGGAACAACCGCAACCGTAACCGCCGCCGCCGTTCGGGCAGCGGGAACCGCACCGTGGATCCTCTGACCGGTGAGTCCCTGACGGGCGAGACCCGCAAGCAGGGCACCTCCATCTTCGATGGCGAGGAGGAGCACGATCCCTTTGATATCGACCTCTCCGCCGCTACCTACAGCGAGGAGGAGGAGACCGCAACCGAGGATACTGCCTCCGAGCAGGAGTAATCCCCGCCATGACGGTTTCTCCCTTTGATACCGTTGCCGCGGTCAGCACCCCTTACGGGAAGGGAGGCGTGGCGGTGATCCGCCTGTCGGGCGATGAGGCTTTGACCGTGGCCGAGCGGGTGTTTTTCCCCGTGAACGGCAAGCCCTTGTCGGCCCACCCCAACCGCACCGCCGTCTACGGCCTGGTCCGCGACCCCGAGGACGGCAGGGCGCTGGACGATGCCCTCTGCACCGTCTTCCGCGGGCCCCACTCCTTTACGGGTGAGGATACCGCTGAGATCGCCTGCCACGGCGGCGTGCTGGTCACCCGCAACGTCCTGGAGGCCTGCCTGCGGGCGGGTGCCAGACAAGCCCTGGCGGGGGAATTCACCCGTCGGGCTTACCTGAACGGGAAGCTGGACCTGGAGCGTGCCGAGGCCCTGGGTAACCTTCTGGACGCGGGGAACGACGAGCAGGTGAAGCTGGCTCGCGCGGGTATGAACGGGCTCTTGACCGATTCCGCCGAGGCGGTCTACACCGACCTCTGCGCCGTCCTGGCCAACATGGAGGCGGGAATGGACTTTCCCGAGGAGGATCTGACCGAAATGCCCCTCGAGGAGATCCGCGCCGCCATCGATACCGCCGCGGACACCCTGCAAGGGCTGATCTCCACCTACCGCACAGGCCACGCCATCGCGGAGGGAGTACCCACCGTGATCTGCGGCCGCCCCAACGTGGGCAAAAGTGCCTTTTACAATCGGCTGGTGGGCCGTGAGGCCGCCATCGTCACCGCCATCGCGGGAACCACCCGCGACGTGCTCACCGATACCGTCTCCCTGGGACGGGTCACCCTCCGCCTGTCGGATACGGCGGGCCTGCGGGAGTCGGATGACCCCGTGGAGATGATCGGCGTGGAGCGGGCAAGACGGGCCCTGGACGAGGCCGAGCTGGCCCTGGTCCTGTCGGACGCATCCGAGCCCGATGCTGAGGCCGATGAGCTGGCCGCCGCCCTTGCCGAGCAGGGAAAGGCCGTGGTCCGCATCTACACCAAGCAGGACCTGCTGGGGAATGACCCCTCATTTGCCCCTACAAGCCCCGCAGAGGATGGGGAAGGGATGCAGGCGGTCCACATCTCCTCGGTCACGGGAGAGGGCTTTGAGGCCCTTCGTGAGGCCGTAGAGCGGGTGTTTATCGACGGGGACCTCCGTATGGGGGAGGAAGCCGTGGTGTTCAGTGCCCGACAGGCCGCCGCCCTGCGGGAGACCGTGAGCTGTCTCCGCACCGCCGCCGAGAACCTGGACGCGGGACTGCCCTACGACATCTGCGCCGACGATATCCGCGCCGCCATGAGCGAGCTGGGCGGACTCTGCGGCCGTGAAATGGGTGAGGACGTCCTCACCGAAATCTTCTCCCGCTTCTGCGTGGGGAAATAAAATCACACCATAACATCGGGAACCGAGAGCGGCTTATCCCCCTCTCGATTCCCGTATGCGGGCTGAAAAAATTAGTTAGACAAACAAACAATATATTACATGGGACTCCCCGAGGGGAGCGGGCAGGGAAGCATCCCGCCCGAGAAAGGACGCATTATGGCAAACGAAACCAAAATCACCGCCAAGAAGCACAAGCCCATCAATCGCCCCCGTATGGAGCGTATCGCGCCCCGCGCCTGTGACGTGCTGGACCTGATCGAGCAGGTCGGTGAGCACGGCGACAAGATCGCCTACCGTTACTACGTCGGCAAGGAGATCAAGACCCTGACCTATACCCAGTTCCATGGGATGATCCACGCCTGCGCCGCCGGCTTTGATGCCATGGGTCTGAAGGGCAAGCGGGTCGCCGTCATCGGTGACACCTCTCCCCAGTGGATCTGCACCTACCTGTCCGCCCTGGCCGCGGGCTGTGTCATTGTCCCCATGGACAAGGAGCTGGACGTGGGCGAGGTCTGCAAGTTCCTGGACATCGTGGAGGCCAAGGCCGTTATTTACTCCAAGTCCTTCAACGAGAAGTTCGTCAAGGCCATCTCCGAGAACCTGACCGGCGTGGAGTATTTCGTTCCCGTTACCCCCGCCTATGACAACACCTTCGATGCCAAGGTGACCTCCTTCGACCAGGTCCTGGAGCTGGGCCACAGCCGCATTGAGCGTGAGGGCTACAAGTACCCCCACGTGGACAACCGCGAGGAGATGGCCGAGATGCTGTTCACCTCGGGTACCACCGGCACCAGCAAGTGCGTTATGCTCTCCCAGAAGAACATTTTCGCCGCTGTCAACGCCGCCTGCGAGACGGTTTGCTTTACCTCCGACGACGTGGTCATGTCGGTGCTCCCCGTCCACCACACCTACGAGCTGATGTGCATCCTGGCCGAGCTTCTGTTCGGTATCGAGACCTGCATCAATGACTCCCTCCGCCACGTGCTGAAG
>CAYRTP010000017.1:0-21571 GCA_964427175.1 uncultured Clostridium sp. | reverse complement strand
CCATGCCCGAGGACGACAAGACCCACCCCATCCCCGACCTGACCGGCTACATCACCGAGGGACAGATCATCCTCTCCCGCGAGATGTACCGTAAGGGCTATATGCCTCCCGTGGACGTGCTGCCCTCCCTGTCCCGTCTGAAGGACAAGGGTATCGGCGTGGGCAAGACCCGTGAGGACCACGCGGGCACCATGAACCAGCTGTTCTCCTCCTACGCGAGAGGTAAGGAGGCTAAGGAGCTGATGGTGGTGCTGGGCGAGGCCGCCCTCACCCCCATGGACCGCCTCTACGCCAGGTTCGCGGATGAATTTGAGGAAAAGTATATCAACCAAGGCTTCAACGAGAACCGCTCCATCGAGGAGACCCTGGATCTGGGCTGGGAGCTTCTCTCCATCCTCCCCCGCTCCGAAATGAAGCGTATCAAGCCCGAGCTGGTGGAGAAGTATTGGCCGATTAAGGATTAAAGAGAGCGGCCTCCGGTGGCCACCCCTCATCCGTCAAACAAAAAAAACATTTTCCCACTTTTTAAAAGTTTTAGGAGATTGTTAAGAACCTTTTTTCAAAAGGTTCTTAACCGGGTGCCGCCGAGCTTGCTTGGCGGGCAGTGCCCTGCTGGGGGCCAGGGGCAGAGCCCCTCGTTCCCCAACTCCCTCCCCCAAGAAAGGACAGAGACCATGGCAGAATTACGAGTGAATCCCACGCGGATGGAACTGAAGAAGGTACAGGCGCGCTACGCGACGGCGCGTAGGGGCCACAAGCTGCTCAAGGATAAGCGCGACGAGCTGATGAAGAAATTTTTGGAGGTCGTCCGCGAGAACAAGGAGCTCCGCGAGCGGGTGGAGGCCTCTTTGGCGCAGGTACACAGCAGCTTCAGCATTGCCAGCGCGACGGTCAGTCCTCAGATGCTCAAGGAGGCTTTGGTCCTGCCCAAGAAGGAGGGCGTGCTGGACGTGAGCTACCGCAACGTCATGAGCGTGACGGTGCCCGTGTTCTCCCTGCAGGTCCTCTCCGAGGGGGGCACCGACGGGTATAACTACGGTATGGCCTTTACCTCGGGCGAGCTGGATGCCGCCGCCCGCGAACTCAACGGCATTCTGGAGGACTTGGTGAAGCTGGCCGAGCTGGAAAAGACCGCCCAGATGCTGGCCGAGGAGATCGAAAAGACCCGCCGCCGCGTCAACGCGCTGGAGTATATCATGATGCCCCGCTACCTGGAGACCATCAAGACCATCAAGATGAAGCTGGAAGAAAACGAGCGCGGGAATACTACCCGACTCATGAAGGTCAAGGATATGATGCTAGCCGAACAAGCTCGGCAAGCCGAGCAGGTCCGCCAGGCGCAGGAGCAGAACGCCGCTTGGACAGAGGATTGACACATCCGTTGAAATACGAAGAAGGAAGGATAGAACATGACACCGAAAGACGCTGTATCCAAAATACTCTTGAACGTCGTGAAAATCTTGGGAGCGGGGTGGCTGGGCTTTCTGTTCGGTTGGGTCGCCTACTATGTGTGTCAGGCGTTTCGCCCCGAAAACGAAAAAATTGAGTATATCACCTTGATCTTCACTTCAACCTTGGTGGCTGTCATTGCCTTGGTCATGATGTCATGCCGTGAATGGTACACCGATCGCACACCGCCCTCGACGAAAACGCTCCTCCTTCATGGGGCCGCACCCGCGCTCGTCCATATGCTGCTCTGCATCATTTCCTTTGGCAACGTATATATTATGATGATCCCTACGTATTTTGCCTACCTGCTGGCTGATATGGATACGGAATCCATCCGAATGGGGCATATTGTTCTCACCACTTTGATCTTTGATCCCATCTATGCGGGGGCCCTCTTTGCGGGCGGACTAATGGGGAGAAGAAAGCGGGTGAAGGATCGAAGCCGTCTGCTGGGCGGAGGTCGGCAGGAACCATAAAAATCAGAAAACCGCGGAAGCCCCCAAAAGGGAAGCTCTCCGCGGTTCTTTTTGCCACTCTGTCGGCATCACACAATGATGATCTCTGCCTCCCGATCCACCACCGAGAGACGGCTTTGGTCGAAGACCAGACTCACCGCGTCCCCCCGATTCCCCGTGTAGGGGGCGATGATGGTCTGACTGCCCACCGCAATGCGGGCGTAGACCGTGCGGCCGTAGTCCAGGATCTCGATCACCTTGCCCGAGAGAGTCTGCCTGTCGGCGGCGGGGTCTTGGTTGGGACCTCGGGGAGCCACGGTCACGGCTCCTACGGGGATGACGTAGGACAGGGGCGTGTGAAAAATGGCGGTGCCCTTGCAGGAAAAGAGCTTTTGGCACAGGGTCTCCTCGGCGGTCACGGGGCGGTCCGAAATCTCCAGGTAGAAGCGGTAGACCTTTTTTCCGCGGGTGGGGCTCCCGGGGGTATCGTCGATCTCCTTTTCCTTGATGAACTGCCCGTCCAGCCGATTTTCGATGGGAAGGGGCATGATCCCGCAGGCCTCCACCGTAACGCGGCTGAAATCCAGGTCGAAGGGGACGGTGTCCCCCGTCCCGAAGCGGGGCGGAGCGGATTCCAGGGCGAACAGGGTGACCTCTCCCACGGTCAGGCGGTACAGGGTGCGGGGGGCTGTTTCGGTGTCAAAGACCTCGGTTTCCTCCACGCGGGCCCGCCCGCTCCCCGTGCCCAGCAGGATGGCCTCGGCAGGCAGGATGAGGGTGGCGGGGGCTTTTTCGTCTCTGTCCGACGCGGCAGCCGTCCCGCCGCACAGGGCGGGGGGCAGGGGAAAGCGTTGGGCGGCAAAGGTCAGGGCGGGGGTGTCCCCCGTGCGGGTGCAGATGCATTCGCAGAGATTTTCGGTGGGGATCCGCGGCTTGATGCTGGTCTCGCTGGCTCTGTCGAAGAGGTGGAGCTTGCGGAGGTCCACCGCCACGTCCAGCACCGCTCCCCGCGTGGTTTCAAAATCGGCGGGGGCCTTGACGATGACCGCGTTGGGGTCGGAGCCATCCGATTTAGGAGAGGCCTCGGCGGATTCCCCGATGGGAGCGGTATCGGGGATATTGGTCCCCAGGTGGCCGTAGACCAGGGTCTCCCCGCCCAGGGCCTCCACCACGGTGACCGTAATGGGGAGCTTTTGCCAGCGTTGGGGGTCCAGGTCCTCACGCCAGGGGATCACGTCATCGGGGCGGACTCCCAGGATGATGGGGTGGGCACCGTCCATGTAGCGGGTCTGCACCCGATTGAGGGTGGCGTAGTCCGCCGTCAGCTCGGTGCCGCTGTCCAATCTCACGCGGACGGTATTCTGCTCCCGCTTCAGGACGGCGGGCCAGAAATTCATGCGGGGGGTGCCGATAAAGCCCGCCACAAACAGGTTCGCGGGGTGGTTGTAGAGGTTCTTTGGGGTGTCGATCTGCTGGACGAAGCCCCCCCGCATGACCACGATACGGCTTCCCATGGTCATGGCCTCCACCTGGTCGTGGGTGACGTAGATGAAGGTGGTCCCCAGCCGCTCGTGGAGTCTGGTGATCTCGGCCCGCATGGCGGCGCGGAGCTTGGCATCCAGGTTGGAGAGGGGCTCGTCCAGCAGGAAGACCTTGGGGCTTCGCACGATGGCCCGTCCCAGGGCCACCCGCTGACGCTGACCGCCCGACAGGGCCTTGGGCTTGCGCTCCAGGTATTCCGAGATGCCCAGGATGCTTGCCGCCTCCATGACCTTTTGGTGGATGATGTCCTTGGGGACGCGGGCGGTCCGCAGGGAGAAGGCCATGTTCTCGTACACCGTCATGTGGGGGTAGAGGGCGTAGTTCTGGAACACCATGGCGATGTTCCGATCTCCGGGCTCCACGTCGTTGACGATCACGTCGTCGATGCGTAATTCCCCCGCCGAAATGTCCTCCAACCCCGCGATCATCCGCAGGGTGGTGGACTTTCCGCATCCCGAGGGACCCACGAATACGATGAATTCCTTGTCGCGGATCTCCATGTTGAAGTCGTTGACCGCCTTGGTGCTGTCATCGTAGACCTTGTAAATATGCTTGAGAGATAGGCTTGCCATCGGATTTACTCCTTTTTGAATGTAATGGAGGAGTGCGGGGGAGCGTGCCTCCGGCGGCTTAGCACCCTTTTTGGAAAAGGGTGCTAAGGACTCCTAAAACTGTAAAAATGGGGTGATGGTTGCGTTTACCCCTTCACCGCACCGCCCGTCACGCCTTGGACGTAGTACTTCTGCAGCCACATGAACAGCAGGGTAATGGGCAGGGCCACCACCACGGCGGCGGCGCAGAAGGTGGTGAAATACTGCTGGATCATCTCCCGCTCCAGCCAGCGGAACATCCCGAGGGAGACGGTGTACATCCCCGTGTCGGGGACACCCGAGAGGATGTAGGACACGAAGATATAGTCGCACCAGGGAGAGATGAAGCTGATGAGAATGGTGTAGATGATGATGGGGCCCGACAGGGGGAGGATGATCTTGGAGAAGATCCGCGCGCGGCTGGCTCCGTCGATGCGGGCGGCCTCGTCCAGGGACTTGGGGACCGTGTCGAAAAAGCCCTTGGCGATATAGTAGGACAGTGCCGCCCCCGCCGAGTAAACGATGATGAGGCTGATATGGGACTGGTAGTAACCGGGCAGGAGGATCTTGAGCAGGAAATACACCGCCGACATGGACATGAAGCCGGGGAACATACCCAGGATCAGCATGACGTTCATGAGGGGCTTGCGGGCAGGGAAGCGGATGCGGCTGAAGGCGTAGGACACCGCCAGCACGAACAGGGTGGTGATGGCACAGCTCACCACGGCGATGAGCAGGGTGTTGCCGTACCAGCGGGGGAACTCGGTCTCGGTAAAGAGACGCTTGTAGTTGTCCAGGGTCCAGGTCTGAGGGAAGAAGGTGGGGCTCCAGGCCCCGGGCTCGGCGCGGAAGGATTGGACCAGCAGGTAGAACAGGGGGATGATCCACAGCACCGCCAGGACGGTGAGCACCACCTGCCCCGCGGTGTTGCCTGCGGCGCGCTTGGCCCGCATCCCGCCTCTGTGGGCGGGGGAGGCGTTTTTGGAATCGAATGATGTGTTGTTCATAGATGATTGCGGCATTATTGAAAATGCTCCTCTCCTTTCACCGACGAGGATCGATTGTAGACCACCAGGGACAGAACGGCAGATATGATGAAGACGAAGATACCGATCACCGAGGCCAGCTTGTAGTTACGGTCGGCACCCAGGGAGAGCTTGTAGAGCCAGGTAATGAGCAGGTCGGTGCCCTTGGCACCGTTGGTGTAGAGGGACAGGTCCCCGGGACCGCCGCCGCTGAGCAGGAAGATGACGTTGAAGTTGTTCAGGTTGCCAATGAATTGGGTAATGAGGTAGGGTCCCGTGACGAACAGCATATAGGGCAGGGTGATCTTCATGAAGCGGCGGAGGGGACCCGTGCCGTCGATGCGGGCGGACTCGTAGAGGTCCTCGGGGATGTTCATGAGGATACCGCTGCAGAGCAGCATACTGTAGGGCACACCGATCCACAGGTTGACCAGGATGATGCAAATACGGGTGGTGAGAATGTCCAGCCCGAACTGCAGATGGTAGCCGAACAGGTTTTCAATGAGCTGGGTAATGATACCGCCGCCGCTTCCCAGAACGCCGCCGCCCGTGTCCAGCATCTTGGACATGATGAGCAGAGCCACGAACTGGGGCACCGCGATGGTGGCCACGAACAGGGTACGGTAGAGTTTTTTGAGGCGGATGCCCTTTTTATTGATGAGCAGAGCCAACAGCATCCCCACGAAGTAGTTGGAGAAGGTGGAGAAGAAGGCCCAGGTCAGAGTCCAGGTCAGCACCCGACGGAAGGTGGCTCCCAGCGACGAGCCTCCCTCCAGCATATCCCCGAAGTTCTGCAGGCCCACCCATTGAAACAGGTGCTCGGGGACCTCGTGGTTGGCATCATAGCTGGTAAAGGCGATGAGGATCATGGTGGCCAGGGGGATGACCGTGAAGACGAACAGCCCCACCATGGGGAGGGACAGGAGGGTGACGTGGAATTTGCCGTCCCCCAACAGGGCCAGGTCCCGCCGCAGGCCGTCGGGCCGCCGTCCGATGATGGCGGATTGCTCCAGGGCGTAGGACTCCCGCACCGACCGCAGATAGGTGAGGGCGAAGAACAGGATGATAAAGGCCGAGAGGATGCCGTAGAGCACGATGTGGAAGGAGTTGTCTCCCGCGATCTTGACGTACTCGCCCAGCTCGGCATCCCACACGTCCGAGACGTGGGTTTCCACCCGCCCGACGTTGCCCCCCGCAGGGAAGTTCTCAAAGAACATCCCCAGATACCGCCCTCCGAAGGCCACCATATACAGGATAAACAGCCCCTCCAGGGCCAAATAGATCACCCCCCGTGCCGCTTGCCCCCGCAGAAGATGCCCCAGCCCCATGACCAGGTAGGAGACCTTGGTGATCACGTCGCCATGGGTGAAGTGGAGGAAAAAGTCACGGACGCGGGCGGCGCACCTCCGAAAGAAATCCCCCACCCGCGCGGCCGTCCGCTTGGGGGCGGATTTAACCCCCGCTATGAAGGAACGCCCGAAGCGGACAAGCCCCCTTTGGGGTTCGTATTGTGTGGTTTGGTTTTGCATATTGTACTCCTAAAGTTCTTGGGATCGACCCCTTCTTTCAAGAAGGGGTCGCGGGGTCAGGGGCAGAGCCCCTCCTTTTTTATCCCTTCCGAATCTGCTTGCACAGAGCGTCCAAATATCCCTGAAGCTGTTCGTCGGTGACGGTCTTACCCTCGGATTTGGCGGTGAGGAGAGGGGTGATGAGGCTGGCCATAGGAGTCCAGAAGGCCGAGGGAACGTCCTTTTGGGAGCGGTTATAGGCGGCCTGCTCCAGGACGGTGGCGATGATGGGATCGTCCATGACCTCGGGCAGGGAAGCAACCTTCTTGTTGGTGGGGCCAAGACCGCGGACCTTGAAACGCTTGAGCTGGTTTTCCTCATTGGTCAGGTAGGCGGCCAGCTTGGCGGCCTCGCCCTTGTTCTGGCTGTAGCCGTTGACCCCCATGAGCTTGTAGCCCATGAAGCCCGACAGCCGCACGTCCTCCCCGCCGATCTTGACGGTGGGCAGGATGCAGACACCCATGTTCTCCCCCAACAGCTCCTTGATGGTGGCGGCGTTCCAGGTGCCGCTGACGGCGGCGGCGCACTCACGGTTACCATTTGCGTCGGGAGTGAAGGCGGCGATGATCTTGGAGTCATCGGTCTGGGCCACGAAGCCGTCCCGATTGATATAGTGACGGATGGATTTCATGACCTCCAACCCATCCTCCGAGTCAAAGTTGATCTCCACCTTCTCCTCCACCATGCGGGCGTTGTAGGTCACGTCGTATTTCAGATCCTCGTCGGCAAAGAAGAAGGAGGCCAGATACCAGCCGTCATCGTTGATCTTGAAGTGGACCTTCTTGCCCGCCGCCTCGGCTACGTCCAGGATGCGGTCCATGCTCTGCAGGTCCTCGGGGTTCTCGAATACGCTCTTGTCATAGTAGAGGAAATAGCAGTTGTCGCCCGTTACGGGGAAGGCGTAGAGGTGGTCCTCTCCGTTGACCTCCACCGTGGCGGCATCCACCGCACCCTCAGCGTTGTCAGCCTTGACCCTCGTTTCCAGGTCGCCGCCGATGCGGGCCAGGGCTCCGCCTGCGTAGAAGGCGTTGATGCGGTCGCTGGGGAAGTTGAAAATGTCGGGGCCTGCCTCCACGTCGTTGAGGATTTTGTCACTGGAGTTGCCCTCGCCCAGCACACCGAATTGGAACTTGTAGGTCTTGTCGGGGTTCTCCTTGGCGTAGGCATCGCACATCTCCTTGAGCATCTGCTGGTCCTCCTGGGAGCCCCAGATGGTCAGGGTCACGGTCTTACCTGCGGCACTGTTGCCTCCGTTGTTGCCGGAGGGACCCGTACCCGTGCCCTCTCCGTCGGAGCCTCCGCGGGCGCAGGCACCCAGCACGCCGCAAAGAGCGGCCAGGCACAGGGCTATGGCTGTCAGCTTGATATATACTTTCATAGGACCTCATCCTTTCGTATCATACTATTTTGCAATAAAAATCTTGAATACAGCCCCCATATACCAATGGGGTAGGGGCCCCATGGTGATGCCCCCTATGGTTCTTGGTGTCCTCTCGCATCCCTCGTAAACCTTTTTCAAAGTTTTTGGGATTCTTAAGGGCCTTTTTTAAAAGGCCCTTAAGCCGCCGGAGGCACGCTCTCCCAGTCAAGTTTTGTAGTATCAGTCGTATGGTCTGCCGTGTGACGGCGGGACTGTATTCGATAGTCTGCGCCGTCCGAGGGGTTCCCATTCACGGTTTTTGCGGAAGAAATTTGATTCGAAACAATTTTTTTGAATGCTATAGACAAGGGGAGCGATCTGTGTTATAATATACCCACAGAAAACCCATTCGTATACAAAAAGGAGATCAAAATCATGAAACGAGTTCTGAATCATATTCTGACGGCACTGCTTGTGAGCGCTGTGCTGTTTTCCTTCGCGGCCTGTGACACGGCTCATGATCCTGCGGATACCGACGGTATCACGGATGGCATCACCGATGGTATCACCGGTGGTGTCACCGAAGGTGGGACCAACGGGGCGGCCAACGGTACCACCGACAGCACGCCCGAAGGGACCACCGCGGGTACGACCGAAGATATGACCCAAGGCGTGACCGAAGGGACCGCCCAGGGTACCCCCGACACCGCGCCTTCCACCCAGCCCTCCCATGAGGAAACCACTCAGCCCGCTGTGCAGGAGCCTTTGGAGAATTTAGCTCCCGACTTTACCGTTCTGGATACCAACGGCAACGCCGTCAAGCTCTCCGACCTGGTGGGGAAGCCCATCGTGCTGAACTTCTGGGCCAGCTGGTGCCCGCCCTGTAAGGCCGAGATGCCCGACTTCGAGGAGGCCTACAAGAAGTACGGCGATCGGGTCCACTTCGTCATGGTCAACCTGACCGACGGCTACAGCGAGACCGTTGACACCGCCATGGCCCACATCGCCTCCTGCGGCTACACGTTCCCCGTGTACTTCGACGTGGCCTTCGAGGCCGCCTACGCCTATCAGGTGGAGGCCATCCCCCAGACCAACTTCATCAATGCCCGCGGTCAATTGGTGTCCACCTCGGTGGGCATGATCGACGGTGCCACCCTGGAGACCTGGATCGGCTTGCTCCTCGGCAACTGAATACCGTCCACGCAAGGGAACGGCTGAAAAAAATTCGGCCGTTCCCATTTTTTTGAGGTTTGCTACTTGACAAATATCCGTTTATATGATATAAAAAGGGAAAGCGTGTCAGGGGTTCTCTTGTTCGAATACACCAAGAATCCCACGGCTTTGTTTGAACAATCTCAATCGTATGGCATCGCAGCCGTATGAAATCGATATCACTTTGGAGGTGTTTCCATGAATAGTACCGAACGCGTCCGCGCGGCCATCCTGGGCCAGCCCTACGACCGCCAGCCCATCTACGGCTGGGTCTCTGCCAACCTGGGCGGCGAGATCGCCGCTCGCTGGGGCTCTGTTGAGGCTTTTGAGGATAAGTATGAGTTTGATATCGCCCATCTGTTCGGCGGTCCCGGCGTGTTTAACGGGGAGCTCATCAATTCCATCGCTCCTATGGGCAGTGAGGATCTGACCCCCGATCTTCTGGTGGATCAGCCCATTTTCCTGGACCCCAATATTCCCGAGGCTTACGACGGCCTCCGCGCCTCCCTGGCCCATCATAAGGCGAGAGGCCGCTTCTGCTACGTCCAGACCCCCGGCTTTTTTGAAAATTTCAACGGTGTCTTCGGCATCGAGAACCATCTCATGTGGCTGGCGGTGTATCCCGACGAGCTGAACGAGCTCTACCGCCGTCAGGCCGAGTGGACCATTCAGTTTGCCGACCATTGCATCGACCTGGGCATTGATATGATCCACATCTCGGATGACTGGGGTGCCCAGAAGGATCTCATGTTCAGCCCCGTTCTTTGGAAGGAGATCGTCTATCCCCACTTGAAGAAGGTAGTGGATCACGTCCACAGCCGTGGGGCGTTCTGCAGCCTCCACTCCGATGGTTGCGTCATGAAGGTGGCGGACGATCTGGCCGAGATCGGGCTGGACGTCATTCACCCCTGGCAGGAGCGGGCGGGGATGTCCTATGACGTGTATTTGGACAAGTACGCGGATCAGTTCGCCATCCTAGGCGGTGTTTGCGTGCAGTACGCCATTGGCCTCATGCCCCGAGAGGAGCTGGAGGCCGAAATCCGCCGTGTGTTCGGATTGCTCAAGGGCAAGCGGTGGCTGGTCTGTACCACCCACTTCGTGCAGAATCACTGCACCATCGAGGACCTGGAGTTTGCCTACGATCTGATCTACAAGCTGGCGCGGGAGTGAGCCTACGTCGGAATCGCGGTTCATAAAATGTTTACGGAATATATATTTGTATGATAAAATGACGAAAGCCCGAGAGCTTCGTGAAAAAACGGAGGTCTTTGGCAAGTGCCTAAAAAAATTACCACAAAGGAGAACCATCATGACCAACCGCGAAAGAGCCATGAATATTCTGCATTACAAGCCCGTTGACCGTATGCCTGCGGTCCACTTTGGCTATTGGGGGGAGCTGCTCACCGAGTGGGCCGACCAGGGAAAGATCCCCCGCGAGCTGGCCGAGGGCAACTGGGACGGCTCCCCCAAGGACCGTGAGCTGGACAAGCTCATCGGATGGGACTTTAACTGGCATAACTGTGTCTGTGCCGCCAATGGGCTTATGCCCGGCTTCGGTTGGACCGAGCTGGAGGTTCTGCCCGACGGCTCCCGCCGTATCCTGAACAACAACGGCATCATCGAGAAGGTCAAGCCCGGTGTCAACTCCATTCCCTCGGAGGACGATTACCTGCTCAAGGACAGGGAAGCATTCGAGACCCTGTTCAAGCCCAAGATGCAGTTCACCCCCGAGCGGGTCAATCTGGAATACTTCAAGACTTTCAACGAGACCCGCGACATGGACCGCCCCGTCGGCCTCCATTTGGGCTCGCTGATGGGGCAGATCCGCGACATGACCTCGGTGATGGGTATGAGCTACCTGCTCTACGATGAGGACGAGGACCTGTTTGCCGACATCGTTGACACCTACGCCGAGATGCAGTACCAGTGTGCCAAGGCGGTGCTGGAGACGGGGGCCAAGTTCGATTTCGCCCACTACTGGGAGGATATCTGCTTCAAGAACGGTCCCCTGCTCTCCCCCGCCAAGTTCGACGAGCTCTGCGCCAAGCACTACAAGAAGCGCAACGATCTCTGCCATCAGTACGGCATCGACATCATCTCCCTGGACTGCGACGGCGTGACGGGGCAGATCCAGGATACCTGGATCCAAAACGGCGTTAACACCCTGTTCCCCATCGAGGTGGGGGTCTGGGGCGACCAGTTCGAGCCTGCCCGTAAGAAGTACGGCCTCGAGCAGAGAGGCGTAGGCGGCATGGACAAGACCGCCTTCCGCAAGGACAAGACCGCGGTGGATGCCGAGATCGAGCGCATGAAACGGCTGGCTTCCCTGGGCGGCTTCATCCCCTGTCCCGACCACCGACTCATGCCCGGCTCCAAGTTCGAGCTGGTGCAGTATTACGCTGAGGAGATCAAGAAGATCAAAATTTAATACAGGAGGCAGGATATGTCTGTAACATTCATCAATCAACACGACCGCGACATCCTCCGCGAGCTGGCGAGCCGCTACATGGGCTACGCCCTCTCGGACCGCAATAATGAAAAGCGTGAGCTGTGGCGCGCGCTGAACAACCATCAGATGCAAAAGCCCATGATCTCCATCGAGCAGATGCCCTGGCACGAGCTGGACGTGGACGGCTTTTTGCAGTGCAAGGTAGAGGACCCTTACTTCCGTGGCGTAGAGTGGGGTCTGCGTATGCTGAGCTACAAGTGGGAGCATATGCCCGCCGATATGGTACTCAATCCTTACGTGGGCATTGACCGCCCCATTCACAATACCGGCTTTGGCATCTCAACCCGCCCCCTGGCCCACAACTCCACGGGACAGATCCAGAGCCACCTCTATGAGGATCAATTTGAGGAGATGGAGGACGTGGCCAAGATCCAGACTCCGGTCCTGACCCTGGATCAGGCCGCCGCCGCCGAGCGTTGGGAGGCCGCCTCCGAGATTTTCGCGGGCGTGGCACCCATCAAGTGGAACGGCATCCAGGTCCACTCGGGTCTGTGGGATCAGATCACCTTCTGGAAGGGCGTGGAGAACTGCTACATCGACCTCATCGACCGCCCCGAGCTGATCCACGCCATCGTGGACCGCTACACCAACGCCTTCCTGGCTCAGCTGGATCAGATCAATGAATTGGGCGCGTACGATATCGGCTCCAATATGTGCCACTGCTCCTACACCTTCGCGGACGGCGACCGCGAGGCGGAGCACGCCACCTCCTACGACGGCTGGACCTTCAGCATGGCCCAACTCTTCACCGCGGTATCCCCCGCCATCAACGAGGAGTTTGAGGTCCCCTATATGTCCAAGATCTTCTCCCGCTTCAAGTCGGTCTACTACGGCTGCTGTGAGCGGCTGGATGACCGTCTGGACGTGATCAGTCGGATGCCCAACATCCGCAAGGTTTCCTGCAGCCCCTGGAGCGACCGTGAGCACTTCGCGGCGACCCTCCCCAAGGAGTACATCATGTCCAATAAGCCGACTCCTGCCTTCCTGGCCCATGCCACCTTCGATGAGGAGCTGGTCCGTCAGGACCTCCGCCGCACCATGGCCGCCGCCAAGGCCCACGGCCTGGGGCTGGAGCTGTTGCTCAAGGACATCACCACCGTCAAGAATGACCCCAAGCGTCTGTGGAGATGGTCCGAGATCGCCCTGGAGGAGACCATCAACGCGGTTCTGTGATTCACGCAATCAAAAAAACTGTGAAATTTAACAATTTTTTCATATATTCCGAGCAAATCTATGGTATAATGAAGCCGCGTAATAAAGAAAGTAAAAAAGCTGTCGCAAATACAAACAAAACCATCAAAAGGAGAAACACACTATGAGCATTCTGATTGAAATTTCCGAGAATCTGCAAAAGGGTAAGGCCAAGATCGTCAAGGAGCTGGTGCAGAAGGCACTGGACGAGGGCGTGGCTCCCGACGCCATCCTCAACGAGGGTCTGCTGGCGGGCATGAACATCGTCGGTGAGAAGTTCAAGACCAACGAAGTTTACGTTCCCGAGGTTCTGGTTGCCGCTCGCGCTATGAACATGGGTACTCAGATCCTGAAGCCCCACCTGATCGCCGCCGGCGTACAGGCTACCGGTAAGGTCTGCATCGGTACCGTCCAGGGTGACCTGCACGATATCGGTAAGAACCTGGTTAAGATGATGATGGAGGGTAAGGGCCTTGAGGTTGTGGATCTGGGCACCGACGTATCCCCCGAGACCTTCGTTCAGACCGCCATCGACCAGAACTGCCAGATCATCTGCTGCTCCGCTCTGCTGACCACCACCATGGGTGTCATGGAGGAGGTCGTCAAGAAGGCTACCGAGGCAGGCATCCGCGACAAGGTCAAGATCATGATCGGCGGCGCGCCCGTCAACGAGGCGTACTGCGAGAAGATCGGCGCTGATGTCTACACCCCCGACGCTGCTTCTGCGGCTGACGCGGCTGCTGCCTTCTGCAAGGGCTGATTCTCTACACATAGTCAATACACAACACACCTAAACACGGTGCGTGGGCAACCGCGTACCGTGTTTTTATAAAGGAGAAAGATGATGGCCAATATGACGACACGCGAGCGTATCCTGCGTACGATCAAGCATCAAGAGGCGGACCGCATCCCCATGATCGACAATGCTTGGGCCGGAACGATTGCCCGTTGGAAACGGGAAGGGCTTCCCGAAGATGCATGGTGGGAGGACTATTTTGGCTTCGATCGTATCGTTCACGTGGGTCTGGACAACAGCCCCCGCTATGAGTACAAGGTTCTGGAATCCACCGACCGCTACAACATTGTGACCACGAACTGGGGACAGACCCAGAAGCATTTCAAGGAGCTGGACTCCACCCCCGAGGTGTTGGACTCCTACTACAACACCCCCGCGCGTTGGGAGGAGGCCAAGGCACGGATGTGGAAGGATTTGGATTCCCGCGTGCCGTTGGAGTGGCTCAAACGGGATTACGATACCTGGCGTGCCAAAGGCGAATACGTTCGCCTGAGCTTTTGGTTCGGATTTGACGTGACCCACTCCCACATGGTAGGGACCGAGACGTTGCTCATGGCCATGTACGATGACCCCGAGTGGGTGAAGGATATGTTCGACACCTACCTGTCCATCGATATCGCCATTGCCGACCGTCTGTGGGATGCGGGTTACCGCTTTGATTCGGTGAATTGGCCCGACGACATGGGCTACAAGGGCTCCCCCTTTTTCTCCCTCCCCATGTACCGCGAACTGCTCAAGCCCTACCACAAGCGGGCCGCCGACTGGGCCCACGAGCACGGCTGTGTGGTGGAGCTCCACTCCTGCGGTTACATCCAGCCCCTGGTCCCCGACCTGGTGGAGATCGGCATTGACTGCCTCAATCCCCTGGAGATCAAGGCGGGCATGGATCCCGTCTACCTCAAAAACACCTTCGGAGACAAGCTGGCCTTCCACGGCGGCATCAACGCCCAGCTCTGGGATCAGCCCGATCTGGTCCGCGCCGAAATGGAGCGCATCATCCCCGTCCTCAAGGAGGGCGGCGGCTACATCTTCGGCTCCGACCACTCCATCCCCAACTCGGTCTCCTTCGAGAACATGAAAATGATCACGGGCCTGGCCAAGGAGTTAGGGAAGTATTGATGGGAAGCGCCAGGGCTCTGCCCTGGACCCGCTTAAGGACCTTTTTTGCAAAAAAGGTCCTTAAGAATCTCCAAAAAATCTAAAAAAAGGTATAAAGGAATATATTATGAAGCGTAATATGAAAGCATGGCTGTCCGATATGATCGGGGCAGACCGTAAAGTACCGTTGCCTATTTTGTCTTTCCCGTCGGTGTCCCTCTTGGGGATCACGGTACGGGAGCTGATCTCGGACAGCGATCGCCAGGCCGAGGGCATGAAGCTGGTGGCTGAGCGGGTGAACGCCGCCGCCGCCGTGAGCCTGATGGACCTGTCGGTGGAGGCCGAGTGTTTTGGCGCCACGGTTCGCGTCAGCGACGAGGAGGTCCCCACCATCGTGGGCCGTTTGGTCAATGACGAGGACGAGGCCAATGAGCTGGCTGTCCCCGCCGTAGGCTCCGCCCGTTCGGGCCTGTACGTGGAGTCCATCCGCAAGGCTGTGGAGCTCATCACCGACCGTCCCGTCCTGGCGGGCATCATCGGTCCCTTCTCCCTGGCCGCGCGCCTTCTGGACGTGACCGAGATCATGATGGACTGCTACGACGAGCCCGACATGGTCCATATCGTGCTGGAAAAGTGTACCGCCTTCCTCATTGAGTACGCCAAGGCCTACAAGGCTGCGGGTGCCAACGGCATCATGATGGCCGAGCCCGTATCGGGCCTGCTCTCCCCCGCTTTGGAGGAGGAGTTCTCCTCCCCCTACGTCAAGCAGATCGTGGAGGCGGTGCAGGACGAGGAGTTCGTAGTCATCTACCACAACTGCGGTGACAACGTCCTCCGCATGACCGAGTCCATTCTCTCCACGGGGGCGGATGCGTACCATTTCGGTAACTCCATCGACATGGCCGACATGATGGCCAAGATGCCCGCCGACGTAGTGGTGATGGGCAACGTGGATCCCGCGGGCGTTCTGCGCCAGGGGACTCCCGAGACGGTTCGGGCGGCCACCCTGGAGGTCATGAACAAGTGCTGCTCCTACCCCAACTTCGTCATCTCCTCGGGATGCGACATCCCTCCTGCGACTCCTTGGGAAAATCTGGATGCATTCTTTGCCGCCGCAGAGGAATATTATGGAAAGTAATCCTATATTTGAGCGAATTCAAAACCTGGCCCTGTCCCTGGGTGCATACCGCGCCTCGGTGATTCCCGTGGAGAACATTCAGACCGATGCGGCGTTTCGGGATATGTGCGCCGCCAACGTCTGCGGCAACTACGGCCGTAACTGGATGTGTCCTCCCGACGCGGGCGATATTCACGATCTGATGGCCGAGCTCCGCACCTACACCTACGCCCTGGTCTACCAGACCGTCAGCGAGCTGGAGGACAGCTACGATTTTGAGGGCATGATGGAGGCGGGTGCCCGCCACAATCAGCTCATGGTGGAGATCCGCGACAAGCTGGCCTCCGAGCCCCTGGCCCGTATCCTTCACCTGGGCGCGGGCGGATGCCGTATGTGCGAGGTCTGTGGAAAGCGCACGGGTGAGCCCTGCCGCCACCCCGACCTGGCCGTAGCCTCCCTGGAGACCTACGGTGTCAACGTTTCCAAGCTCGCTCCCACCGCCGGCATGAGGTACATCAACGGTCAGGATACCGTGACCTATTTCGGAGCTGTGTTGTTTGATCTTTGAGGGGATCGCAAGGGCTCTGCCCTTGACCCGCTTAAGGGCCTTTTAGGGAAAGGCCCTTAAGAATCCCCAGAACCTTTAAAAGTGGGGGAGTAGGTTCCCACTTGCTTTTTGACGGAAAAAGAGGAAAATATGGAACAAGCAAAGAATACTGTAACGGCAATCGTTACGCTGAACGGGACCGAGTACGTCTGTCCCGTAGGGTCCTCGCTGGGGAGCCTTTTGTCTTCCCACGGGCACGGGAATATGCCCTGCGGCGGGCACGGTAAGTGCGGGAAGTGCCTGGTGACCGTTGTGGGCGAGGTGAGCCCGCCCGCTGAGGACGAGATGCGGGTCCTGTCCGCCGAGGAGCTGGCGCGGGGAATCCGTTTGGCCTGCCGTACCGTGGTTGTGGGGGATTGCGCCGTCACCACCGCCGAGCAGGGAAGGGGACAGATCGTCACCGACGGCGCGTTCCCCGCCTCCATGGGCGGGCGGGAGCTGTCGCCTGCCTTTTCTCGGTACGGTGCCGCCGTGGATATCGGCACCACCACCCTGGCCGCCCGTCTTTACGACCGTGAGGGGCGTAAGGTGGCCGAGACCTCCCGTCTCAATCCCCAATCGGCCTGGGGTGCCGACGTGATCTCCCGCATGGAGGCCGCCCTGGCGGGAAACGCATCCAAGATCGCGGGGCTGACCCGCCGTACCATCAGCGGGATGCTGGCCGACCTGGCCGCCGAGGCGGGGATCAACTCGGCCGCCATCGACGGGGTGACCGTCACGGGCAACACCGTCATGCTCCACCTCTTTACCGAGACCGACGTGGAGCCCCTGACCCACGCCCCCTTCGCCGCCAAGCGGCTCTTTGGCGAGACGGTGTCGGCCTCGGAGCTGGAGCTGACCGCCCTGGAACCGAATACCCCCGTATATCTTCCTGCCTGCATTGCCGCTTTCGTGGGAGCCGACACCGTCACCGCGGTGCTGGCCTCGGACCTCAAGGAGATCCCCGAGACCGCCCTGCTCTGCGACATCGGCACCAACGGCGAGATGGTTCTGTGGCATGAAAATACCCTGTACGCCTGCTCCACCGCCGCGGGTCCCGCCTTTGAGGGCGCGGGCATTTCCATGGGCATGGGGGGACGGACGGGTGCCGTGGACCGCGTATGGGTCACCCGTTCCTCCGACGGAACCGAGGAGATCCAAGCCCACGTCATCGGAGAGGCTGACCCCGTCGGTCTCTGCGGCAGCGGTCTGGTGGACGCGGTTGCCGCCCTTCTGGACACCGAAGCCTTGGATGAGACCGGCTTCCTGGAGGACGATCCCGCCATCATTGATGACCCCGTGGAGGTCACCCAGGACGACATCCGCGCGGTCCAGCTGGCCAAGAGTGCCATCCACGCGGGTATGCGGACGTTGATCCACACCGCGAGCCTGTCCTGTGAGGAGGTCAACACCCTCTACATCGCGGGTGGCTTCGGCAGTTATTTGGACGTAAAGAATGCGGGCAAGATCGGACTTCTCCCCGAGGAGCTGACCGACCGTGTCACGGTGCTGGGCAACGCCGCCCTGACGGGTGCCGCCATGCTTCTGCTCTGCGCCGACCTCCGCCCCGCCTCCGAGGCTATGGCCCGCGAGACCCGTATCGTGGAGCTGGCCACCAATCCCGTGTTCGTGTCCGAGTACATGGAGCGGATGATGTTCTGAAAAAGGAGTGCCCCATGCTTCAACATCAAAAATGGATCTGGCCCACCCCCGACTCCGCCCCCAATCAGCGGGCTGATTTCTTCTTCGACTGTGACCTGGCCGCCGTCCCGACCTCTGCCGAGGTTGCCATCGGGTGCGAGACCAAATATTGGCTGTTCGTCAACGGTGAGCTGGTGGTATTCGATGGCGGACTGTTCCGCGAGAGTACCCCCGGTTGCGGCTACTTCGATCGGGTGGAGATTGCCCCCTACCTGCGGGAGGGGCACAACGAGCTGGTCGTCCACGTCTGGTACTACGGCAACGGCGGCCGCAACAATCGCACCTGCGGGAAGGCGGGGCTGGTTCTGTCCTGTCATGCGTTGGGGATCTACAGTGACGAGAACACCCTCTGCGCCATTGACAAAGCCTACTACACCCCCGAGCGTGAGCGTCCCAGCTACCTCTACGGCGGGGACAATACCGCCTACGATGCCCGCGTCAAGCCCTTCTCCCTCTGCCCGAGCAGGGAAGGAGCCCACAAGGCCGTGGTGGTGGGAGCCTACGGCGATGCCCCCTGGGGGACCCTGGCCGAGCGGCCTGTTCCTCTGTTGCGTTTTACCGACCGCATTCCTTGCGCGCCTGTTCGTGAGGGTCAGACCTACACCGTGGATCTGCCCTACGCCATGCACGCCTCCCCCTATATCAAGCTGACCGCCCGCGGGGGCGAGGTGCTGGATATGCGGACCGACCGCCACGCCGTCAACGGGGGCCCCGGGGATTTCAACCACTACCACGGCCACCGCGCCGAGTATGTCTGCCGTGAAGGGGAGCAGGAGTTCGAGATGCTGGACTGGCTGTTCGGGGAGCGGATGATCTTTACCGTCCCCGACACCGTGGAGGTCATGGAGCTGGGCTACCGCGAGAGTAGCTATGACAGCGAGATCACCACTGCCTTCACCTGCGACAACCCCGACGTGAACCGCCTGTTTGATAAGTGCGCCCGCACCCTCAAGGTCTGTATGCGGGAGAACTACATGGATTGTCCCGACCGAGAGCGGGGACAATGGATCGGGGACGTGTCGGTCCAGGCTCCCCAGGTGGCTTACTTGTTGGACCAAAAGGGCCTGCTCCTGCTCCGCAAGGCCATCTGCGATTTCATCAACCTACGCCACGGGGACGTGCTTATGGGCAACGTCCCGGGCGACCACGCGGGTGAGCTCCCCTCCCAAAGCCTCAACGCCATCAGCGAGTGGGGCATGATCGCCTCCTACTACCGTGCCACGGGGGAGCGTGACATCCTGGAGTTGGCCTTTGAGCCCGCCGTCCGCTACCTCATGCTGTGGGAGACCGATGACGAGGGCGTGGTCATCCCCCGCAAGGGCGGCTGGGAGTGGTACGACCACCTGTACAACTGCGATGCTCCCGTGCTGAACATCTGCTGGTACTATTCCGCTCTGCGTTTCGCAACCTTTATGGCCGAGACCCTGGGGGATAGCCGCTTTGATCGCTTCCTGCGGGCGCGCATGGAGGCCATTGAAAACTGTTTTGAATCCCGCTACTGGAACCCCCAGGGACGGTATTTCTCATGCAGCGGCTGGGCGGACGACCGCGCCAACGCCATGGCGGTGCTGGCGGGGCTTTGCTCGGAGGACAAGTATCCCGCGGTCCGCTACCTCTTGATGTCGGTGTTCAACAGCACCCCCTACATGGAGAATTACGTCCTCATCGCCCTCTGCGAGATGGGGTACAAGGCGGATGCCTTCCGACGCATGATGTGTCGGTATCAGCCTCTTATGGATAATCCCAATACCACCCTGTGGGAGGATTTTTTCCACCTGGGTACCCGCAACCACGCCTGGTCGGGCGGTCCCGCTACCGTCCTGCTCCGCTATTTCGCGGGTATCCGCGAGGATCTGACGACGGAGCCTCCCCAAGACATTGTCCCCTTACAGCACATCCGATGCACCTTTTTGGACCGCGAGGGACGGCGGGTATGCATCGAACGATAAGTATCAGATCAGAAAGGAAATCTCACCATGAAATGCAACGAGATCAACATCCGTGACCCCTATGTTGTCGTCAAGGACGGCAAGTACTATATGTACGGCACCCGCGGCAAGGACTTCGGTCTCAAGACCGGCGGCTTTGACGTGTACGTCTCCGAGGACCTGGAGAACTGGAGCGAGCCCCACGAGTGCTTCAACTCGGCGGAGTACGGTCTGAACACCATGTCCAACTGGGCTCCCGAGGTCCATGAGTACAAGGGCGCGTACTATATGTTCGCCACCTTTACCCGTGACTATAACAACCTGCGGGGAACCTTTATCCTCAAGGCGGACAACCCCATGGGTCCCTTCGTCCCCCACAGCAAGGGTCAGGCGACCCCCGAGGAGTGGGAGTGCCTGGACGGTACCCTGTACGTCTCCCCCGACGGCGTGCCTTACCTGGTGTTCTGCCATGAGCACACCCAGATCCTGGACGGCACCATCTGCTACACCCGCCTCAGCGACGATCTGACCGAGGCCGTGGGCGAGACCGTGACCCTGTTCAATGCGTCCTCTGTGGAGGGGGTTGATGAGGCAGGCGGCCCCGGCCATTACGTGACCGACGGTCCCTTCATGTACCGCACCAAGACCGGGGAACTGCTCATGATCTGGTCCTCCTTCAAGGCAGGGAACTACGTCGAATACGTGGCGCGGTTCAAGGGCGGTGAGCTTGGCTGTGAGTTCGAGCACCTGAAGCCCCTGGATACCAGCGACGGCGGCCACGGCATGATCTTCCGAGGCCTGGACGGTCGGCTGTATTTCACCTTCCACGCCCCCAACCGCTCCCTCGATGAGCGTCCTCATTTCACCGAGCTTGAGGATCTGGGGGACACCATTGTGGTGAAGTAAGCGCAAGAAGAAAAAAATACGGCAAAAGGTATTGACAAATTCAACCTTTTGCCGTATAATAAAGACAGGAAGGCTACCGATACGGTTGCTTCCCCGTGTGAATTAAGAAATAATCGCCTTCACTTTCCAGGGTTGCGGGCGGTTATTTCTTTTTATTATTCTGAAAGATTAGAACGACGAGCGCGATCAGGTCTACGAGCAGAGCGCAGAAGGCTAACAGCACTTCGATGGTTACGTACATTCCATCACCTCCCCTCTGTTTCCATCGGGAAAGGCTTCAAAACAATGAAAGATACTTTCCCGTGAAAATGAAGGAAAGCAACCGCACCGTAAGGCTGCTCTTGCGAGCAGTCGGTAGCCAATGACTATGATACCACAAATGGGGAAATTTGTCAACACACTTTTTCCAATCCTCTTGTAATTCTCCGAAAAATATGCTACAATAGGTTGTAATCAACCAAAGGAGAACCAAAAGCCATGCTGAAACGCTTCATTCGCTACTACCGCCCCCACAAGACCATATTTATTCTGGATATGC